>NZ_JANNYP010000874.1:0-2242 GCF_031410135.1 Armatimonas sp. | reverse complement strand
TACAAGTCCTGGGAGCGGGTCTTCTTGCCAATCTCGGGGCCGTTTGGGCACAGCTGCCCGGCTCCCAGCCTCCGGTTCGGCCCGTGCCGCCACGCCCGTTTCCACTTCCACCGCGTCCCACGCCGATGATCACGGTTTCGTCGGTGACGCTCAATGCGGACATTAAAGACGGGATCGCCACAGTGGAGGTATCGCATGTCTTTAAGAACGCTGCCACGGTGCAGGGCGAGGCGGACTTTGTCTTCCCGATCCCCAGCGGCGCGACCGTGCGAGACTTTGCCATGTACGATGGCGAGCAGAAGTTCGAGGCGCGGGTTCTGGGTAAAGACGAGGCCACAAAAATCTACGAGGAGATTGTTCGGCAGCGGCGCGACCCGGCGCTGCTGAGCTATGTGGGACAGGGTCTCTTGCGAGCACGCGTCTTCCCGATTCCCGCAGGCGGCGAGCGGCGCGTGACTCTCAAGCTGGTCTCGGTGCTCCCACGCGAGGGCGATGCCAAGAAGTTTGTCTGGGCGCTGGCGGGGCCGCACCTGCCGGGGGGAATGCAGCCCGCGTTTGTGAGCATCCGCGTGGTTGCCAGCAATACGGGGAGCCTCTACTCCCCCACCCACAATGTGACGATCAAGCGTCTTGACGACGGCACGGGCCGCGTCTCCGCGGAGTGGTCGTCCACCAAGAACGAGGGGGCGCTGGCGGAGCACCCCGAGCTGGCGCTCTATGTGGGGGCAAAAGACACCAACGCCGTCGCGCTCTCGCTACTCAGCTACAACACGGCGCTGCCCCAGGTGGCCAGTATCGGTGGTGGGCTGCACCAGAGCGGCTACTTCATGGTAGTCGCCAGCCCCAATATCCCCAAGACCGCGCTCAAGGATCTGCCGCCACGGCGCGTCGTGCTCGTGATGGATCGCTCCGGCTCGATGCAGGGCAAGAAGATCGAGCAGGCACGTAGCGCCTTAAAGTTCGCCGTGGGCAAGCTGCGCCCTCAGGACAGCTTCAATATCCTCACGTTCTCCGATGCCGTCACCAAGTTCTCGCCAGAGCCGACTCTGGCAACGCCCGATAACCTCAAGCGTGCCGCCGCCTTTGTGGATGAGATTGTCGCGGATGGAGGCACCAATATCAACGATGCGCTTACCGATGGCCTCAAGCAGTTCCCGGAGAAAAGTAGCGGGAATCGCTTGCTGTTCTTCACCGATGGGCTACCAACCGTGGGGACGCGCGACCATGCGACGATTCTTAGCAATGCCGTGAGTGCCGCGCAGAAACGTGCCCGGTGCTTTGTCTTTGGGGTCGGCTACGATGTGGATGTCCCGTTTCTGGACCGCGTCGGCAGCAAGCTCAGCGGCGATGCGGACTATGTCCGCCCCGACGAGGACATCGAGATCAAGACCAGCCAGTTTGTGGCCAAGACGAGCACGGCGGTGCTGGAGAACCTCAAGCTAAAAGTGACGGGTGCGGGTGCGGGCGAGATCTACCCCAAACCCGATGAGCTTCCCGATCTCTTTGAGGGCAGTCAGCTTGTCTTAGTGGGACGCTACGGGGTGGGCTCGGGCATGTCCGTGACCCTCACGGGCGATGTTCTAGGCAAGCCCCAGAGCTTCGCGCTCGATGCCAAGCTCGCCGCCGTCTCCACGGAGGCCAATTTCCTACCGCGCCTCTGGGCCAGCCGAAAGATCGGGTATCTGCTCGATGAGATTCGCGATGAGAAAGACCCGGCGCGTCGCAAAGAGATCGAGGAGCAGATCATCGGGCTCTCAAAAGAATTTGGCGTCCTCACCCCCTACACCGCGATGTTCGTCCCTGAACCCGGAACCGCAGATCGGCCTTTTGTGACGAGGGAGCTTCGGTCAAGCGCAGGCGGTTCTGCTGGTGGCTTGGGCGGCGGTGCTGGCGGCATCGGGGAGCTTTTCAAACAGCAATCACGGTCGGTCACGACGGGCGAGAGCGCGGTGAACCTCAGCCAGAGCGCACGGGGCGGGCGGGCGCAGAACCAGGCGGGGAACCTGGCCGCCATCACGTCCCAGAGTGGCGCGGATAAGAAACTCGCCGAGGCGCAGGCGCGCCAGATCCAGTACTCGGGCAACCGCGCGTTCTACCAGCGCGGGGCAAACTGGGAGGACGGTACCTACGATCCCAAGAAGCAGACCGAGCTAGTCAAGATCAAGCTCTACTCCGATGCCTACTTCGCGCTCGTGCGGCGCAGCGGCGACTGGGCCAAGTGGGCCGCCGTCGGGGAGAACGT
>NZ_JANNYP010000873.1:0-19253 GCF_031410135.1 Armatimonas sp. | reverse complement strand
AGGGAGGGGGCAGGGGGGAGGGAGGGAAATCCGGGGAGGGGGGGCAAAACCCACAACAGCACTCAAGTGCCTCGTCACGCTCGCATCCAGCCGAGAGAGGCGCTCGGCAAGGAGCGTCGCGTCGGGGCCGAGGGCGACGAGGCCCGCGGGAGGCAGTGGCGGCTCACGGTCTGTCCACTCCAGCGCAAGAGTGCCGCTCACACGCGCACCCACTCGATGAGCTTCTGGCGGAGCTGGGCGAGATCCTCAGGGAGGCGCTCAGGGGCGAACCCCGCATCTATCTCGCGTAGTGCCCCTTCGAGGCGCAGCTTCCAGGCAGCGAGCGCGTCGGGGGCTTCTGGCGGAGCGGCGAGGAGCTTTCGGATGCCTCCCGAGAGCCGCTGGGCGCGGGCGAGTGGCCCTAGCGATGCCTCTTCGGCGGCGTGAGGCAGGGCGGCGTTCTCGGCGGTGGCCAGCAGGGGACGGAACGCCTCTCGGGCAAGCGCTTGCTCGTCGCGGGTGGGCACGGCGTAGATCAGGGGCCAGAGATCGGCGGGCGTGGCCTCGGTTCGCCCCGCGAGCGTGGCGGCGGCGGCGATCAGGCGCTGGGTGCGCACGGCACGGCGGTCACTCAGCGTGATGCCCGCCTGTCGCAGCGTGCGTAGCGCCTGGGCCAGGGTCGGACGAACCGTTGAGAGTTCCACTTTTTGGCACGCAGCGCTCAGCAAGTCTAAGTCCGCCAGTGAGGCGAGTGGCTCCGAGGCGAGCGCTTGCCGGTTCCAGCCCTGCTCCAGCAAGTCCTCCAAGAGCGGGTCGGCGACGGGCTCCAGAAAGAGCCGCACCAGAAATCTATCGGCAAACGCCGCCAGTGCACCTTCATCAGGGAGGGCATTGGAGGCTCCGATGCAGAGCCGGAGTGGCACCGCAAGTTGTGTGCTCCCACGCCGAAACGTCCGCTCGTTCAGAATCGCCAGGAGCGTGTTGAGGATCGCGGTGGAACCGAGGAAAATCTCATCGAGAAACGCCAGTTCAGCCTCGGGGAGCATCCCGTTGGTTTCGGTCTCAACAATACCCTCGCGCAGGCGCCGCAGATCAATCGGGCCAAAGAGCTCGCTGGGCTCGGTGAAGCGCCCGAGCAAGTACTCAAAGTAGCTCCCCCCGAGGGTTTTTGCCATCCGTCGCGCCGCCTCGGACTTCGCCGTTCCCGGTGGCCCGATGAGCAGCAAGTGCTCCCCTGCCACCGCGCACAGCGCAATCGCCTCCGCCACTGTCTCCCGCTCAATGAGCCCCGTTGATGCGCTCTCCACCGCCGCCCGCAGCCGCGCTGCGGCGTCTGCCTGTGTTGTCTCCATAGTTAGCGGTATAATTCGCCGTGCGTATAGTCATTGACCTCCCTCCCGAGCAAGCGGTGCGGGTACGAAAAACTCTTGGTGGTGAGGAAGGGGCGCGGCGCTTGCTACTGCGCCTGCTGGGAAGTGTCCTCGATGCTGCCGCCCCGATGGTTCCCTCATCGTACTTGCTCGATACCCGCCCGGAGATTCCCGCCGCCATGAGCCTTGCGGGCGACCCGATCCGTCTCCACTTGCACGATCAGCCTGCCGATACTTACGGGTATGAACAAGCTGAAAGTGATGATGCAGACCCTTCAGGGGCGCAAGACGGGCTCAGCCCAGGAAGCTAAAGAGCGCCTAAAAATGCTCCAAGAGGCGGAGAAAGCGAAGCCCGAGCTGAAAAAAGCGGCCTGACTTGCAACTTTCAGGTATCCTGCGAGTCACAGACCACTATGGATAAGACACAGAAGCTTCTTTTAGGAGCCGTGGTAGCGGCGGCGACACTGGCGGTGACCTCCGGCTGCAATACAAAGCGCGACGACGAAGAGGGCAGCACGAGCTACTCGTCGGGTGGCGGTGGGGGCTACGTCGGTGGCGTCTACTCGTCGGGGAGCCGGGGGAGCTTTGGTGGCGGACGCGGGGCGTTCTCGGCAGGCGGCTAGAATTCCTTGACCGACGACGATAAAACAGCACGACGGGAATTTTTTGCCTTAACTCCTGACTTCTGGAGCGATGTGGGCGGCGAAGAGTACGCGCTGCTCCACACCCACACCCTCTCTCTAGCCGAGTACCAGGCACTTCAAGAGGCCGCACGCGCCATCTATACTGTCTTTGCCCAGACCGCACCGCTCCTGCGCACCCTGGACAATGCCACACTGCTCCAGCTTGGTCTGCCACGCGAGACGCTGGAAGTGGTTCGTGGCGTCTTTCCCGGCGTTTCGGATGTTCCCTTTGGCCGCCTGGATCTGATCCAGAGCCCTGAGGGGGGCTTTAAGCTCATCGAGTTCAACACCGACACGCCCGCCTTTATCCGAGAGTGCTTCGAGATCAATGCCAGCGTGTGTGGCTACTTTGGCCAGCAAGACCCCAACGCTGGGGAGCGAGATCGGCTACTGGCAACTCTGGCCCGAGCCGTGGGGGCGAGCCTTGCAAATCTCACCAACCTTGAGGCACGCCCCCTGATCGTCGGAACGTCGCTGGACGGCCATGTCGAAGACTCTGGGACGACCGAGTTTATCTGCGAGCTGCTACGTCAGATTCCCGGTGTGGACGTGCGGCACATTCCCATCAGCCAGCTTGCCCTCACCGACGATGCACTGGTAGACAGCGCCGATGGACGGCCCATTGCGCTGCTCTACCGGCTCTACCCGCTGGAGTGGTTTGCGGAAGATCGCGACGCGCTCGGCAATGCGCACGGTGCGAAATTTCTCTCTCTGGTTCAGCGGCGCTGCGTGGCGCTACTCAACCCACCCGGTGCGTTTTTATGGCAGAGCAAGGCGGTGCAGGCGCTAATCTGGGGCCTCTACGAGCAAGACAGCTTCTTCGATGACGCGACCCGTGGGATAATCGCCCGGTACTTTCTGCCTAGCTACCTTGATCCCGCGTTTCTGGGCGAGCGGCACATTGTCAAGCCGGTCTATGGCCGCGAAGGGCACTCCGTGCGGCTGGTGGGAGAGAGCGGCGAGACTGAGACAAAAGGTGGTCTGGATCTCTACAACAGTCAGCCGATGCTCTGGCAAAAGTATGTCCAAATGCCCACGGTCACGGTTCCTACGGAGTCGGGGGAAAAGACGCTCTCGCTCCTGCACTCGGTCTTCGTGTTAGACGGCGACCCGAGCGCCATCGGCCTGCGCGTCTGCGGGCCTATCACCGATGACGACGCGCTGTTTCTTCCCGTTGCAATTGCCTCAAATTTGAGATAAGACAGGGATATGAAACGCACATTTCTCTGGCTGGTTTTACTAGTTCTCGTGGCGGGATGTGGCGCGGGTGGGGCGACACTGCTCCCCAAAGACCCCGGCCCCGTGACAATCCGCTCGACACCGTCACCATCTAATGGCATCGGAGTACCCCCTCCTCCTCCCTAGCCGTGGCTACTATGGCTCTGCCTGAACTCGATACTCCGCGCACTGTTGGCCCCTTTTTGGTGGAGCGGCAGCGCGAGCAGCTCACGGTAACTCTCCAGCACCAGGGGAGCTTCACCTGGTACGCGCTTGCCTTTTTTGCCTTCATGGCCAGCGGCGTTCTCATACTGGGCCTCATTGCGACCCAAAGCGCAGCGCAGTGGGGAGTCAGCTCCGCGGCAGACTTCTTCGCGCCTAAGAAAAACCATTTCGGCTTTCTCTGGATGTTCTCTACCGTAGGGATGCTGGTCGGCTTCCCGCTGTACCTGCGCCATGCCTACAAAGCGCCAATCACGTTTGTCTTCAACGCCCGCAATGGGACGATCTTTCGTAACAACGAGCTCGTCACCCGCTTCCGCCGTGTTGAGGGAGTGCGTGTCCACGAGCGCAAAGATGCCGCAGGGCGCTACCTCTACGCCCTGAGCCTGCTCCACACCGACGGCCACGAGCAGCCCATCTACGAAGTCTACGAAGAGCGCGACGCCCTCACCCTCGCCAACGAGATCGCCACCTACGTCAAGCGCCCCGTGACGTTTAAGTAGCCTAGGGAAGCGCTACTCGGCACTCCAATCTTCAACACGTCATCTTGGGGTAGGGGGCGTAAGTGCCGTAGTATGTGGTTGGATTCCTCACCCCGCGCTGGAGTAAGCTCATATGATCCGTGTCCAGCAGATACATTCCTACGCTGCCTCGGGGAGCGTTTCGTCCTCTTTAGGGTGCTGAGACTCGCGGTACTCGCGACCCAGGCGAGTGGCTTCCTCAAAGTCGGGGCTGTCCTTGAATATCCCATGAATCCGCTCCCACCAAGCCTTCTCTGAGGTGACGACAGGCTGTGCTTTCACGAGCTTGTCAACCACATTTTCGAGGCGTGCGACACGTTCTTCTAAAGGAGTTCCCATACCGAAAAGTATACCACTCTCTTTTTTCTGCCCTCAGCCTCACCACCTACGTCAAGCGCTCCGTCACGTTCTGGTAAGCGTCAGCAAGTAGGTTTGCTCATCGTAGCTACGCAAGAAGACACGCTTGCCATCTGGAGAAGCGTCAAAAAAGTACGTCTCTGGTGGCATGATCTCGATACGTGTGGGATGGGAACCATCAAGTGGGAAGCGCCATAGCTCTGTGGTGTCCTCAGGGCGGTGCAGCAGGCGGGCCAGCCAGGCAGCGAAGCGGGTCTTAGGGACTTCACGAACGAGCGCTAAGACATCTTGACCACTTACGGCAAAGCTACACACGAGGCCCATAGGTGGCATAAGGCGAAACGGTGGGGTAGGACGGCTCCCAGAGTGTGGCTCGCAGAACTGGAGAGTCAACTCTGCACAGTCCGTAAACACGAGGCGTCCCTCCGGGGTGATGCCTTCCAGACTCTTGTGCCCCATACCTGGAAATACAAGGCGCTCTGGAGAGCTATCAGGAGCATCAAGGCGAAACCGCTCCAAAGTCCCTGTATCGCTAACGTCGGGAACACTAATCCAGCCGCTACTATCTGGGAGCCAGTACGCTGTGGGTAAGGCGAAGATGGGGGAGGGGGAGCGGTCTTCATCGGGAGCCGGGTGGAAGCTACCATCGGGAGGGAAGAGGCGGGTCTCACTGCCATCGGTGCGCACCAGCCGCCAGCGGGTTGCATGAGGGATGGGGGTCTTGTCCCACTGTGGCCCACCTATGCACTCCTTGTAGAGCACCCAGCGCCCATCGGGGGAAGGGTCTGGTGCTGTTGTCGTGAAAGGAGGGAGTGTTGGGAGCGGCGGCAATGGATAAGTGGTGTTAGTTGACAGGTCAAAGACGAGACCTGCCGCTACGTCGTAGCTCGACTCAGAGGCGAAACAGAGTAGAGAATTTGGACCAAGCCAGCCTGAGACGACCCGCTTCTCTAGCATTGGAAGGAGGGTGAGGCGAGCATTGGGGCGGCTCCACTTTGCCCCCGCGGCCAAGGCTGTACCAGACGCCAGTATCCCAAGGGCTGAAATAATTGCTCTGCGGCGAGTGAGAGCCATACGCTTACGCTTTCCTTTCGGTAAGCGTCAGCAAGTAGGCGTGCGTGCCGGACTCGCTACGTTGCCAGTACAGCACTTTCTTCCCATTGGGCGAGAGCGCAAAGTCCTCCACATCGCCTGTAAGAGGGAGGCGCTCGGGGGCTCCAGCGGGAATGGGAATACGCCAGAGTCCGGCGCTTTGCCTGCCTAGGGAGGGCGAGTAGCCACGAACGAGGAGAAAGCTGCCGTCGCGTGAGAGCTGGAGAGGCCACGGTCCGCCATGATGTCCCGGCCAGAAGGCTTCGAGATCACCCTGCCGAATGTCCAGCGGCTCAGGGCGAATCGAAGGGGCGTTGAGGGATACGGATTCGTGACGAAATGAGTATTTGCCGTTGAAGATAAGGTCAGCGTTATGAGTAATCGTTTCCAAGTTGCTGAACCGGGTTAGAGAGAGCTCTTGTGGGGAATTCTCTTGATCTACCAGATCGAAGCGATACGCGATTGGTAATGTCGCCCCCTTGTCATTGGAAAGCTTGTAGCCATTCGCAATCCATCCACTACTATCTGCGAGCCAGTGGGGTTCTAAATTTTCTGCATCTTCGGGGAAGGGGAGAACCCTGGTGCCATTTCCATCGGGGTGAAGCAATCGTAGCTGTCGAATGCGAGTCTTGCTCGTCTGGTTACCCTGGTATTCTGTGTAGAGAAGCCACTTGCCATCTGGCGAAGGATAAGGGGTATTCTGTTCGGAGGACTCCTCCTCTTTTCTCTGTCGGAGCTTGGGTAGAGGGTAGTGTGAGTGCGTGCTCAGGTCAAAGATGTCAGGATGTGCGCACACCTCAGGGCCAAAGCCAGGAAATGGCGCGGGGATGCCCGTGATTACCCTGTCGTTTCCTAACCAGGCTCCCGTCCAGCTTTGAATTCGATTGTCCAACTTAGGGATACGCTTTACAGAAAGCTGTGTCAGTGCGGGTAGTGAGGGCGGCGTTTGATGACTGCTCTGGGTATAGCAAATAAACTCGGTGAGTGCGAGCGCCAGAATGGTGACGGCTCCAGCGGCGATACTTTGGCGGCGTGTGAGTGCCACTTACTTTCCCTCCTCTAAGGCTACGACGTAGAACTGGTCAGAGCGGATGAGGACATGCTTGCGGTCTGGAGAGAGGTTGAAAGAGGTAGTAACAGGAAGGTTGGTAGCGAGGGCTGTGGGGGGAGCACCACTAAAGGGGATGCGCCTGAGCTCGACAGTGTCCAGCGGGCGGTGGAAGAGGTCGGCAAACCAAGCGGTGAGTCCCGTTTTATGAACATTAAAGAGAGCAAGGGCAGCGTTGCCATCACTGGTGAACTGACTCAGGCCACCGAAGGGGGGAATGATGCGAAAGGGGGCTGTGGGCACACTCCCCGAGACCGGAGCGCAGAGTTGGAGTGTGTACTCGACGTAGTCCGTAAACACCAGACGACCATCAGGGCTGATGTCCTCCAGGTTGAAGGATTTGATGTTGCCCCCTGGAAACGTAAGGATCTCTGGGGCACCATTTGGGGCATCGAGACGAAACCGTTCCAATGTTTGGTTGTACTTGCTGCCTCGGTGGGTAACGCTGATCCAGCCGCTACTGTCCGGGAGCCAGTAGGCGCAGGGGAGTGGCTCACCAATCTCGTCGGGAACGGATTGGAAACTCCCGTCGGAAGGAAGAAAGCGCGTCTCGCTTCCGTCTGTGTGTACCAGCCGCCAGCGGACGCCATAGGGCACTGCGTTTCCCGTGCCACCTCCTCGACTTTCTTTGTAGAGCACCCATTGTCCATCGGGAGAGGGAAGCGGGTCAATGGAATCTTTGGGGAGAAAGGCTAGAGGAGTGCGTTTTCCTGTTGCCAGGTCAAAGTGCATAGGGGAGAGCTTGAGTTTCCCATCTTTCAGGCGCTCATCAAACAGATCGGGAGTCAGTAGTAGGGCATCAGAGCCCAGCCAGCGTGCTTGCCAGTAGTCTTCAATTTCCGGGAGGGCTTGGACTCGTGAAAACGAGTGGCTTGACGAGGCAACCGCCATGAGCACGGCGCCAAGCGCCAGTGCGCCAAGCCCAAGCGTGAGTATATTGCGGCGGGTGAGGGTCATGTTAGACTTTTTCGTTAAGCGTGAGTAAGTACGCGGTAGCGTTGTGATAGCCGCTACTCCAGTACAGAATCTTTGTCCCATCGGGCGAGAGCGAGAAATCCGCTATCTCATCGTCAGGCACGAGCTGCTCCGGCACTCCTCCGTCCAGTGAGACACGCCAGAGCCCTAGGTGGGTGCTCTTCAGGAAGCTTGGGAACCAGTCGGCTATATGGTTTTCCGTTGCCCTAGGGTATCCACGGACAATCAAGAATCGGCCATCGCGTGAGAAAGCCAGTGGCCATGTGCCTCCGTGCTTTCCTGGCCAGAGTGCATTGAGTGTGCCTTGGTGAACGTCTAGCTCTCTCGCCTTTGCGGCACCAGCGTTCAGCGGAATTGCGAGGAGACGAAACGATCTGTCTTTGCTAAAGATCAGCTCGTCTTGGTTGGTGATAGCTTCGAGGTGGCCGTATTCTGGTAAGTTTAGGCGAATAGGGGAATGGCTTGCGCTATCTAACCAAAATCGGTAGGTGACTCGCTTCTCGTCTTGAGTTGATCCCATACCCACCCAACCGCTGCTATCAGCGAGCCATGAGTAACTGGCAAAGTAATCCACATCGGTTGGGAAAGGAATCCATCGTGCTCCGCTACCATCTGGGCGGACAAGCCACCAGCGACGAGGTTCTTCATAAAGAAGCCACTTGCCGTCTGGTGAGGGAACGGGATTGCTGTGATACGAATCTTGCTTTCCTTTGAGGGGAGGCAGGTGAGGAAGTGGCTGATGAGTATGGGTACGGAGATCAAAGATATCTGTCGCCGTGCAATTAAATGTTCCATGCCCAATCAGTGGATCGTCGTCCCATGGTCCTGTAAGGACTTTGTCATTGCCCAACCAAACTCCCCGCTCGCTTGCGACTTGATTGTCTAGCTCAGGGATGCGCTGGACGAGAGGGGATGGAGCAAGAGGCTTCTGTGAAGGGCGGCAAGAGTACCCGACAAACCCTGCCAGTCCTAGGATTTGGAGCACTCCAAGGCTTTTGGCGATGTGCTGACGGCGAGTGAGTCTCATGTTGGATTGTACCTTTACCGAACCGGGAGCGTCAGCAGATAGGCTTGGGAGCCCGCCTCGTTGGCATCGCGCCAGTACAGAATCTTTTTTCCATCAGGTGACAGTGAAAAATTCACAGCGTCGCCTGGAAGAGGCAAGCGCTCGGGGGAGCCGCCGTCGCGAGGAATGCGCCAGAAGACATATCCTGCGTCTCGACCAGGAACGGCTTGCTGGAGCCATGCAAGAAACCTATTGTCTGAACTCGGTAGGTAAGCACGGACGATCAAGAACCGGCCATCGCGGGAGAATTCGAACGGCGAAGGGCCATACCCCAATAGGTCTGGTGTCCCCAAAGGAAGTTGAAGGGAGTGTTTCTGCACCAAAGTGGTAGTGCTCAGAGAACTTGATTTGTACACGATTTGCCGGGGCTGGCCACGCCATTTCGGGGCAAAGACGAGCTCACCGCCCGCCACGACACTGAGATGCCACAGGTTTTCAGGGAGCGAAAGTGGGGTTTGGGTGAGGTGTGTGCTGCTGATACGAGTGAGGTAGCCGGTGCTGACTGATGAGTCTGTTCCTATCCAGCCGCTACTATCGGTGAGCCAGTGTGGGTAGAGAAACTCAGCGGAGGTAGGGAAGGGAAGAATCTGTGTGCCCGTGCCGTCTGGGTGGATGAGTCGCCAGCGCCTGAACAAGATTTTATTGTTGTGGGAAGCCCATTCGTCGTAGAGTAGCCACTGGCCATCGGGTGAGGGGGAGGGACTGCTTCGACGCAAGGAATCGCTACCATCTTCATTCTTAGGGAGTTTGGGCAAGTTGGGAGTGGGTCGTCGGGTGTGGTCAAGGAGGTCAAAGATTTCCTGCGGCTCTTGCAACTCTCGGTAAACGGTGCAGGTAGATATGAGTGCGGAGGTATCAACAATCCCCGTCACTACTTTGTCGTTGCCCAGCCAGCCACTCATCAGGCGATTGTCTAGCTCGGGAAGACGGTGCGTCACTCCGGGCATAACGGGAAACGGTGGAGTGGTGAGGCGAAGCGTTGCCAGACCGACAAGCGTAAACAAGGCGAGGATTCCCACACCCTGACCCACGTTTTTCCAGAAGCGCCTGTGCATAGTGCATTGTACGTTTCTTTGCACCTAAAGGGTGCCCGATTTCGTTCGTCTAGGTTTAGGAAACCGGTTGATGCGTGTCGAACTTAGGCTTCATGACAACAAAAGAGAGTTCAGAGCAGAGCCTCTGGCCGCCCATGACCCACGAGACGCGCCCCTGGGCCTACTGGTGGTGGATGGGCAGTGCGGTAGATGAAGAAAATCTCACTCGCGAGCTGACGCGCTATCGCGACGCGGGGATGGGGGGCGTGCACATCATTCCTATCTACGGCGCGAAGGGCTTTGAGAAACGCTTTGTGCCGTATCTCAGCCCGCGCTGGCTAGAGCTGCTCAAGCACACGCTCTCCGAAGCCGCGCGGCTGGGGCTGGGAATTGACATGTCCGTGGGCTGTGGCTGGTGCCTCGGGGGCCCTAACGTGCGCGATGAAGACGCCAACCAGACCCTGGTGATCCGCCCCGATGGCACGCTGACCAGCAAGCCAAGCAGTCAGAAAGTCAAGCGAGCAGGCCCCGGCGGGGAGGGCTGGATGCTCAACCCGGCCTCCGAGCGAGCGCACCGGCGGTTTATGGAGCGCTTCACCCGCGCCTTCTCCGGCTGGAAAGGGCCGCTGCCGCGTGCCATCTATCAGGACAGCTACGAGTACAACAATGACTGGGCTCCCGAGCTTTTAGAGACGTTTGAGAAAAAGCACGGCTATCGCCTGCAAGACCACGTCGAGGCATTTAAGGGTACCGATGAGCAGGCACGTCGGATTCTCGCTGACTACCGTGAGACACACTCGGACCTGATGATCGAGCGCGCCCAGCCGGTCTGGATCGCGTGGGGCAAGCGGCGCGGGATGCGCTCGCGCTACGAGGCCCACGGAGCGCCGGGGAACTTACTGGATCTCTACGCGCTGGCCGATATCCCCGAGACCGAGATGTTCCGCGACGATCGGAGTATGCTCGTCAGCAAGTTTGCCTCGTCGGCGGCGTATGTGACCGGCAAGAAGCTGGCATCAGCGGAGACGGGCACGTGGCTCAAAGAGCACTTCACCGAGACGCTGGGGGACTTGAAAGTCCTTGTGGATGAGATGTTTCTCTCGGGCATCAACCATATCTTCTGGCACGGGACGATCTACTCGCCCGACGAGGCGGCGTGGCCAGGGTGGGTGTTCTACGCCTCGACCCAGATGAACCCACGTAACCCGATCTGGCGGCACGCCCGCACCCTCCACGACTACATCACGCGCTGCCAGTCGTTCTTGCAATCTGGGGAGCCGGGCAGTGATGTGCTGCTCTACTGGCCCTACCACGACTTGCTACACTCCCAAAAAGGGCGCATTGAGAAGCTCACCGTCCACCACCGCGACTGGCTGGAGAAGCAAGCACTCGGGCCACTGGCGCAAGAACTCTTTGACCGAGGCTGGCAGTTTGACTTTGTCTCGGATCGTATGCTCGCCAAGAAACTCCCCGTACGCTACAAAGCCGTTGTCGTGCCAAAAACAACCCACATTCCCCCCGAGACTCTGGCACGCCTGAAGAAGCTTGCGATCCCCGTCTTCTTCCTGGACGCACTTCCCACCGATGTTCCGGGCTTTGGCAAGCTCCCCGAGCGTCGCGCCAAACTGGAAACAATAAAGCGCGGTCTACGCCCCACGCCTCGCACTGAGCTGGAGGCCGCTCTCATCCAGGCAGGCGCAAAGCGCGAGGTGCTGGCCGATTCAGGGCTACGCCTGGTGCGGCGAACCCTTGATGGCAAGACGGTGCGCTTCGTGGTCAATCCCACACAGAAGACTATCACGCTTCCCAGCGAAACCGTCGGGCGCTGCCTCAACCCGCTCACGGGGGGCGAAGGCACCCGTGAGCTGACCCCAAATGCCTCCGTGATCCTCACCACCGGCGATGTACGGATGTCCCCCGCTCGGCGGGGGCTAGGGGGTAGGGATTTGCGTGGCTGGGGGGTGGTGTTCTTGGACGGTGGCCCGAGCCTGCCGCCGCCGTTTTCTTGCGAAAAACTGGGCTCTTGGACAGAGCAGGGGGCAGCGTACGAGGCGTTCTCCGGGACGGCACGCTACACGACCGTCTTTGACGCGAAGCCGGGGCGCTACTTACTGGAGCTGGGACGCGTCTGTGAGAGCGCCTCGGTACGGCTTAATGGTGAGGAAGTAGGAACCATGATCCTGGCCCCGTTTACATTGGAGCTGACGATCACCAAGCCCACTGGCAACGTGCTGGAGATTGAGGTAGCGAGCCTTGCGGCCAATCGTATCAGAGACCTAGACTGGCGCGGGGTGGTCTGGCAGAACTTCTACGACATCAACTTTGTGAACCTAGACTATAAGCACTTCGACGCGAGCAAGTGGCCGGTGAGGGCCAGTGGACTACTCGGCCCGGTTACTCTTACCCTGCTGAACTCCTAAAAACCAAAAAGCCTCTCCTCGCTTCTTCAAGAAGAAGCGGGGAGAGACAGAGTGGCCGGGAAAGTGCCGAGAGAGTGCCTAGCGGCGGCGAAGGAATGTTGGAATGTCTAACATGTCCGTCGCTGTTGCCGTTGTGGCTTTTTGCTTCTCTTCGACTCGCTCTTCCGCCAAGTCCGTCGCCGGACTCGTCGTTGTGGCAGTAGAGCTTGTGCTCGCTCCCGAAGCCGTTTCCGTGGAGGCTCCGCGTGAGAAGATCGTGTCCATCCGGGTCGCGCTTGGGGTGGGGGTCATGGTCGCCGCTGGGATACTAGCCTTCTTGGAACTGCCCGTGTTCTGGAAGCCCGTTGCCAGAACCGTGATGCGCACCGCGCCCTGGAGCCGTGCATCTACCACGGTACCAAAGATGATATTGGCATCCTCGGCATCCGTTTTCTCGCGGATGAGGTCGGCGGCTTCGTAGACCTCCGCAAGGGTAAGATCCGGGCCCGCCGTGATATTGACAAGAACGGCCCGTGCACCGGAGATCTCGGTCTCCAAAAGCGGGGAGTTGACGGCGGCCTGTGCTGCTTCTATGGCACGGTGATCGCCCTCGGCAAAGCCGATTCCCATCAGCGCGGTACCCGCGTCACGCATTACCGCTTTCACGTCGGCAAAGTCGACATTGATGAGTCCGGGGATGGTGATGATATCGGAGATACCCGCCACACCCTGACGCAGAACCTCATCTGCCTCTTTGAATGCTTCGACCAGAGTGGCACGCTTCTCGACTACGTTGAGAAGCCGATCGTTGGGGATCACGATCACGGTGTCCACATGGGCCTTGAGTCGGTCAATCCCTTCTTCGCCGAGCCGGGCGCGGCGTGGCCCCTCAAAGCGGAAAGGCTTGGTGACCACCGCTACCGTCAGAATGCCCATATCCCGGGCAACTTCGGCGATGACCGGGGCGGCACCCGTTCCGGTTCCGCCTCCCATACCCGCCGTGATAAAGACCATATCAGCCCCATCAAGCGCCTTCTGAATCTCCGACTTGCTCTCTTCGGCGCTGGCCCGTCCGATCTCCGGATCGCCTCCCGCACCTAGACCATTGGTCAGCCGGACACCCAGCTGCATGGTGTTCTCTGCCGCTGTCGTCTTGAGTACCTGAATATCAGTATTCATCACCCAGAACTCGACTCCTGCGAGCCCTGCCTCAATCATGCGGTTGACAGCGTTTTGACCGCCCCCACCCACACCAATTACCTTGATCCGCGCAAACGGGTCTAGTGTTGCACTACTCATCCCGCTACCACGTCCTTCCATGAATTGCCTCTCGATTATTTCCCAGTCTGTTTTTATGTAAACTGTTTGTTAAGTTTCGTTTCAGATCACGGATCTCCTACAAAACTTGTGTTTGTATAACTAAAAATTATGTTCTAGCTCTTTGTGAGCAAACAGCGCCCGGAAGCGCCCTAGAACTCCTTGGGGACGGACTCGCCTGACTGGTTTGATCCGTTTTGCTCCCCATTGTACCAGCCCAAACGCTGTCGCATAGCTTGGTGTTGTCAGGCCTGCTGCCTGTGCACTGGTGGTTCGCACACAGCCCACGCGCACCGGCATCCCTAGAAGCTGTTCGGTGAGCTCGGCAAGCCCTGGAAGGAGCGCTCCTCCCCCGCACAGCACGACTCCGGCAGGTAGTGAGTCGAACAGATTGCTACGCAGGAGCTCTTTCTTAACAAGCTGCATCTGTTCGGTACAACGTGCCTCGATTACCTCTGCTAGCTCTCGCCGCGCTGCTCGCCCCTGACCGGTTTCTTCACTACCCAGCAGTGCATAGGGCAGTGACTCCTCCTCCGAGAGTGTCCCCGGTTGTGCACAGCCTGCCGCGCACTTGATCCGCTCCGCTTCTTCGAGTGATGTGCGTAAGAACGCTGCCACATCGCGTGTGACCAGGGTGCCCCCGACGGGCACCACGGCAGAGTGGCAGATCTCACCCTGTCGGAACAGTGCGATATCGGTTGTGCCGCCACCAATATCGAGAAGCGCAACACCGAGCTCGCGCTCGGCAGGCAGGAGCACGGCTTCGCCCGAGGCCATGGGCTCTAGGATCAGCTCCTCAATCGTGAGCCCCGTTTTCTCCACACAGGCCGAGACATTCCGTAGCAGGGCCGCAGCACCCGTGACAATATGCGTGTCCACCTCTAGCCGCGTCCCACACATGCCCACGGGGTTCTTAATCCCTTCCTGACCATCGAGGGTGAAGTAGCGCGGTAAGACGTGTAGGATCTCTCGATCTGGGGGGAGGACAATCAGTCGCGCACTCTCCAGAACCCGACTGACATCTGCTCGCCGAACCTCACGATCTGGGCTGAGCACGGCGGCAACCCCACGGGCATTCAGGCTGGTGATGTGCTCTCCAGTGATTCCCACCAGAACCGAGCGAATCTCCACGCCTGCCGCCGCACTGGCTTGCTCCACCGAGGCTTCAATCGCCTCAATGGTCTTGGCCATGTCCACCACGGCACCACGCCGCAGGCCGCTACACGGCACATGCCCCACACCAAGCAGCTTCACCACCCCGCCCGCCTGCACCTCCGCGACCAGCGTGCAGACCTTGGTTGTCCCAATATCCAGGGCGACGACCAGCTCACTCATTTTTAGAGCGCCGTCTCTTGCTTCAGGGGATGTGCTTGTCGCTGGCTCAGCCAGTAGCGCCGAATCAGCGAGAGGTTGGTAAAGACACGCCCACCAAGAAGCACGACAGCCGCTAGGTGCAGGTTCACCCCAATTCGATCTCCCAGATAGGCCAGTGCTGCAGCCAACACGGTGTTAATGGCAAATCCTGTGAGGAGGATATTGTCCTGAAACTTCCCCTCAACGCCGGAGCGGATTCCGCCACAGATTGAGTCCAGGCCCGCCAGCGCTGCCAGCGAAAGGTACGAGGCGAGGCTCTCCGGGATGGTGTACTGCGAGAGATAGACACCCAAAAAGCCAATGATACCCCCGACAATGGGAAAGAGAACTCCGGTACGAATGGTCATGGTGCCCCTCCAGTCATGGCTTTGGATGCCTCTTCGGATTGGCGCTGTGCCTGCTCGCCCTTAACATCCCCTGCCGGTTTGGCAAAGCGCAGGGGAGTTGCACCGGAGAAAGCAGGAAGCGTCAGTGTCTCGGCCTTGTCTACCGCGATCATCTCGGGGTCTACGAAGTGTTCTTTAATACCGCCGCGCATCAGCAAGCCCGACTGGATCAAGTCCGGGTCACCGATTGCCTTGATAATCACCGGCGAGCCCGCTGTCGGCACAGCATTGACATGGACATTGTTGCCCACACACCGGATCGCGGTCGAACCCACCACACGCTGGTCGTTGATGGAGATCGCCTCCGCCCCCGCGTTTTTGAGCTCATTGATCACATCACGGATATTGGCATCGTGGATCAGATACTCCGCAGTGGCCTCTTGCCAGGCGGCATCGGTGATACCCACTGGCTTAGTGGTCGTTTTTTTCGAATCGCGCAGGGTGACAATGACACCTGGCCCTGTCACGGGAGTCAGGCCTGCCAGCACATTAACCTTCTGAAGCTCCTCCGCAATAGCCTTGGTACTACGGTTGCCTTCGTCGGCAATGTCTGCCACATACTTTTGGTTCTGGGCACGGAGCTGAGCCACTTGTTTGCGAAGCTGCTGGGTCTCGTTGCTGGCCTTCGTGTAGGCCTCCGCCATCGCTGCCGTGCTAGAGTGCCCGACGAGATCGCGACGAATCCGATCCTGGGTTTTTAGGGAGAGGGCGAGAAGCCCTCCCATAATGATAGAGAGTAGGGTGATCTGGGTGAGCCAGGGTCTATGACGACCCGGGGCAAGGATGACGCTCATGGCTTTTTTTCGGTTGGGTGCAGGATCTCCGCGATTGCAGGGGCATCCGCGGCGAACAAATTAATATAGTGGAGTGACTTACTGTCTTTAAAGGCAAGATCAGGGCGCTCGACAAGGAGCTTCTCCAACGCGGTTAGTTTCTCCCGAGTTTTTTCGCTGGATCCCAGATAAACGGGCACTCCCCCGACTCTATTTAAGCATACCTTAGAACCCGCATCAATCTCAATCTGTGTCACGGGAAATTTTCCGTAGTCTGCAAGCCAGCGGGCGCATTCTTGAGCGGCACCAAGCCCGGCTGAGGGAAGCGGAATGCCCGGAATTGCCTCCCAGGCATCAAAATCAGAGGCCAGAACTCGCAAAAGCCCCGCCTCAGGACTTGCGGTCACACGGAAAGGAATGAAATTTTCATCTATGGTGTGCCAGCGCCCATCTTTGGTACGGATACTTGCCCACGGCTTGCGCTCCTGAACCAGCACGTCCAGCGAGCCAGGTAGGCGCTTCTCAATACTTACCGAAGCTACCGCAGGCAGGCGAGCAATAGACTTTTCCCAGTCTCCCGTGGGGGACAAAAAGAGATTCTGCCCCTTGGGAACCTGGAACTGTGCCCGAATACGTGCGAGCGGAATGCTCTTGAGCCCCGAGACCTTGGTTGTCTTGACCTGGAAGCGCGGTGAGAGAAGCGCTACCGCCACACACTCGGCTATCAGCACCAGTAAGGCAATCCCGAGCACGCGACGCAAAATATTGGGTTTGCGACGGTTGACAGACTTCGTGCGACGGGCAAGTCGCAGGTGTCGAACAGGACGAGCGTGTGTGCGAACCATGGTTATTTCCCCTTTGCGTAGCCGATCAGCAGATCGAGTAGCTTCTCAAATGAGATCCCCGCTGCCGCTGCCGCCTTGGGAAGCAGGCTGGTGGGAGTCATCCCCGGAATGGTGTTGGTCTCTAAAACCACACAGCCATCGTCGGTGACAAACATATCCGTGCGGCTCATGCCACGGCAACCTAGAAGCCGGTGGCACTCCAGCGCCAGCTCTTTTGCCTCTTTGGTATCTTCCTCGCTGAGCCTCGCAGGACAGATCTCTTCGGCACCATCGGCGCTGTACTTGTCCTCGAAGTCAAAGAACTCGTGCTTGGGGACAATCTCCACCGGAGGGAGCGCAAAGCAGTCGGCTTCGTTGCCCAGAACGGCCACGGTGATCTCGGTGCCCTTGATACACTCTTCCACCAGTGCGGTGTCATCGTAGCGGAACGTATCCTTGAGAGCATCCAGCACTTCCTCGGGAGCTTTCACCAGGCGCGTGCCGTAGCTGGAGCCTTGCCGACAGGGCTTGATCACCACCGGGTAGCCAAGCTGAAGCCCGATCTCCTCACTTGCCTTGCGCCTTCGCGCGGACTCCTCTTTCCTAATCACAATGCCCGCGGGGGTGGGAATGCTGGCGCTGGTGCAGAGCATCTTGTAGCGCGCCTTGTCCATCGCCAGCGCCGAGGCCAAAACGCCACTGCCAGTGTAGGAAATCCGTAGGGTCTCTAAAAAACCCTGCACGCTGCCGTCCTCACCGCCCGGCCCATGAAGAGCGATAAAGACCACATCCGGGAGCCCGTCTTTCTCAAGCAGGGGAAGCTGCGTCAGCGCCGTGATGGGCGATTCTTCCCCCCCAGCTCCCGCCCGGCGGGGGAGTGAGGAGAGGCCGGTAGCGGTGTCGATTGCGATGACCGCGTACTTCTCGGGATCGAGCGCGTTGAGAACCTGTGTGCCCGTTGCCAGCGACACACTCCGCTCGGCGGACTGTCCGCCCATCAAAACTGCAATTTTTAATTTCTCTGCCATATTGTTTTTTTCGTCGTTTTCCGGGCGGCTAAAGCGGCCCGCTGTTGCGGCAAGGAGGCTAAAGCCCCCTCAAGAATTCTTCGGCTTGTTCGCGGATATTGCCTGCGCCCATAAAGAGAGCCACATCACCGGGTTTTAGTTCCCGCGCGAGGGTGCTGGGGAGGGCAAAGCGATCTTTGACCAGAGTTGCCCCCGATTTCTCCGCAAGCGTCTCGATAAGCCCTGGCTGCTCGGGCTCGCGCGCTAAGTAGATGTCGGTGAGATAGAGCACATCGGCTCCAATCAGAGCATCGGCGAACCCGTCGAGGAAGTCGCGGGTGCGGCTTGGCAAGTGCGGCTGGTAGATCGCCACAATCCGGCGATTTGGGAAAGCCTGCCGCGCCGCCTGAAGCGTCGCCCGGATTTCCGTGGGATGGTGCGCGTAGTCGTCCACAACGGCTATATCGCCCACCTCGCCCAGACGCTCAAACCGCCGCCCGGTTCCCGTGAAGGTTTCCAAACCTGCGATTGCCTGCTCCGTAGTCACGCCGAGACAGGTGAACAGCACTGCAAGTATCGCTACGCAGGCATTGTCTATGTTATGCGATCCAGGGGTTCTAAGAGTGACTTCGCCAATCTGTATTGAACGGGAACGATCATCAAACAGAAATATCTCTGATTTTGAGGAGAAAATCGGAAATTTGATCAGTCCATCATTTGTAACTGTTATTTTTCCTGATTTTAATGTTGTTGAATTTCCTTGGAATGATCGTAACCGGACATTGAACGGTGATGCATTATGGACTGCTATTCGAGAACCTTTGTCTTCTGAATGATAGAAAACTGTTCCATCAGAGCGAGTATTATTGATGAAACGGGTAAAAGCCGCGTAGAAGTTTTCTTCGGAGCCGTGGAAGTCTAGGTGATCGGGTTCGCAGTTGGTGATGACGGCAATCGTGGGCGACAAACAATCGAGGCCGCCGTAGGCTTCGCAGGCTTCGGCGACGACTAAGTCGGGGTCGCCGTTTTGGGAGTTTCCGTTGATGAGGGGGAGATCGCCGCCGATCAGAACCGTGGGGGTGAGGCCCGCGTGAATTAAAATGCTGGCGATCATGCCCGTCGTGGTGGTCTTGCCGTGCGTCCCTGCAACGCAGATGGAAGTTTTTGCGGAGTTGGTTAAGTTGGCGAGGGCTTCGGGGCGACGGAAGACGGGCAGACCGCGTTTTAGGGCTTCGGCGACTTCTGGGTTTTGCTCGTTGACGGCATCCGTGGCGATGACGGCGGCGGTGTCGGGCGCGAGGTTTTCGGCGGCGTGCGTCGTGAAGATCTGGCAGCCGACACTCTCAAGCCGTGCTCTTGCCGCATCCGAGATGCCCGAGTCGCTCCCGCGCACGACGCGCCCGCGCTGGGCTAAAACATAGGCAATGGCGCTCTGGCCCGCGCCCCCAATGCCGACAAAGTGCAGCGGCCCGTCCGGGAGCGGACGGACTTCGGCAGGCGAACCTACCCGGAACCCACCCGGCTCGAACCCACCCGGCTTCGTTCGTT
>NZ_JANNYP010000872.1:0-4858 GCF_031410135.1 Armatimonas sp. | reverse complement strand
TCCACTTTTTGCTGGAGATCCGTCAGAGCCTGGTAGGCCGATGTCGTCACGTCACTTTTATAGCGTCGCTTGAGGTTCTGTAGCTCAATGCCAAGAAATGAGGTCTCATTGAACTTGCGCTTACTGATGCCTGCGAGGAGGGCTTCCGCTCGGGTCATGGTCTCGGGGAATGCCTCTTGTGGGAGGGGCAGAGAGGGAAAGTTGTAGAGACGCAGGGGCTCGGGGCCGATGGTGAGAGTCAGCGTATCTTTGGAAATAACGCCGCGCTCCTTGGGCAACCAGCTCAGGGGAGCCGCATTGGAGAGGTTTGCTTGCTTGGGGATCTTGAGCTTGATCTGGCGTGGGCCGGTGGGGTTCCAGAGGTAGAACACTGGGCCTTCCGGCTCGCTCATGCTGTAGGCGCGCCCGGCGGGGCCAAAGTTGTAGAGCATGTACTCCCGGTCGCTGGGAAGCCACCAGCTTCCATCTTGGAGGGGACGGGGCTGAAGGGGCTTGTAGGTTCGTGGATAGAAGACCGCTTTATCCCGGGGAGGGGCTGCCGCCGCGATCCCCATGACCCCGAGCTGCCTCTGGTACTCGCCCAGCCAGCCAAGCTGCTCCGGCTGCTGCGAGAGGTCATAGGCGACGCGGGCGGGCTCGACGAGCCTAACGCCATCCACATAGAACCCACGTGCTCCCGTGTCGCGCAGAGCATCTAGCATGCTAAAGAGCAAGCGCTTGGTGGCGAAGCCCGGCTGGGTTGTCTGCGGGATACGCGACTCCTGAGTGGCTAGAACCGGCAGCCAGAGAGAACGGGGCGCATCGCTGAGCTGTGCATAGGTCTCGGCTCCTGTGTAGGCGATAGGCTCGATGCCTTTGCCATAGGCTTCAATGCCCACGCCATCGAAGCCTGCGCGCGGCTCTATTCGTGCAAATAGGGGAGAGAATCCCCGAGAGCGATAGACGACGGGCACTTCGGCAACCCCGCGTTTGAGCGCGATGGCAAGCTGATTCATGTAGCCCCGTAGCGACTCGGTCTTGAAGGTTTCCAGGTCCTGCCAGAAGCTAGAGTTGCTATCCTGAGCGGCGATAAGGGTGCTACTCCCTTTGTGATAGAACTGCGGTAAGCCCTTTTCTGCCCACCAGAGGGGAAGGAGCTGAGCGGCATCATCGAAGCTTTTGATCGCTCCTCGATCTTTCACCCCCCACTTTGCCTCAAGGCTATCAAGCGTGGCGTAGCGATGAGAAAGATAGAGCGCCCACTCGGTCTGGAAGGCAGTGCCGCTGGGGACAATCTGGCGTGCTTCTCCCGTGAGAGAAAGTGTTAGCCCAAGCGGGTCAGAAAAGAAGCGAAAGCCTCTGCCGAGCTTTACCTGGCTAAAGAGCAGGAGCAGATCGTCGCGGTACTTATCAAAGCCCTCCCAGACATTAGGAATGCCAAGCTCGCTGCCCGCGAGAAAGAGGCGCTCGGGGTAAAGCACCAGCCGGTTGCGTCCCTCTTTAAAGGAGACATTGGCACGGGCACCTTCCGCGACAATATCTGCCGTCCCAAGATCAAGGATCTGTCGTGTGCTTGGGTCGGCGATAAACCAGAGGGCACGGCTCAGGTTCTTGATAGGGAAGCGGACTTGCCCGCCGTTGCTGGGAGCATCTTGGAGGTAGCGTCCAGGAAGGATCTGGTAGCCCAGCAACGGCGTGCGTGGAGCATCCGCCAGAGAGAGACCATAGGTGAATCCCTCCGCATCCGCGGCGTCTATTATCCGCTGGATCGCTGTAGGCTTGACCAGGGTAATTCCTCCCTTGAGAGGCTGGAGGTAGATATCCGTGATTCCACTGGCCTTGAGCCGCTGGAGCGCCGCCCTATCATCCGCAAAGTCTGCCTCCGTCGCTCCAGGAGCCCACGACTTGACCTGGAAGAGTCCTCCAACAGGCACAAAAGGCTTGCCATCCCAGACAAGGGAGTGGTTCTCCGCGACACGCCAGGCGTGTTTTTCCCCGGCTCCATCGGTGTAGACTCCTCCGTTAGAGATCGAAGAGGGGCCTATCAGAGCGAGGGGGAGAAGGGCTAGCAAAGCAAGAGGGTTCATCATCGTCTTAAATACCCAGAATCGTAAGGAGTTTTTGGAGTCCCTGTCGAGCCTCCTCAGCAGCGCTACCGGCGGGCATGGCTCCTGTCAGTGCCGCCGCAAGTCCTAGAGCTGCCTCAGCCAGAGGTCGTGAGGAGAGAGTCTTTTGTGCTTGTTCCAAGGCTATGGTTGCTGTTGCACAGGCAGCTTCCAGTGCCGCCGTCTCGCCCACATGGGAAGAGGTCAGTGCGGAGTGCAGCTGCGCGGGGGCCTGCGACGGCACATCCAGGTTTATTACTTGCGGGGTACTCGGATCCGCTTCGGCAAACCACCAGCGCAGCTGCTGAGGCGTCGTCTGCGGCAGAATCTCTTCCAGCACAGGCAGCGCTCCGTACTTTCCGACCCGCCTTTCCTGCCCTTCCTTCAAAATTCTTACCGGCGCGATCAAACTAATTTGCAGCGCCTCAGGTGCACAGCCCAGTGCCTGAAGCCCGGCACGGGTGCGCGCCTCATAGGCACCATGGTCATCGCTCCAGAGGTCAATGAGCAAGTCAAAGCCGCGCGAGAGCTTCTGCCGATGGTACGCCAGGTCACTTGCCAGATAGGTCGGGCCGCCTTGGGTGCGCACCAGGGGCCAGTCTTGCTCCCCACTCTTGAGCCAGAGTGCTCCGCCACGCCAAGTCGTCTGACCCGCCGCCGTAAGATCGGTCAAGAGCTTATCCACTTCTCCGGAGCGCAACAGCTCCGCCTCGGAGATAAACGAGTCGAAGCTAACACCGAGTTCCACGAGGCTGGCATTTTGCCGGGTGCGCACTGCCGCGAGGATATCGGAGAGGGTTGCGCCTCGTGCGGACTTAGCAATCTCGGCGGCGAAGGGCTCGGCTTCGGTGGCGACATTCCGGGCAAAAGCGCTGAGGGTAGTGCCCGGCGCGTCATTGACATAGAACTCGCGGGTAACACTATGGCCCGCATCCGTAAAGACGCGGCTTAAAATATCTCCCACCACGGCGGCACGGGCATGCTGAATTGTGATAGGGCTATTGGGGTTAGCGGAGACATATTCCAGACAGATTTTCATGATTTTTTGAGGGTAAGTAAGGCAAAACGAGGCAGGGCCGCAAGTTTTTTCAGGCGTGCTGCATTGGGGTTCGACGAGATCCGGTAGAGCCACTCTAGGCCGGACTTTTGCATCCAGACCGGGGCACGCTTCACCGTGCCAGAGAAGACATCGAGTGTCCCTCCGACGCCGATATAGACTTTTGCTCCCACCCTCACTTTCTGTCGCTGGATAAACTTTTCCTGGCGCGGAATTCCCATGGCGACTAGGAGAATATCGGGCTTTGTAGCTGCGATCTGCTCGGCCACGGCATCTTCTTCGTCAGCCTTGTAGTAGCCGTCGCGGATGCCGCAGATATTGGCATCCGGGAACCTCTCTCGCATTTTCTGCGCCGCCGCTTCTGCGACGCCCGGAGCGCCCCCAAAAAAGAAGATGCGCCAGCCATTTTTGCCCGAGAGTTCAACCAGCTTGGCAGAGAGGTCCACGCCACTGACTTTGGCAGTAATCGGTATACCCAGACGCTTGCTTGCCCAAATAATCCCCGCACCGTCGGGAGTGATCAGCTCCGCTTGCTCGACAATCGCGGCAAAGTCTTTGTCCTCGCGGTAGGTCATCACCATGGACGCGTCAGCCGTCACAATATGATGGGGTTTCCCCGACGCGATAAACGAGGCGACATACGCCAGCGCCCCTTCCATAGTCACACGGTCAATGCGCATCCCATGAAGGGTAATCGAGTTGCGCGGCGGAAGTTCAGCCATAGAAGGCTATTTTATCGTAAAGATCAGCTTGGCTGCGGCGATGAGGAGCACAAGGGCAAGGAGGCGGCGCAGGCTGGGGGGAGGAAGACGCTTGCTTCCGAGAATCGCCCCAAGCGAACCACCCGCGACGGCGGCGATGGCCCAGAGCCAGAGACTGGGTGGCAGGTGCGCCAGGCTACTGGGTTTTCCGGCGAGCCCGGCCAGCGAGTTGACAAGAATAAAGGCCACCGAGGTTCCCGCTGCCTCTTTTGCTTTTGCCCAGCCCATCAGTAGCAAGAGCGGCGTGAGGAAAATCCCGCCGCCGGTGCCCGTCAGGCCCGCCAGAAATCCGATTCCCGCCCCCAATAACACGCTCAGCCAGATCGGTGGCATCTGGGGAATATTGGTATCGTTGGGTCGTCCAGTATTCTCGACAGTGGGGAGCTTTCCAAAGAGCAGACGCACGGCGGCAACGAGCAAGACCACGCCCACCAGAGGCTTGTACCAGCTACCGTCGAGCTTGGCTGCGCCCCCAAAGTAGGCCAGAGGAATCGCGCCTAGGGCAAAGGGCCAGAAAAGCCGCCACGAGAACGCCCCCGCACGGGCAAAGGCTACGGTGCCAATGCTAGAGACCAATAAGTTCAGCACCAGTGCCGAGGGCTTCATTACCTCCGCGCTCATTCCAACCAGCGCCATCGCCGCCAGGTACCCCGATGCCCCCGCATGCCCCACCGAGGCGTAGAGCAGCGCCGCGAGAAAGATCAGCACCGGCAGAAAGGTCATACCAGCCAGTATAATACCCCTAGGGGGAGATAACAAAAAATGATGTGGATCGTTCGCTGGATCGTGGGCGCAGTGGCGCTGTATCTGACGGTGTTTTCCTGGAGCTACGTGCAGCCGATGGCTCCATTTCTGGGTGGGAAAAAAGGCTTGATCCTAGATGGTGCGATTGGGGCGTTTTTCTCGATCGCGGTGGTGACACTCGTCAATGCCTTTGTGGGGCCGATTCTAAGACT
>NZ_JANNYP010000871.1:0-2448 GCF_031410135.1 Armatimonas sp. | reverse complement strand
GTAAGAACGTGTCAAACGTGCAATCTCTACTTTGTCCGGGCCATCTGGGAGTTGATTAAAGTGAATGAGTGCCATGGGATGAATGCGGATGAACGACGAGATGATGAATTCTTCACGTGCCAGACCAACACCGTCATTGGGAAGGCAGCACAGGGAGAATGCTTTATCCGGGTCTCCCAGATTCATCATCACCTTCGTTCGCGGACGTGAAAGGTTTTTGAGATTAATGGTCGAACGCTGATACTGGAGTTTGCCTTCGTAGACTTTGACGACCTGGTGCTTCAAGAGCAACACTGGCGGCGCGGAGCCAATGCCCGCACTCATGCCACGACAGGCGAGAAGCCTGTCGAGACGTTACTGAGGGAGAAGCTCACCCCCATCAACGACTTCGTTCCTTATGTGCTTGCCATCCGTCATGAACGAAAGGTAGATGCCGAGGGGTTTGTTCGGGTGAAGGGTTCTCGTTACTCGACTCCGCCAGAATGTGTTGGCAAGCGGGTGGTTGTCGCAGTGGGTGAGCAGAGTGTCACAATTCGGTTAGGCGAGGCAATTATCGCGGAGCACCGCCCCGTTCGTGCCGGAGAGAGCTCTTCTCAGAAAGAACATATCGCCGCGTTCTGGAAGCTGGCAACCGCTCAGCCCCGTGCAACCCCTAAACTCAATATCACTGCCGCCAGTGCTCTCACTGTTGAAGTTCGCCCCCTCTCCCGCTACGAAATGTTTGAGGGTGAAAGTCGGGACTTGGGAGACGAAAATGGACAAGTACAAGGAGAAATCGCATGAATGAGAAGAAATCCCCGGAACTCCTTCACTCAGAGCGAGCGGCTCATGGCCTTTCTAGCCTTGGTCTGAGCGTTGCCGCTGAGCATCTGGACACGCTTTGTCAGCAAGCGGCTGCCGGAGACTGGTCGTATACGCGCCTGGTGGCCGAGCTACTTGCAGGCGAAGTCAGTGCTCGGCATAAACGGGCTGTGGAAATTAATCTCAAGTTTTCCAAGTTTCCCCTGCTCAAGAACTTAGACGACTTCGATTTTGCGGCTCAGCCTGGTTTGGATCGTCGCTTGATTGACGAGCTGGCAACGGGCCGTTATCTGAGTGAAGGCAGGAATCTGATTTTCCTGGGGCCACCCGGTGTGGGCAAAACCCATTTGGCTTTAGCCTTGGGGCATCTTGCCTGCACGATGGGCCACCGCGCTTACTTCACCAATGCAATGGAGTTGGCTCGTCGCCTGTCTACAGCTCTTGCGGAGAATCGCCTGAACCGCGAGATGATGAAGCTGGTTCATCCCAAAGTGTTGATCTTGGACGAAGTGGGCTACCTATCTCTGGATGCAACACAAGCTAGCTTGCTGTTTCAGGTGCTCTGCCACCGCTATGACCGTAACCAGTCATTGATTTTGACCAGCAATAAGTCGTTTGGGGAGTGGGGTGAGATCTTTGCTGGTGATGCTGTGATGGCCTCGGCAGCCCTTGACCGCTTGCTTCATCGCTCGACCGTGGTTAACATTCGTGGGGAGAGCTACCGTTTAAAGGAGAAGCGACAAGCGGGTATGCCGGTGGTGGAACCCGTTACTTCCAAAGAGAACCCAGACAGCAAAAAGGAGGGTAAAATGGCCGTGCATTGACCTGGGGTGGCTCAGTTCTTCACGCGGCGTAGTGGCTTACTTTTACACGCGGTTTGACAAGGGCAAAGGTAAAGGAGTCGGTAGCGCTCCACTAGCAAACCAGGCGGCAACCTTCCTCACATCCCCGTGGTTGATCGCACGTCCTGCAATGGGTCGCCAAGAAGCCAGACTCCCTGGAACTGCTTGGAGAGCAGCGTCCTCCAGAAGAAGATGGAACAGAGCGTAGTAGGCTGTCGAGACCGCACGTCGGAGGCTTGCCTGTTTCGGTCGTCCTCGCTCACGCTTCGCAAGATGCTCCGCTTGCTCTAGCAGATCATGCGCCAGACTCATGCAGCAACTGCCGTCTTTCGATGCCTGCGCCGCTCAAGTTTAGCCTTTGTCTCCGCCTCGTCACGATCCAATTCTGTCTGCTCTGATTCCAGACGAAACGTTGCATAGGGAAGGTATCCTGTGCTCGCTATCACCACGGCATCCAGCAGCATATGCTTGTAGTGATTCACCCGGTCAAGATACGCATTATCTGACTTCTCACCGTCTTTTAGCAGCACAAGGATCATCACCGCCGGGTCGCCGCTCCAGTCCTCGGCCAGATGAAAAGACAGCGATGCCACAAACTCGGGCTGGGGCACACTCTCGATTACCGCCGCAATTCGCTGTTTGATACTCTCGTTGCTCTCGTTCATGACGTTATTATATCGTCGTCACAGCTCAGCTCACATCGGGCGTAGAACTCGTATAGCCAAGAAGACCAAGCTCAGAACAAAAGCTATAGCTCCCAATGTCTTTCCTAAACCCGAGTAGGGCTCAAGCCGCTCGGTATTTC
>NZ_JANNYP010000870.1:0-1214 GCF_031410135.1 Armatimonas sp. | reverse complement strand
ATTGAGGAACCCGAGGGGCCAGACTTCGAAGCTTTTGTCGCGGCGCTCTCAGAGGTCTGCATCACGCTCGCCAAGAAAGTGGCACGCGACGGTGAGGGGGCGACCAAACTCGTCGAAGTGCGCGTGACGGGCGCGCCGAGTGACGCCGACGCCAAGAAAGTCGGGCGCACGATTGCGGAGTCGCCGCTCGTCAAAACAGCTCTCTTTGGCAACGACCCGAACTGGGGTCGCCTGATGATGGCCGCCGGTCGCGCTGGCGTCCCGTTCGACCCGGACAACGCGTCCGCGACGCTCGCGGGCATCGAGGTCTTCAAACACGGCGTCCCGGCAGCCTTTGATAAAGCCGCCGCCTCCGAAGCGATGAAGACCGACGAAGTGCTCGTGACTGTGGATTTAGGTGCAGGAGACGGCAAAGCCACATTCTACACCTGTGATTTCTCCTACGAGTATGTCAAAATCAACGCAGAGTACACGACGTAACCTCTCCCACCCCCAGCCCCTCCCTCCCCCGGGCACTCGCAAGCTCGTTGGGGAAGAGAGGGGAGCCCGACAGACTCGGTTTACCCTTTCCCAGCGAAGAATGAGCGCCCGGGAGAGGGGGCAGGGGGAGAGGGGGCAGGGGGAGAGGTTGAAAGGATGGATGCAATGAAGCGAGCGATTCTGATTGTAGCGATACTGGCACTGTGTGGGGCAAACGCCCTTGCGACACCGGCGAACAAGGCGGCTCTGGGCGTGCGTTACGGGCGGTTCCTGCCCGCGCGCCTCGACGCCTGCTCGACCTGTCACCGGAGCGCTCCGGGGGCAAAGCAGGGCGTGACGCTGGAAGAGTTCCCCCACAACCCGTTTGGCGCACGCCTCAAGGTGGTTGTGGAGGTTCTCAAGAAATCCGGCCAGCGGGCGGATCTCGGGCGGCGGCTGGAGAAGATTGCGGGCGAGGACAGCGATGGCGATGGCGTGGCCAACGAGGCTGAGCTCCTGCTGGGCCACAACCCCGGCGATGCGAAAGACAAGCCGACGGCGGTGGAGCTGGCGGGGCTAGCGAAAACGAAAGTGGCTTTTGTCGCGTTTCGGAGCGAGTACAGGTGGCAGCCCTTCGAGAGCGTCGTTGCACCAGCGGTGCCGAACCACACCCACCCCAACCCACCCACTCCCCGGCGTTCGTAACTAACAGGGGAAGGGAGGGGGCCACACCCACAAGCAACCCCATACCCAGC
>NZ_JANNYP010000869.1:0-6698 GCF_031410135.1 Armatimonas sp. | reverse complement strand
CAAGCTCTAGCGCTCTCACCGCTCCATTTGTGGCTTGCTGAACCAGCAGACGCTGCTCTCTATTGGGGTGCTGCGAGATCAACCTCCCATCGGGCAAACGCCCTAGCCGAGCGCTATGGCTGAGGAAAAACACACCACTCTCCATTGCAGCTAACTGAATTCTATTAAGGGGGTTCTCGTCTCCAAGCGACGATTCCCCTTTCTCGACAAACAGGCTTCCGGGCTGGCTCAGCCAGAGTGCTTTATCATTCCAGATTGCCAAGAGATCGTCACGCTCTAGCCTTGCTTGGATAGTTGTTCCCTGGTGTTGCCTATAAAACTCACTTACGCGACGCTGTGTCCCATCTGGCAGGACTCTATACGAGGTTGCTTGAAGGAATGGGGCTTCCCCAAGCCTCTGTGCCGCCTGCCAAAGAGAGACGCCATAGAACACCCGAGGCCCTACTGCAATCCCAAATCCAAAAAATCCTGCGACTATAACTCCAAGCAACACACGGCGAAGCTTAAGAGATCTTAGCGCGTTTTTCTGAATTGCGGCTTCTTGCCACGCCAACTCGGAGGCTTTCGCCTCTGCGAGCTGCGCGACTTTTAGCGCAAGAGCTGCACTGGGCTCTGCTGGCGGGTGGGCACGCTGCATCGCTTCGGTGAGTGTGTCTGTTTTTCTCTCGTTATTCATAGCTCCGTCTCCTCAAAGTACGCGCTTCCCTTGGCTCGTGCGGCGGCACGTGCGCGGTGCAGGAGCTGGCCCACGGCTGCCGGGGAGCGCTTGAGAATGATCCCCATCTCTACCAAGCTCAGCTCCTCGACATACTTGAGCCGTAGTGCCTCCCGCTGATCCTCAGGGAGGGCTGCGAGGACAACCCTCAGTTGCTCCAGCGCTTCGTCGCCCAAAAACTCCACTTCGGGCGAGCTTCCCCCCAAGAGCGTCTCGTTCAGCCCAGACTCGGGGTGGCGCTGGCGACGGCGCAGGACATCGGTGATTTTCCGACGGGCGATCCCAAAGAGCCAGGCACGTACCGGGTCGTGGTCAGCCGTTTCGGGGGCGGGTGTTGGGCAGGACTTCCAGCTTGCAAACGCGGCGACAAAGACCTCAGCCACTACATCTTCGGCCTCTGTGCCCGGCCCAAGCCGCGTCGTGGCGTAGCGCACCACCGTTGCCAGATAGCGCGTGGGCAGCTCACCGGGCGTCAGGCGCTCCACAACGAGAGTGCGTTTCCAGGGGAGGGCAAAAGCGGTGCGCGTGGTCATCTACAACATCATTCGCGCAAAGGCGCAAAATTTAACGCGAGAGTGACAAGTAGCCAATCTCTGCCAGATCGGCGTCGAGGTCTGCCCAGAGCAACTCGGGGTTGAGCTTTCTCAGAAGGCTCTTTGTCAGAGGATGGTGCTGAAAGATCGCCTCCACCGCAGCAAGGGGGATATCGCATTCATAGAGGTCTTGCGCCCAGCGATGGTAAGAGTGTGCCTCGCTACAGAGAAGGGAAAGAAGTTCCTGCGCCCCATCGGGATCGGCACTAGGAGGAAAGTTAATCACGCCTTGCTGCCAAGTGGAATCGGTCTCCTGCCTCCAAAAACAAAAAGTCGTTTCTTCTAGAGCAAAGGCAGGTTCGGTCAGAAAGCTTGCAAAGACAGATGGCACACTTTCTAATACACCAAGCCAGAGACAAGGTAGATCACTCCTAAAAGGATTCATGGGAGAATCTACGGCGAAGCCCTTTAGAATCGCACCTTCTTGAGTAAAGAGCAAGAAGTAGCCACTGCCTTGCCCATCCCGCATTGAGGCCATCTGTTGGCCGGGAGCCCAGTGCGCGTTGTAGGAAAAGTAGCGTCCCTCCCAGTCGGGGCAGAGAATCGCATCCAGCATCGCTAAAGACTGGCTCCGCGCCCTCAGGGGAGCAATCGTCGGGAGTGGTGGCATCAGCGTGACCAATCCGCGTTTTGTAGCACAACCCGGTAACCATCGGCGTCCTCGAAGGTCTTCCCTGCGCGATCCCAGTACGGGTTGTAGGACGTCACCGGCGCGAAGCCGTGCGCCTCCATGCAGGCGAGGGCGGCTTGCCACTGCTCGGTATCGGGGAGATAGAAGACGACTAAGTTGTCCTGCGTCGGTGCAGGCCCGACCTTGTGGCCCTTCTGGCGGGTGAACTCGAAGTGATACGGTGCGCCCGGAGCGCCCAGCATCAGGCCATCGAAGCCGTCGTGGTCTTCAAACGAGCCGAGCAGCTCCAGCCCGAGGCCATCACGGTAAAAACGCAGAATCTCGTCCCAGTGATCCGTAGGCCGGGCGATGCGTAGTTTGAGTTCGGGTGTCATGGCTCTAAGCGTACCCGAAGCTGGTTCCAGAGAGGGGCAGAGGACTGGGCATTGCAGGTCTATTCGATAGACCAGGCGCAGTTGTCTGCTCCGCCGTCGGTGCCGCATCCTAGCCGTCCTCGGGCGCTCCAGCGTGCGTGGCCGTCGGCGAAGGCGGAGTTCGAGCCATTGCTGTGCCGCGTGGCTCCGAGGCGCTGGCCGTGCGTGTCCGCAGGGCGAGGGTCCCACTCGTAGCTACCGGTGAAGACTGAGTGCGCCTCGATTAAAAGCACGGTCTGAGCCGGAGCCGTCACGGCGGCGAGGGAGCTGGTGGAGATTCCGTCCTCGTCAAGGTTGGCGAACAGGGGAGTCGCGCCTCCAGGGTGACGGTGAACGCGTGGCACGGCGTAGGCAGCGGTGCCCCGGAAATCCAGCGTGGAGAAGACCGTGTCATAGATAGGCTGGCCATTGTCATCGGTTCCGATCCGAACCCTAAAGGCGCGGCGGCGGGTGTCGGGTCGCCAGGAGCGCAGGCGAACTTGGGGGCAGAAATGAGCCTCGTGCGACTTAACATAAGGGTGCAGGGCAAAGCGCCAGGTGTAGCCACGGGGCGTATCGGACTCACCAAAGAAAACCGCAGGCGGCGTCTCGTCGTAGTCCTGGGCGTACATCAGGTGCGCCAAGGCAAGCTGCTTCAGGTTAGAGAGACAGACGCTCTGACGGGCTTTCCCGCGTGCTTGGGCAAAAACGGGAAAGAGAATCGCCGCCAGAATCGCGATAACCGCGATGACAACAAGTAGCTCGATGAGTGTGAAAGCTCGATGCATCCCAGACCACCTCCGTGTGAGTGAGATTATACAGGAAAATTCTAAGAATGGGTGAGACATGCCGCCTGAAACCAGCGCTCACGGGCGGCCCGCATCCGCTGCTGCCACTCCGGGCTCTCGTTAGTGGCAAACCATGACAGAAAATCATCGGCCATGAGGGCGCTGTAGAAGGCAAGAACGCGACACTCTAGGGGATCGGGATTCCAGAGGCGGATCAGCTCTAGGGGATAAAGCTCCGTCGCCGTGTCACAGACCAGCCCGACATGGGTGAGCGCCAGCCAGTAGAGTAGGTCGCCGTAGCAGACACAATCCAGGTCAATCAGCCCCGTCAGCTCTCCGTTTTCAATGAGCACATTCTTGCCCGTGATGTCGTCCAGAAAGCAGGTCGGCGGGACGGTTTGTAAGTAAGCTTTGAGGTCGTCAGGGGCTTCGTCGAGGCGCGGGTGGGTTTGTAAAAGGCTCCACCAGGTGGCGTGGGTGCTGGGCGTGCCGGGCGGGACAAAGCCGAAGCCGCTGCCTTGGGGAAGTGTGCTCACTCGGCGCTGAAGGGCAACAATCTGCTCGGCGACGCGGGTTTGTTGCTCGGGGGTCATCCCCGCCAGTGCCCAGCGCAGCTCGACACCCGGCGTCCAGCTCAAGATCAGCCACGAAAAATCCCGTGCCTGCCCTGACGCTAGCACTTCCGGCACGGGAAGCCCCAGCGCGGCGAGGCGTGCAATGGTGTGGACAGTTCCCGCAAAGCCATCGGTGCGTGAGTGGAGCCGCAGGACAGCTCGCTCACCGCTAGGGAAAGTAGCGGCAAAGACGCTATTTGCCTGCCCTCCGGTGAGCAGCTCAATGGTCATGAACCGAGAAAGTGCTCGGTGAGGCGCTGGGCAACTTTGGCGACAAGCAAACAGCCCGCGTTGTCCACTTTCCAGCGCACGTCGGGGCAGCCCTGGGTAAAGATCGCGAGAGTGAGCTTTTTCCCACCACGCTCAATCACTCCAACATCGTTACGAACGCCTGTGACTGCGCCAGGCTTGTGGGCACACGAGTAGCCCTCTAGAAAGCGTGGGAGCATGGCGGTGTCGCTGACCTGGCGCATGCGCTTGATGGTCTCTGAACCGAGCTGCGAGAGAACTTTCACGAAGTCCTGCGTGGTTCCTGTGGCGGTGTGCGGCGGGTCGGCGGGCTCCAGCGCGAACTTGATGGACCGATGGATTTTCGTGTCCGTGCAGCCCCACGCAACCAACCGCGCATTGACGGCCTCAGGCCCGCCCACGGCCCGCAGGCACAGATTGCTGGCCGTGTTGTCCGAGACCGAGATTGCCAGTGTCGCCAAGTCACCCAAGGGGAGCACAAGGCCCGGCGTGAGGGTCGCCAGCACGCCGCTTCCCGGAACGTAGTCCGCCCGGGTCACCATGATCGGCTGCGCCAAGTCCAGCTCTTGCTGAAAAATCTCCTCGATAATGGCGATCTTGATAGAGCTGGCAGTGGGAAGCACACGGTCGGCGTGGTAGAGAATAGTCTCTCCACCACACGCCGCCGCCACGCTCAGCACGCCGCCCCCTAGCTCTGCCTCAAGATCCTCAAAACCCACTAGTGCGCCTCGTCGTCCTCGTCGCCCATGCGGTAGGGCGAGTCCTCGTCGTCCTCGTTTTCTTCCGCATCCAGAATCTCCTCTGCCGACTCCGACTGCACCGACGACACAGGGCGGGCACGCTGGGCAGCCCACCCGCGTAGCTCGGCGATACTCTCTTGCATCGTCACCGCCAGAGGCACCGAGATCTTCACCGAACGCTTCAGATCCTCCATCGTCACCTCACGGATCGTCTCCTCGCCCGTCTTGGCATTTTTATCCCGATCCGCAAACGCCGAGAAAAGTGCCGAGACCACCGCCTCCTCAATCTCCGCCCCCGAGAAACCCATCGCCACTTTCCCGAGCTCAACCGTATCGAAGTCCTTGGAATCGCGGCCCCGCTTCTTCAGGTGAATATCGAAAATCTCCTTGCGCTCCGCCTTCGAGGGCAAGTCCACAAAGAAAATCTCATCGAAGCGCCCTTTACGCAGAAGCTCAGGAGGCAGCGCAGTGACATTGTTACTGGTCGCAATGACAAAAACAGGCGCTTTTTTATCCTGCATCCACGCCAAAAACGTCCCAAAAACGCGACTAGTAGTCCCACCATCGCTAGAACCCGAGCTTTGCGTCCCTGAAAACCCCTTTTCCAACTCGTCAATCCACAAAACACAGGGGGCCACAGATTCCGCGGTCGAAATTGCCTTTCTAATATTTTCTTCGCTCTGTCCAACAATTCCTCCGAAGATTTTACCCACATCTAAGCGCAAAAGTGGTAATTTCCAGAGTGAACCGATGGCCTTAGCGGTGAGAGACTTACCACACCCTTGAACACCGAGTAATAAGACGCCTTTAGGCTCGGGCAAGCCGTACTGCCGGGCGGCATCCGTGAAGCTGGCGGTGCGCTGGCTCATCCACTCTTTAAGGAGATCCATGCCACCGACATCGGAGAAGGCTTCGCTGGCGGGGTAGTACTCTAGAATTCCGGACTTGCGGATGATCTGCTCTTTTTCGGAGAGGATCACGTCAATATCGAACTTGCGTTTCTCGACCAGGGACTTGGCAAAGACATTCTCGGCTTCGTTACTGGTGAGGCCCGAGGCGGCTTTCAGAATCTGCTCCCGCTCCAGCGGAGTGAGGTTCACGTCAATCTGGTTGTTGGAGCGGACGGACTGGATAATTCCCTCTAGTAGTCGGTCAATGTCCTGAGGGGTGGGAAGCTGGTAGTCCACGACCGTGATCTCTTTCTCCAGCTCGACGGGCAGCTTGAGGGTTGGCGAGAGCAGGATCAGGGTCTTGAAGCTGGTCTTGAGGGCATAGACCAGGTCGCGGAGCTTGCGGACGACCATGTGGTCGTTCATGAAGGGGTGGAAGTCTTTGAGCAAAAAGACAGTCTGATCGGGAGCGGCAAGGATTTGGTCGAGCGCAGCCAGAGGGTCACGCGAGGCGACATTGCCGCCCAGACCACTGGTGATGGTCCACTGGATCAGCTTCTTGCCACGCTTCTGGCAGATCTCCCGAAGCGTCTCCTCCACACGTCGCTCTTCCCATGAGACGACATAGATAATCGGGTAGCGGGCACGGATGAGTGTCTCCAGCTCCACGTCAACAGGCTTGGACCAGTTCTGGGCCACAGTGGTTATTCTCCTAGCGCGAAATGCGCCCTTCATTATAGACCGCGAAAGCCCGTTGTACAATCCGCTAAAAAAACTCGTCGTTGTACCGGCACGCTTTGGCATGGCACGTGCATTGAATGCTAAACAGACGAGAGCGTGACTTCTCTCCCTAAATCTTTCTCTCCCTCTTCCCTGGCCTCAAAAGCCAGGGATTTTTTTTCGGGTATAGTTTAGGACATGGTTCAAAGTCACTTTTCTGTCCCCGAGATTGAGTGTGGCGGCTGCGCCCCCGCGATTTAGCGGGCGCGTACCAAAGGGGGGGGCCTCGGTGCAGTAAAGGTCAAAGTTGTAGAAAAGATAGTCACCGTAGCCCACGAACCCAAAATTGTCTACGTGGCCGCGCTT
>NZ_JANNYP010000868.1:0-3282 GCF_031410135.1 Armatimonas sp. | reverse complement strand
GGTGCGGTAAGAAGTCTTTTTCCCTTTGGGTTTAGGCTCTTTGGTTGTTTTGTTTCGTTTCACAGCTTTTCATAATTGCCAGAACCGTGCCTGTAGCTACCTGATAAAAATACGGGTTAGCCCGTTATGCAACAAAGCCGCAATGAATCTCTATTCTCTGAGAAACATGCAACATACCATTCAAATTGTTCATTTTCTTTGACAGGTTCATTACCACTGCACCTAATAAACTCTGAAATACTTGGCAGAGTCCGAGTACATGCCGCACAATTTAGAAGTCTAGAAGATTTTTCAGGTATTTTTGAACGACTTGCCTCCAGTTCAAACCGCCTTGCTACCATATCTCTCCCATAAACTAGTTCCATTTTGTCGGCTAGATCCTCAATCGCTGTTGCCCATATGTAACGGCGATTGAGGATTACTTTTAGGACATCCAAACTTGTGTAGTGGTAGAGCACTTGATCGGTGTAGGAATTGTTATTCATGTTCTTTTCCCTTCAGGTCCTTGAGCCCTGCTTAGGAGATAGAGTGTCATCCCCAAAACTCAAACGACGTTATATTGATTTTGTCAATCTCTTTTGGGTTCTCCCGATAGTTTGGTGAAAAGAGAGACACTGGCCAGGAATCAGTCGTATCAAAGAGCATGACTCCCGCGATTCTCTTACCCTTCTACGAGGGGCTGCGCATTGACAGTATCACCGCGACGGAAGATGCCATCGTGCTAAGGATAGCGACCGTCGCACCCTCAGCACCTTGTCCCAAGTGCTCGCGTGCAGCCACTCGCGTCCATAGCCACTACCAAAGAACGCTCAACGACATGCCCTGGAACAAGGTCCAGGTGCGAATCCAGCTCACCAGTCGAAAGTTCTTCTGTGACTACACCGACTGTAAGCAAGCCATCTTTACAGAGCCAATACCACAACTCGCAAAACGCCATGCCTGTAAAACGCATCGCCTTGACGGGGCACTTGCCCTCATCGGCTATGCTCTGGGAGGAGAGGCAGGGGCACGACTTGCCACGGGACTAGGATTCTCAGTCAGTCCCGATACCCTTCTCAATCGGGTGCGGCAACAAGGGTCACCCTCCCTGGGCAAAGAGCCTGTCCGCGCCGTCGGAGTCGATGATTGGGCTTTCTGTAAGGGCAGAGCCTACGGGACAATCCTGGTGGACTTGGACAAGCATCAGCTCTTAGATTTGTTGCCGGATCGTTTGGCACAGACCTTGGCTCAGTGGCTCAAATCTCATCCTGAAGTCGAGTTTGTCAGCCGAGATCGAGCGAGCGCCTATGCGGATGGGGCCAAGATAGGTGCTCCCCAAGCCAGGCAGGTTGCTGATAGGTTCCATGTGCTCAAGAATCTGGTTGAAGCCTTGGAGCACCTCGTCTTGAGGTATCAACGGCCTCTCCAGCAAGCCTGTAGACTCGTATCCACACCAACTGTATCCACCAAGGCCACTACCACCGGTGTAGAAGGAACTGTATCCCCCAGCCAGGCTGAAAGTCAGGCGCGGCGTCAGCGTCGATTAGCTCGCTATGAACAAGTGGTGCAATGGTATCGACAAGGAGTGCCCATCCATCAGATTGCCCGCAATTTGAAGATGCATCGCCGGATAGTGCGTCAGTTTGTGCGAGCGAGCGAGTTTCCCGAGCGGGCTACTCCGCGCCAGCGACCACGGCAGGAAGATTCCCACAGCGAGTATCTGCAAGAGCGTTGGGCATCGGGTTGCCATAACGCAGCGCAGCTCTTTCGGGAGATTCAGGAGCGCGGCTATGTAGGATGCCAATCGGCATTGCGGCGCTATTTGCTTTCGTGGCGCGCGTCCTTGCCAGAAGGACTTCGAGACCAACGGGGTCGTAAAGTGAAAGCTGCTGTGTCAGTGCGTTTCTCTCCACGAACGACCGCTTGGCTTTTGTTGGGCTATGCCAAGAACAAGGACACGCGGCGACCAAGCCTCAACGCGGCGTTCTTGAAAGTTCTGATTGAGCTTTGCCCTGCTATTGGTGTGGCTCAGGCGCTGTCGTTGCAATTCTTCTTGTTGTTTCGTCAGCGTCGCAGTACTGATTTGCAGCCCTGGATAGAGACAGTCTTGGCCAGCGATCTATTGGAGTTGAAGAGTTTTGCCCGTGGCCTCTCGGAGGATTTTGCTGCGGTTTCAGCGGGTATAGATACTTGCTATTCCAACGGTCAAGCTGAGGGTCAGGTGAACCGACTCAAGCTGATCAAGCGTTCGATGTATGGTCGTGCTGGCTTTACCCTTCTGCAGGCGAGGGTTCTTCCGATGCGGAGCATGGCCTAAGCGCCGGTGGAAAATGGGCTTGGAACTCGTTTTCACCAAACTATCGGGAGAGCCCAAATCAGAATAGCAGAATCATATATTGTATTATACACACAAACAAGGATAAAAGTTCCTGATCCTCAAAAAGTTTTTCAGGATTGTCAAACCGCATTTACAAATGCACCACTACGCCGCGTCGGTGGCTCTGCGTACTTCGGGCCGTTATGGGAGCGCAAAGCCCTCGTAACTTAGGGATTCTAGGCACGAAACGTCCTGAAATTAGCTATTTGGGATAGGGAGGGTTGCTCTCGCTTCACGCGGCGTAGTGGATCAAATCTCGGGGTCTTCCGCACTTTTGGTGAAAACACGTTTTGAGCTACTACTGGTCGAAGATTCTTATGGAAAAAATCAACAGGTAGTAGGCCATCACCAAAAGTGCGGAAGACCCAAATCTCGGCGCGGTTTGACAAGGATTGGCGGTGTTGCTATCAGCGACCTCTCACAACTCAGGAACTAAACTCATGCCCCTCCATAGATTTCGCCAGGTTACTGAGTACAATGATCTACTATGGCAAACGATATCAAAACAGAAAAGCTCCTCATCAAAGATGTCTTCGAGCGCTGGTTCTGTGTTCCTGAGTACCAACGCCCCTACGTCTGGGGAAAAGAGGAGGTTGCCGACCTTCTTGACGACATCTCAGATGCTCTCAGCTCCCGGCCAAGTAGCGAGTACTTTCTGGGATCTATCGTCTTCCAAACCAAGCTTGTTAAAAGCAACAACGGACCTGACTTCGAGGAGCATGATCTACTTGATGGTCAGCAAAGGCTAACAACCTGTCTGCTCCTTCATGCGGTCGGTCGCGACCTTGCAACGCACCCACAACTCAAAGAGAGTTGCCACAAAGCTGTCTTTCAGCAAGAGAATGAGTTTGACGGGATTCCTGAGCGTATTCGGATTGTTTACGATATCCGCCCAGAGGTTTTAGCGTTCATCCAGAAGTATCTCC
>NZ_JANNYP010000867.1:0-1001 GCF_031410135.1 Armatimonas sp. | reverse complement strand
GGAGGTGATGCAAACACTCAATTTACATTTCCATGAAGTGTGCCCCCGCTGGAACTACACATTCAAGCCTCGCTTGACGCCAACGCCAAGGTAAGGTTTGCAATGTCAAGATACGGAAGTAGATTTTGGACGACTACTAAGTCCGTCAGCTCGGTGGGATCGAGCTTGAGGTTGTAGAGCTCCCAGGGCTTACCGGCTAGCCCCACCAGCTTCCAGTCGCCGTCACGGACGGATTTATTGCCCTCGTGCTCAATAAAGATCGGGCGCGGCAGCAGTGGCTTTCCCGCAAGTGCGGGGGTGAGGTTTATGCCCTCCACAGCGAGCTTGCCACTCGGGTACGACGCGCCACAGAGCTCCAGGAGGGTCGGCATGAAATCCGTGATGTAGCCGGGCTGGGAAGTCAGCGCACCAGGGCGCGTCTTGACACCGGCGGGCCAGTGGACGATCATCGGCGTGCGAATCCCGCCCTCGTGGTTGTAGTGCTTGTAGAGCCGCCAGGGAGTGTTGCTGACATTGGCCCAGCCGCTCCCGTAGCTGATGTAGCTCTGTGGAGCGCCCACCGTTTTCAAATCCGGCCCCGTGTGGAGCGTGTTCTTCGGCCCCGAGCTCTCGTCGAAGCCCCACGGGTCCCACTCCGCACAGCCGCCATTGTCCGAGAGAAAGAAGATCAGGGTATTGTCGAGCTGCTTGGTCTTCTTGAGATGCACCACAATCCGCCCGATGTTCTGGTCCATCCGGTCTACCATCGCTGCAAAGACCGCCATACGCCGCGCGAGGTCTCGGCGTCGGTCTTCGGGCAAGCTCTCCCACGCGGGGTTGTCTTTGTCGGCCCAGCCGGTTTGTTTATTGAAGCGATTCTCGGGCACGACACTGCGCGGTGTGAGCGCCAGATTTCCAGGCACCAGCCCGAGCTTCTTCTGCCGCGCTAGCCGGTCTTCACGAATCTTATCCCAGCCCTTCTCAAAGTAGAGCCTCTCGTACTTGGCGATCTCGCTCTCCGG
>NZ_JANNYP010000866.1:0-15801 GCF_031410135.1 Armatimonas sp. | reverse complement strand
GGGAAACGCTGCGCCGTCGCGCTCTTTGCGAAGCGTGCTGGTGAGAGTGACGTGCGCTGATTTTGGGGCAAGCTGGATCGTGCGCAGGCAGCGCAGGCCCCAGCCGATCACCGGGCCACTGGTGAGCCGAACGGTGTGCGTATCCAAAATATCGGCCTGGTGCGGCGCCTGATCCAGCGCAGCAGGCGGGGGCCAAGCGTTGGGCATCCGGTTGGGCCAGTCGTCCTGCGGCCACACCCAGACCTTATCGCCGCCTGTGTTGGCCCAGTCTCCGAGCTTAATGGGTTTGCCCGCGACCGCCTTGTTCTCCCAGAGGACGTTTGGCCCGCCCACAAAGCCATAGCGCATTACCCGCCCCCCCACCGACGGCACGATAACCAGCTCGACAACTCCATTGCTTAGACGCAGGGCATCCTGCCAGCCATTGTAGGCGATTTTCTCCACAGACATAGACAAAGTTTACCCCAGCAGATCTCCCTCCGATGGATTTCTGAGTGCTTTCTCGAATAAGAGAGTAGATGACAATTTTCTCTGCGATTAGCTGGCCTCACGTGAAACGTGCTCAGGAAAGCCAGTGGACAAATCTGGCCCTCGAAGAGGCTTGTCTGCCCACCGTGCTGGCTTACTGTAGCCGTCGTTTACCCACCCGCGTGGATGCCGAGGATGCGACGGTCGAGACATTTCTCGCTGCCAGTGCACGCCTCAGTGCTTGTCCCAAGCCACCTGAAGAAGCAACCGCTTGGCTTCTGGGTATTGCACGACGAAAAGTAGCCGATATCCTGCGCCGTGAACAGAAGCGCCGCCGTGATCTTTCTTTGGAACACGCTCAAGAGGTTCTCTACGCAACGGCCACGGATCAGAGCTTACTTCAAGAAGAGGCCCGACAAGCCGTCCGTGCTTTGATGGCAACCTTGCGGCCAGAACACCGTGAGGTACTTTTACTAAAGTATGCGGATGAGCTGAGTCTTAAACAAATTGCCTGTGCTCTGGGGAAGTCAGAAGCGGCTATCTCTAGCCTCTTGCAGCGGGCACGCGCTGCTGCCCTCAAACAGGGAAGTGAGTATTTTCGAGAAGGAGAGAGCACATGAGCCGTGTCCCGTTGGAAAAAGCCATTCAAGAAGCCTTTGCAGTAGTCACGCCTGAGACGGGAAGCATTCGGGCACGGCTCCAGGCTCGCAGACAGACAGAGCGCAAGCCAGACCGTTTTGTGCTTTTGCTCACAACACTTTCCGTGCTGGGGGCTCTGGTCGCGTTGAGCCCCTTAGTGCGCCAGCAGGTTGCCTACCGTCAGTACCAGCGAGTTCTCACCGCGGTCCGCAAGGCTCCGAGGGTTCACGGGATACTCTACCTGGATTCCTGGCCCTCTCGCCGCGTCGCAGAGTTCTGGCAGAAAGGAGAGCAACAATACAGTGAGCTCTTTATTGAGGCGAAACGCCGTCCCTTCAAGACTCTGTCCTACACACTCTACTCCGAGATTGCAACCGTGAAGCCCCCCACCCTAAAGCAGCGAAGACAGAGCGACCATACTACCCCGCTAGACCCCATCAATGAGTGGGGAATTCCAGATCTGGAGCGTGCCCCGACCAATCAGCCCTCTTGGTTCTCTCCCGCCAACGAACCCAATGCGCTGGTTCTCTCTCGCTGGGATCTTATGGAAAGCGGCGCACGCCGCTGCAACTGCCGGGTGGTACTCTGGTATGCCCCAGATACAGAACTCCCTACAAAAACGGAGTACCAAGAGCTCCGCCAAGCGCGCGATGGTCGTGATGTCTGGCAACCTATCTTACGAGTCTTTTGGGAGCCTACTTCAAGCCGGTGAGGGCGATGCCTTTGACGAAGTAGCGCTGGGCGACGAAGAAGAGAATAATCGTGGGGAGAATGTGGATCAGCGAGGCGGCCATGAGAAGCTCTAGCTGGGTGCCGTAGCTGTCCTGGAAGAGGCGCAGACCGATCGAGACGGTGTACTTCTCCATGGAGTTGAGATAGATCAGCGGCCCCATGAACTCGTCCCAGTGGCTCACAAACGAGAAGAGCGTCGTGGTGATCAGCGCGGGGCGGGCGAGCGGCAGGAGCACTTTCCACCAGATCACCAGCGGGTTCGCGCCGTCAATCATCGCCGCTTCGTCGAGCTCGCGGGGGATGGTCATGAAGAACTGCCGGAGCAGGAAGATCGTGAACGCGCCGCCGCCAAAGAACGACGGGACGATGAGGGGGGCAAAGGTGTCAATCAGTCCCAGCTGTCGCCAGAGCAGAAAGACCGGGATCATGGTCACCTGCGAGGGGAGCATCATGGTCGAGAGCATCAGGTAGAAGAGAGGGTTCTTGCCCTTGAACTTGAAGCGTGCAAAGCCATAGGCCACCAGCGACGCCGAGAGAATCTGCCCGAACGTGGCAAAGATGGTGATCGTGATCGTGTTGACGACAAACGTCGGGAAGGGCAGCTCCGTCCAAGCACGCTTGAAGTTATCGAGCTGAATCGGATTCGGAATCCACTGCGGCGGCACGGCAAAGACCTGCTCGTTGGTCTTGAGCGCCGTGGAGACCGTCCACAGAAATGGGACTGAGAAAAGCAGCCCGCCGAAGATCAGCATCGCAAAAACGCCTATGCGCTGGATTAGCCCAGACGGAGATCGTCGGGCTATGGGGCCTGTGGCCGCGCCTTCGGCGGAATTTTCCGAGCGAAGCGAGGCGGCGGAACGCCCCATAGCGGGACGTTCATCATCCACGCGATTTGACCCGCCATCATCGTTGGGATTCATTCTTTATCGCCCCCTTCGTAGTACACCCACTTGGAGGCGTTTTTGAACTGGACGATCGTAAAGCCTAGCAGGATGATAAAGAGAATCCAGGCCATCGCGCTGGCCTTGCCGAGCTTGAACTCACGAAACGCGTTGTTGTAGAGATAGAGCACGTACATCAACGTCGAGTCGTTGGGGCCGCCGCCCGTCATGATATAGGCGGAGGTGAAGACCTGGAACGAGCCGATGATGCCCAGGATCAAGTTAAAGAAGATCGTCGGGGAGAGCATGGGGAGCGTGATATGACGAAAACACGTCCAGCCCTTTGCGCCGTCGAGCTGCGCCGCTTCGTAGAGCTCGTCGGAGATTCCCTGGAGCCCCGCCAGGAAGATCAGCATGCGCCCACCGCCGATTCCCCAGAGGCTCATGATGATCAGCGATGTCAGCGCGGTCTTAGGGTCTTGCAGCCACTTGGGGCCTTGAATCCCGAGCTTCGAGAGCGCAAAGTTCAGAATCCCTGCATCGGGGTGAAAGACCCAGGCCCAGACTAGGCTCGATGCCACGGCGGGCACCAGCGACGGCAGGTAGAACAGTGTCCGAAAGATCGGAATCGCCTTGACTTTTTGATTCAGCAAGACCGCGATCAGCAGCGAGCCCGTCAGACCTAGCGGCACCGCGAACAAAACATAGATCGCCGTGTTGCTCAGTGACTTCCAGAAGCGCGGCTCGTGGAGCAAGACATCGTAATTTTTTGCCCCCACAAAGCTCAGCGTGTGCAGGTCGTACTTACAGAACGAGAGATAGAGCGAGGCGAGCATCGGGCCTGCGGTGAAGATCAGGAAGCCCAAAAGCCAGGGCGAGATCAGCGCCAGGCCCCAGCGGCTACTGGTTCGTTCGGACATAGGCTAAAAACCCTCCTCGCCCGTGAGCAAGGCGTTGATCTTATCGGTGGCGTTGCGGCTGGCCTGCGGCGCGGTGATCCCACCGACATTGAAGAGACTATCGGTGGCGGAGTTGAACTCACGCGACCACTCCTGGTAGCGAGCATCAATGGGCAGTGTTCGACCCCGGCGCACGGTCTCTAGGAACACATCGGTGTGAAACGGGGGCTTGTCACTCTTGAGGTACTCCGGGTGCTGCTGAACCGAGAGCCGTGTGGGGACGCAGCGACGCCACTTGGCCCCTAAAAGTAGCTCAGCCTCCGGGCCGGTCATGTACTTCACAAACTCCCAGGCGAGCTCTGGGTGCTCCGAGTGTCGGTTGACCACGAGCTGGTTGCCCTTAAGAACCGTGGCATCCCCGGCAGGGCCCGTCGGAACAGGCGTGATATCCCAGTCGAATTTTTTGATGTTCTTGCGGAAGCGTGGCGTTTCTCCGGCCCAGCCCCAGTGCATGGCGATCTTGCCGGACTCAAATGTAAACGCGGAGAGCGCGGCATCAGCGGGTGTCGGGGCGCAGTGGTGCTTCCAGCGCAGGTCGGTCATGTCCTGCATTCCCTCAAGCGCGTGTGGGTCATCGGCGAGGGTAAATTTTGTGAGCGCCTTGTCCATCATGTCCCCTCCCCGGTTCCAGAGCACCGAGGCCCACTGAGGAAACGTCGGAAACGTCGTGCCAAACTGTAGCGTCCGCTCGCCCTCGCGCTTGGTCAGCGCATTGGCCGCCGTGAGAAACGCGTCCCAGTCCCATTTCTTCGCCTGCGAGAGTTCATACGGATCGACGAGTCCTGCGTCTTTGAAGAGCGTTTTATTGTAGTAGAGCTGGACACCCCCAAAGAGCACATTGAAGGCGTGGAGCTTGTCCTGGTAGCGGCACTCCTCCAGTGCCGTGGGTACAAAGTCCTCAATAAATCCCTTGGGCTCGGCGGCGATCAGCGGCTCTAAGTCGAGAAAGTAGTCTTTTTTGACGAGTGCGGGAAACATGTAGTGGTCCACACGCATCACATCGGGGGCCGTGCGTGAGGCTAGCATGAGCTGGAGCTTATCGGCATACGACGAGCCGGGCACCATAAACAGATGGATGCGAAGCTTAGGGTGCGTCTTCTCAAACTCATCGGCGATCTGGCGCTCTACTTGGAGCTGTTCCGGGTTACCCCAGGCCATGTAGCGGATCGTCGTACGCCCCTTCGCGTCTTGTGTGGAGGGGAAACATCCTGTGAGAAGTCCCCCCAGAGAGAGCCATAATAAGCGTCTTCGCGTCATCATAAAAAACCGGTTTTCGCATTATACCACTGCGATACTCTCAAAATTCCTCTTGAGTGAGGTATCATGAGACGGCCTCAGCGAACGGGGTAGCAATTGTTGTTGAGATATAGAGCGAGCGTAGAAATTAGTTATGGCGAACGAGAAACGAGAGCAGACGCCGCAAGAGAAGGCGGATGCAGCAAAGGCAGTGGCGGATCAGGATAAGGCAGCAACGGCAGGTGTTGAGCTGGTTAACCTGGTTGTAGATGGAGCTCCGATTGCGGTTCCGAAAGGGACTCTGGTGATCGAGGCCGCGTTTCGAGCAGGCAGCGATGTGCCGTACTTCTGCTACCACCCGCGCCTGACTAGTGTCGGGGCCTGCCGCATGTGCCTGGCTTCGGTTGAGCTGGAGATGTTTGGTCAGCGCCGCGCCAGCATCATGGCCACCTGTACGATTCCCTGCTCTGAGGGCATGGTGGTCAAGACCCAGACTCCTGAGGTGAAGAAGGCCCAGAACGGGATTCTGGAGCTACTGCTGGCCAACCATCCGTTAGACTGCCCTATCTGTGACCGTGGCGGCGAGTGCCCGCTGCAGAACATGACCATAACCTACGGTCCGCCCACGAGCCGCTTTACGGAAGAGAAGCGCCACTACCCCAAAGCCAAAGTCATCTCGGACTATGTCGTGCTGGACCGGGAGCGCTGCATCACCTGTATGCGCTGCACCCGCTTCGCCGACGAGATCGCGGGCGACGGCCAGCTGGACTTGATCAACCGAGGCGCTCAGACCGAGATCGGGCCGTTTATGGGTTCGAGCTTCGACTCCAACTTCTCGGGCAATACCATTGAGATCTGCCCGGTCGGGGCGCTCACTAGCCGCCAGTTTCGCTTTAAGGGCCGTCCGTGGGAAGTCAAGTCCGTGGACTCCGTCTGCTCCAAGTGCGGCAATGGCTGCAATATTGCCGTGGGCCATCGCTTGGGAGAGATCGTTCGGATCAACGGGCGCATCAATGAAGACATCAACGAGGAGTGGACGTGCGATAAAGGCAAGTTCGGCCATGAGTATGTCAATAGCGACGAGCGCCTGACCACGCCACTGATCCGCGATCTGGATGGCAAGCTCCAGCCCGCCAGCTGGGATGCTGCACTGACCAAGATCGTCGAGGCGCTGAAGCACTACAAGCCCGAGCAGATCGGCGGTATCGGCTCCACACGCGCCACGCTTGAGGACAACTACCTCTTCGCCAAGCTGCTAAAGACCGTGGTGGGGACGACAAACGTGGATCACCAGCTGCATCCCTATCCGTTCTTACCCATGCAGACCAGTATCGCGGAGCTTGAGAGTGCCAAGAAGATCGTCTCCGTGGGCATGAAACTCGAAGACGACCAGCCAATTGTCTACCTGCGGGTCTACAAGGCCACGCGCAAGAACAACGCAAGCTGGATAAAAGCGGCGACCGTTGCGGAAGCCCTCCCGCACCTGGATAGCGAGACGGTTGTCTTGCTCCCCCACACACTGAGCGAGGCGGACTACGCTGCTGTGGCCGCGACGGGCGCAAAAGTCAATCTGCTACTGCCGGACTGCAACTCCTGGGGAGCCAAGAAGGCGGGCGTGGACGGCGGCGAGATGGCGCAGATTCTTTCGGGCAACCTCAAGATGCTCTACATTATGGGGTCCGACCCGGTTGTGCGGTATCATGACCCGGCAAAAGCACAAAAGGCAGTAAAGCAGGCGGAGTTTGTGGTAGTGCAGGAGCTTTTCCTCACAGAGACCGCAAAGCTCGCTGATGTGGTGCTTCCCGCAGTAAGCTTTGCCGAAAAAGACGGCACCTTCGTCAATATCGAGGGCCGCGAGCAGAAGATCAAGCAGGCCATTGCGCCGCGCGGCGACTCCCGCCCGGACTGGCGCATTCTTGCCGATCTCATGGCGCGCCTTGGAAAGCCCCTGCCGTACTTCTCGGCGAGAGACATCTACCGCGAGTGGAAAAAGGCGCAAGGGTAGTCAGCGACTATGGATATCTGGCAGCAATTATTCGTCCTGCCGGGCGACAAGATCGAGTGGTGGGCGGAGGTGGTTCGCTCGGTTCTACGACTGGTGATCGCGCTGGTCGGAGGACTGGGCTCTGTTCCTATTCTCGTCTGGCTGGAGCGACGGCTTTTAGGCTGGTACCAGGGGCGGCAGGGGCCAAACCGCGTGGGGCCGTTTGGGCTCCTCCAGCCCCTCGCCGATGCGCTCAAGCTCATCACCAAAGAGGACATCACGCCTACCAACGTGGACAAGATCCTCTACTACATGGCTCCGGGTGTGGCACTTGCCCCTGTGATCATGTCGCTGACGGTGCTTCCGTGGAGCAGCTCACGGGACTGGGGCTCGGTTGCGCCCCGGCTCGATGCGGGGGGGATTCTGCTGCTTCTCGCCGTGGCCTCCATTGAGGTCTATGGCGTGATTCTGGCCGGGTGGTCGTCCAACAATAAATACTCGCTTCTGGGGAGCCTGCGCGCCGCCTCACAAGTGATCTCCTACGAGTTGGGGATGGGCCTCTCGATCATTGCAGTCTTGCTGATGGCCGGGCAGGTCAATACGATTGGTATTGTCCAGCATCAGGGAGTCTTTGAGCTTGGCCCCGATGGCGTCAACGGCTACCGGATCGGTGAGTCGGCCTACACCTGGGCTCCGCAGGCCGTGACATCGGGCTTCTGGAACTGGCACTTTCTCGCCTTCTTCCCGCTGGGGCTGATCGCCTGCGGCATCTACTTGGTTTCCATGCTCGCGGAGACTAACCGCGCCCCGTTTGACCTCCCCGAGGCCGAGACCGAGCTCGTGGCGGGCTTCCACACCGAGTACAGCTCCTTTAAGTTCGCGATGTTCTTCATGGGCGAGTATGCCAACATGGGAATCGTCTCCGCGATTGCTATTGTCTTGTTCTTCGGCGGCTATCTCGCCCCATGGGGTCCGCTAGGCCATCTTCCGATGACAGTCTTTGGGCTACCAGTCTGGGATGTTCTGCCACCATGGCTGGTGGATCTGAGCAACACGGGCATCGGGATTCTCTGGCTGGTTCTCAAGTGGTTTACTCTGATCGGTTTCTTCATCACGGTACGCGCGACGCTCCCAAGGTTGCGCTACGACATGCTGATGAAGCTGGGCTGGAAGGGGATTATTCCGGTAGGTCTTGTCAATCTGTTGCTGATCGCGCTCTCGATGGCGCTCCAGCAGACCAAGCTTGCCTGGTTTGGTCACTTCGTCGCCCTCGTGCCAGGTGTGCTGCTTCTCGGGGCTCTCTTCCTCTGGAAAAAATCCAGCTACGAAGCCGCTGAAAAAGAAGCGAAGACCACAGCACTTGTACCCACTGGTGCGAACTCCGCCGCGCCGCGCCTGCCGATCCGCCGTGAGCCGGTTACCATGAAAATGGCCCCAAGAGTGAGCGAGGACTAGTAAAAAATGTCAGATTTTTGGGCAGATGTCAAGCAGATGGCCACTGAGGTGGCTGCGCCTTTTAAGGGGCTCGTGACCGTCGGTAGTAAGCTGACGGAAAAGAAAACCACGATTGCCTACCCAGAGTTTCGCCGCCCGATGGGCGTGCGTGCGCGCTGGCGGCATGTTCTGAATCGCTACGACAATGGGATGGAGAAGTGTATCGGCTGCTCGCTCTGTGCGGGGGCGTGTCCGGCAAACGCGATCTTAGTGGTGGCGGCGGAGAATAAAGACGATGCCCGCTACTCGCCCGGTGAGCGCTACGCCAGCCGCTACGAGATCAATATGCTTCGCTGCATCTACTGTGGCTTCTGTCAGGAGTCTTGCCCGACGGGTGCGATTGAGCTCAAAGATATCTACGAGCTCGCCGAGGATAGCCGCAAGAAGCTGGTCTACACCAAGGAGATGCTGCTGGTACCCGATCCGAACCGGGAGAGAGTAGACTAGATGATCCTCTTTCTGATTATCGCTGCGATTGCGCTGGCCACGGCGCTACTCGTCGTGCTGAACCCCAACCCGGTGCGCTCGGCGCTCTTTTTGGTAGTGAATCTGTTTTGCATCGCGGGGCTGTATTTGCTACTCAATGCCTACTTCCTGTCGGCAGTACAAGTGATTGTCTACACGGGTGCGATCATGGTGCTCTTTTTGTTCGTGATCATGCTCTTGAACTTAGGGACACCGGATCGCTCGCTGAATAAGCTTAAAGCTCAGGCTCCGCTCGCGGTGCTGGGGGGACTTATCTTAGCGGGAACCCTCGTCTGGGCGGTGACAAAGGGAGCTCCCCCGATTGCACTGCCGACGGAGCCGATGGTGGGCTTGGATACGCTGGGATCGCCGCAGGGAATCGGCAAGACACTCTACGACCCCAAGAAACCCTGGCTTTTTCCCTTTGAAGTCACGAGTATTCTGCTGCTCATCGCGGTGATTGGCTCCGTGGTGCTGGCACGCCGAAGCTACGGCGAGGAGGCAAGTAAATCATGAGTATGGCCGATGTCCCTCTCTCCTGGTATCTGATACTCTCCGCGCTGCTCTTCACGACTGGCGTGGTCGGGGTGCTGGTCAAGCGTAACCCGATTGTTATTTTTATGTGTGTCGAGCTCATGCTCAATGCTGTGAATCTCTCGCTGGTGGCCTTTGGTCGCTACCTAGGAGATGCCGGTGGGCAGATGCTCTCGATCTTCGTCATGGCGGTCGCTGCCGCAGAAGTGGCGGTGGGGCTCGGAATCCTCATCGCCATCTTCCGGCTCCGCGATAATATCAACGTGGACGAAACCAACACGATGCGAGGATAGCCTTGGAACTACTCCCCTGGATCGTCCCGCTGCTGCCGCTAGTGGGCTTTCTTATCAACGCTCTCATTGGAGTACGGCTCGGAAAGCCGGGTGCGGGACTGCTGGCAACAGCAATGCTCTGGGCCGCGTTTGCTTGCTCCCTGGTTTTGCTAGGGCAGGTACAGGCTGCACCGGGTAAGCGTCTCTTCTCCCCCGAGTTTGTCTGGTTTAACGCCGACACGCTGAGTGTGAGCTTCAAGCTCTCGATTGATACGCTGACGGCGCTCATGCTCCTGATTATCACGGGAGTGGGAGCGCTGATCCATGGCTACTCGATGGGCTACATGAGCCACGAGAAGAACTATAGCCGCTACTTTGCCTACCTAAACCTCTTTGTTTTCTTCATGCTTCTCTTGGTGATGAGTAGCAACTTAGTCGGGATGTTTGTAGGCTGGGAAGGCGTCGGGCTGGCTTCTTATCTCTTGATTGGCTTCTGGCAGGAGAAAAAATCCGCCACGGACGCGGGCAAGAAAGCCTTTATCGTCAATAGAATCGGGGATGCGGCGCTCCTGATCGCGCTCTTTCTGATCTTCCGCCACTTTGGGACTTTCGAGTTCTATGGTGAGAAGGGGATTTTGACAAAAGCGGGGATAGACACCGCTCTGGGTAACGGCTACGGTCTTGTCTCAACTACGGTGCCGATCTTGCTCTTTATCGGGGCTTGTGGCAAGAGCGCCCAGCTTCCGCTCCATGTCTGGCTTGCCGACGCGATGGAGGGGCCGACGCCCGTCTCTGCACTGATCCATGCGGCGACCATGGTGACTGCAGGGGTCTATTTACTCTGCCGCACCCACGAGCTTTTCCTGATGGCTCCAGGGGCGATGACACTGGTTGCGATTGTCGGCTTGCTGACGGCACTGGTCGCGGCAAGCATCGGGCTGGCGCAGAACGACATTAAGAAAGTGCTGGCCTACTCGACGGTCTCCCAGCTTGGGCTGATGTTCCTTGCCTGTGGAAGTGGGGCGTTTGGCGTGGCGATGTTCCACGTCACGACCCACGCCTTCTTTAAAGCGCTCCTCTTCCTCGGCTCCGGCTCCGTGATCCACGCAATGGGCGGCGAGCAAGACATGCGCAAGATGGGTGGGCTCGCTAAGAAGCTCCCGATCACCTACGCGACCATGTTTATCGGGACGCTGGCGATCTCAGGGATCCCGCTCCTCTCCGGCTTCTTCTCGAAAGATGAGATTTTGCTCAACGCCTTCGCCGGTCAGGCGGGAAATGCCTTTCAGTGGGGACTTGCGTTACTCGTTTCCGCCATGACAGCTTTCTACATGTGGCGCATGATGGCCAAGACGTTCTCTGGAGAGTTCCGGGGCACCGAGGAGCAAGAACATCACCTGCATGAGTCCCCGATCTCAATGACGGCTCCTCTCGGGATTCTGGCGGTGCTCTCGGTCTTCAGTGGCTACTTAAACCCTGCTGCGCTGAAAGCTGTTGCGGTTGACCTGCCCGATACGTTTGGTCATTTTCTAGGCGAGAATGCAGGCGAGAGTATCGCCGAGGTAAATCATAACACAGAGCTGATGCTGGTGCTTGCCTCAGTTGCTGTGGCAGTAGGTTTCTCGCTTTTTGCTTGGAGGAAGTACAAGAAAGCGACCAACGGCGAGCTTCTCACAGAAAAGCAGCGCCAGAGTGGCTGGTACGAGCTGGCCTATCAGAAGTGGGGCTTTGATGAGCTCTATAACGAGCTCTTCGTCCGGCCCGGAAAACAGCTTGCAACCTGGCTCTGGCGGGTTGCGGATCTGCGTGGCGTGGATGGTCTGGTGCAAGGGGCGGGCAATATGATCGGCTCACTCTCGAATTTGCTCTCACGTTTCCAGAATGGCTATGTCCGTAGCTACGCTCTGACGATGCTCGTGGGAGTGGTGCTGGTGATCCTGACGTCGCTGCTGGGACGGGGGAGATAAATCATGTCTATACTGACCCTACTGATCCTGGTGCCTGCTCTGGCCGCCCTGATTGTCGCTCTCGCTCCTCAGGGTGCCACGCGACGTATCGCGTGTCTGGGAGCCTTGCTGACGTTTATTGCTTCGGCACTTCTCTTGAGAGGTATGCCCGGCCCCGATGGCTTTTTTGAAGACAGCATTCAGCGCAGTGATTGGCTTCCTGCCCTGCGGATTCAGTTCCATGTCGGGGTAGATATCGTTAGCACCCTGATGATTGTTCTGACTGCCCTCCTTTCCGTCGCTGCGATCGTGATGCCCTTCAAGATCTCGGCAGGCAAAGAGAAGCTCTACTTTGGCTCACTGCTCCTGCTGGAAGCGACTTTGATCGGCGCGTTTTCGTCACTGAACTTAGTGCTGTTTTATGTTTTCTTCGAGGCGTGTCTGATTCCGGTCTGGTTCCTTGCTGGTAGCTTTGGAGGTGAAAAAGCCACCAAGGCTCTGATGAAGTTCTTTCTGTACACGGTGATTGGCTCGCTGGTGATGCTCTCCTCCATTCTGTGGCTTGGCTTCCACTTCCAGAGCTTCAGCTACATTGATATCCAGCATGGTCTCGTCAAAGAGCCGCTCTTGGGCCAGCTTGGGCTCTGGCTAATGCTGGGCTTTGCCGTGGCATTTGCTGTCAAGACCCCGCTCTTTCCCTTCCACTCCTGGCAGCCCGAGACCTACGCGGCATGTCCCACGGCGGGCGTGGTGCTTGTCTCCGGAGCGATGGCAAAGCTTGGAACCTATGGCTTCTGGCGCTTCTGTATTGTTCTGTTTCCGGAGGCTTCCAAGCAGGCCGCGCCGCTGATGATCGGGCTGGCGGTAGTGGGGATTCTCTACGGAGCCTTTGTGGCGGCGATGCAGCGCGATGTTAAGCGCCTGATCGCGTACTCGTCCATTAGCCATTTAGGCTATATCGTGATGGGGCTCTTCTCAGGCTCGACTCCGGCAATCTCGGGGGCGATCTTGCAGATGGTCAACCATGGGATCACGGTCGGAGGGCTCTTTCTGGTACTGGGCCTCATTGAGGAGCAGACCGGAACTCTCAAGATTCGCAGTCTCGGCGGGCTCTGGGATCGTGTTCCTCTGCTCTCTCGCGTTTTTCTGATCCTGACACTGGCCTCCGTTGGGCTCCCCCTGACCAATGGTTTTGTCGGGGAGTTTATGATCCTGCTGGGGACATTCCAAAACTTCCCAGCGGCGGCGACTCTGGCGACAACAGGGGTGATCTGGTCCGCAGTCTACATGCTCTGGATGTTCCAGCGCGTTGTCTACGGCCCTGCGCGTTCCGAGCAGCCTCTCACGGATCTCAAGGGAACGTCGCAGTGGGTGCTGGGTTTTTTTGTGGTTCTCGTCTTTGCCTTGGGGATTTTCCCCAAAACCTTCTTGGATCTGATAAGCCCTATAGCTGCGCTGGCGGCTCCGATGGAGAATAAATAAGTCATGTCTGAGATACTAGAGAGCCTGCAAGGGCTTCTCGCTCCGCTAGTCATCATGGTCTGCGGGATGCTGGTCCTCTTGCTTGACCTGCGACGCAGTGCGTTTGCGGCGCGGAAATCGCTGGCACTGGCTTGTCATATTGGGCTGGCGCTTGCGGCGATTGCTTGTCTGCCGGCGCTAAACGTGGCGTCTCTCGCAGGGGTGAAGTTCCCCGGCTCCGATACCCCGGTGACTCAGCTCTTCGGTGCCGGGATGACCATGGATGGCTTCAGCGCCTTGCTAGATCTAACGCTCTGCCTGGTTGCCGCCCTCGTGATTGGGATGTCAGGGCGCTATCTTGAGGACAAGCGTCTGGCTTTTGGTGAGTTCTATGCCCTGATCCTCTTTGCCACATCGGGTGCGATGGTGATGACCAGCGCTCTGGATCTAATCAACCTCTTTGTGGGGCTTGAGGTTCTCTCCGTTGCGCTCTATATCCTGGCAGGCTATGCGCGTCGCGAGCTGCGCTCCGAAGAGTCTGCGGTTAAGTACTTCTTACTAGGGGCCTTTGCCTCAGGGTTCTTACTCTACGGAATTGCGCTGGTCTATGGTGCAGTGGGTCTGGGAGCACAGCGTGCGGGGATGCAGCTTGTAGGGGGCTCATATACCAATGTGATGCTCATCACCGAGGTACTGCGTGCGACCATGCACACGGCCACGCCGCTGGCCACCTCGCCTCTCTTTGTTGTAGGGATCACGCTGATTCTGGTGGGCCTGGGCTTTAAGGCCTCTCTGGTTCCCTTCCATACCTACGCTCCCGATGTCTATGAAGGCGCTCCGGCTCCCGTGGCAGCCTTTATGTCTGCTGTGGCTAAGATTGGAGCATTTGCAGCGCTGGCACGGTTTCTCCAGCCTCTGGCGATTGTTGAGCTACAGACTCCGACGATTCGCCATATTATCTGGGGCATTGCGCTTGCTACCATGCTTCTGGGAAATATTTTGGCGATCCGACAGGTCAACCTCAAGCGTATGTTAGCGTTCTCATCGGTGGCACACGCGGGCTACTTGCTCGTGGGTATTCTCGCCTCGCTGACTCTGCGCAACAATATCGCGATTGACAGTGTTGGGTTCTACCTGCTGGCCTACTCACTAATGAATGTGGGAGCCTTCGCGGTGATTGTCTGGCTGGGGCACTCGGGGGAGGAAGAGTTCACGGATATCCGCCGCTTTGCCGGACTGAGCAAGCGCAACCCTGCTGCCGCCGCGACTCTCACCATACTGCTTTTCTCGCTGGCGGGTATTCCGCTCACCGCAGGGTTCTTAGGTAAGCTCTACTTGTTCTACGCCGCAGTCGGGGCGCAGCTCTACTGGCTCGCCGGGCTGGGCTTGGTGATCAGCGTGATTGGCGTGGCGTACTACTTGAACTTAGTGGTTCAGATGTACTTCCGTGAGCCGCTGGATGAGAGCAACCCAGAGGTTCGAGGGGGCGTCGCCAAGAACGTCGCGATTCTCTGCGCGATTCTGACACTGGCTCTGGGGGTCTTGCCCTCGGGAATCTTGGGGCCACCGAGCCCCCGAGAAATAGATGGCCCTGCTCCTATCGTGCAGCCTGGACTGCCCTCTGAGCGTGTCGGTGGTGGGGCTGCCCCCCCCGGCGCACCGATGATGCCACGGTAAAAGAAACCCGCCCGAGAAATCTCGGGCGGGTTTTCTTTAGTTTCCCTTAAAGGTGCAGTGCTCGCGACGAGGCTTCAGAAATGGGGCGAAGTGCTCTTTATGTCGGTAGGCTAGAAAGACAATGAGCACACCAAAGAAGCCCCCAATCGGCAAGCCTTTCGGATCCATAAAGAGATCGTAGAGCAGGATATTGATCACGATGGAGCCGAGGATGAGCAGGCCTAGTGGAGCAAGCCGCCCGCCTAAGATCAGCCCACCCCCGATCATCTCCAGCGCTTTGACGACCTTCATGTAACCCGTGCTGTCCAGAGTCCCCAGAAAGCTCTGTGCACTGGCGTCGGCAGGCGGCGGGAGGGGTAGGAAGTGCAGGAAGCCGTTCGCCCCAAAGACCAGGAAGCCCACGCCTAGGATTACTTTCGCCGCGACCGTGGCGTAGCGTAGCGGAACATTACTTTCTACCAAGGCAGGTGGTCTTGTTTGTGGAAGTAGCCGCCCGTGGGGCCATTGGCAGGGAGCGTCGCCAGGTAGACACTGGTCTCGGCACCCTCGGAGACCTCTAGCTTCGCGCCTTCGCCGCCCAGCTCGGTCTTGACCCAGCCCGGGTGTGCCGCGTTCACTTTGATGCCCATCGGCTCCAGCTCACGCGCCAGATGCACCGTGTACATATTGACCGCCGCCTTGGACGCGCCATAGGCCGCCGCAAACCCCGAGGCACCGTAGACCGGTGAGGCCGTCGTGGTTGCCATGGTGAGCGAGCCCAGAATACTCGTGAGGTGCACAATCCGTCCCGCGTCGCTTTTCTGGATCAGCGGCAGGAACGCCTGAGTTGTTTCGACAAGCCCGAAGAGATTGGTCTCAAAGGTCCAGCGCCAGTGCGTGAGATCCTCCGTGGTGGTAGGCTTGTTGAACGTCCCCAGCCCCGCATTGTTCACCAGAATATCGAGCTTTCCGAACTCTTTCTCTACGGTTGCCACAGCGGCTGCGATACTTGCACCATTGGTGACATCGAGTGAGACGACCCGGACATCGCCGGTGAGCGTCTTGGCCGCCGCC
>NZ_JANNYP010000865.1:0-2035 GCF_031410135.1 Armatimonas sp. | reverse complement strand
GCGCTCCATGCGGGCAAGGCACACGCGCGTGAGTTTCTCATCGAGTTGCTCTGGCCCGACACCGAGCCTGCCACGGGGCGCAACAACCAGAGCAAGGCGCTCTCGATGCTGAAGCGCCAGCTCGAACCCGAAGGGGGGAAGAGCCTCTTTGACGCCAACCACTCGACCATCCAGCTGAACCCTGAAGGGATCAGAGTGGACGCGCAGCGCTTTGAAGCACTCGTGAAGCGTGGCCTCCTGACCCGGCTGGAGACAGCGGAGCGGCACACGGCACTGAGCGAGGCACTCGCCCTCTGGGCACCACCGTTTCCCGGTATCTACGACGACTGGGCAATCGAGGAGCAAGAGCGCCTCGAAGCCCTCGCCGAGCAAGCGAGAGAAGCGCTGGAGAGCTTGCCCGAGGTCTCGGTTGCCGAAACGCCCATTGCCGCAACCGCCCCGATTGTCCACTCGCTGCCCGTAGCGTTCTCCCGATTTCTAGGCCGTGAGCCAGAGCGCGTTGCCATCGCGGAGCAGCTACAGATGGCGCGTTTGGTGACCCTGCTCGGCCCCGGCGGCGTGGGCAAGACCCGCCTTGCCCTCGAAGTCGCACGGGCAAGCCAGGAGCAAAAAGCGTTCACCCGTGTCGTCTTTGCCTCGCTCGCCGAGCTTCCCTTGCCCTCGCTGATCCTGCCGACCCTACGCCGCGCCCTCACCGATGCCGCGCCCGCCGCCGATCCGCTGGCGCAGCTCGTGACCACGATCAACGCCATCCCAGGCCGTGTGCTGATCTTGCTGGATAACCTGGAGCACCTGCTACCTGCGGAGAGCCGGGATGGGGACGACAGCGACGATGCGGAAAAGTCACGCTTTGGCCCGGCGCGGATTGTGAGAGCGCTGCTGGAGTCGTGCCCTGATTTAGTCTTCCTCGCCACCTCACGCCAGCCGCTTGGCATGGAAGGGGAGCAGCAGGTAGCTCTCGAACCCCTTGTAGGCGCAACCGGCGTGGAGCTTTTCGTGGATCGCGCTCGTGCCGTCCGCCCCGACTTCACGCTCCACGCCGGGAACAAAGCCGAGATTGAAGCAATCTGCACGCTACTGGACGGCTTACCTCTTGCCATCGAGCTGGCCGCCGCCTGGGTGCGCGTTCTGACGCTTCCGGAGCTTCGCGAGCGTCTGGAGAAAGAAGTGCTCTGGCTGGAAGGGCGTCGCCGCGATCTCAACCCGCGCCAAAAGAGCTTAGAGGCAACACTGCGCTGGAGCTGGCAGCTCCTATCGGCAGAGCAGAAGCGCCTGCTCTGCGCCCTCTCGGTGTTTCGCGGCTGCTGGACACTCGATGCCGTCGAGGCCGTGCACCGCTCCCCCGATACCTTAGATTTACTCTACAACCTCGTGGATAAGTCGCTGGTCGTCGTGGAGCAGATCTCCGACACGACCCGCTTTCGTTTATTGGAGACAATCCGTCAGTTCGCCTGGGAGCGCCTCGAAGAGAGCGGCGAGCAGGAGAGGGTTCAGGGGAGGCATCTGCAGTACTTTCTCGCCTTTACCCGGGACGTCAACCCGAAGCTAACCGGCCCGGCTCAGAAATTCTGGTACGAGCGGCTGGAGCAGGAGAACGGCAACGCGCGTACGGCACTCGCGTTTGGCACGACTTGTCGTGGTCACGCCGAGCCTGTCCAAGCCCTGGCTGGGGCACTGATGAAGTTCTGGTGGATCCGTGGCTACATCACGGAGGGACGTGACTGGTACGAGAAAGTACTCTCACTTCCCGAAGGTCAGTCTCATACTCCTGCCCGCGCCGATGCGCTCTACGGAGCCGGGGCCCTGGTGAACTTTCAAGCAGAATATACGCTTGCGGAGCACTACAGCCAGCAAAGCCTGGTTATCCGGAGGGCACTGGGTGATAAAAAGGGCATTGCTAACGCGCTTCAGTTGAGGGGACTCATCGCCTTTGACCAGAAGAACTACGCGGCTGCACGGACGTTTTATGAAGAAGGCTTGGGGCTTCGGCGCGAGCTGGGGGATCTGAGCGGTCTCTCCACCTTGCTCAACAACC
>NZ_JANNYP010000864.1:0-12195 GCF_031410135.1 Armatimonas sp. | reverse complement strand
CGGGAATATCCAGATCGGTCGGCAATATCTGAGGTGTGCCGCCCGCGACGGACTGGATGGCAAGCTTTTAGGTCGGAGGATCTCTGCAATGACGAACGAGATAGGCCACCTTCGAGCCGTCGGGCGAGAGAGCCAGGTGCGACTTCTCGACACCGTCGGTGGTGACACGCACCTGTCCGCTACCGTCTGGATTCATCGCATAGATATCGGTGCTACCCGCAATCGTGGCCGTGTAGACAAGCTTTCTACCGCCCCCGCCCCCGCCGTTCTGGACGGGATCGGGGCTACTCCCGCTCCCACAACCCATCAGAGGAATCAGCGCGAGCGTCGTCGCGCCGAAGAGGATCGCTCGTTTCATCGATTTTAGTTTCCTTTCTTCGTTCGCCGACAGACCCGGCCCAGAAGCGCCGCCCCACCGAGCGCCAGAAGGCCAAGCGTTCCCGGCTCGGGGATGTTGTTGCCCCCGTTTGCCGCCGCCGTCCGGCCATTCTGATCAAACATCACCTGGCCGCTGGAGATCTCCCGCATGCCCCACTCGGAAATCAGGACATCGTTGCTGTCAAAAAGCTCGATTCGGTCGAGAATATGGGTATTGGAGAAGTCGCTGAAGCCGCTGAATGTCTCTCCGCCCTCCGCAGTGAAGCCGACGTAGGCGACGGTGTGATAGAAGAGATCTATTGGTTGGTTGAGAAGCAGCGGCAGGTTGTAGGAGAATGCGCCGGTTCCCGAGACACTCATCAGCGGGCCGCCGTTTTCCTGCGTGGCGAGGTCGAAGAAGTCGTAGTAGCTCGTCGTGGGAAAGTAGCCCGCCGCGAACCGTAGGTCGGCGTTTGTGACGACGCCAGGGTAGGTTGAAGAGGTCAGCCCCGAGACATTCCAGTGAAAGCGGGTTCGTGCAGGAGTGAGGCTTGTCGGGGTGAAGAACTCCACCTGGGTGTGTGTCCCATGGCTACTCTGCGTGGTGTAGCGTGCCGCCTCAGCATTCTCCACCGACAGGCTGGCAGAGTTTCTCGCCATGAAAAAGTTCGGAGCAGTCGTTGATGACTGGGCGCTAACGGTCGCTTCCCCAACCGGCTCGTTCGTCAGCCCGACAAAAGTGCGACCGAACAGACCTCCATTGACACTTCCCGTATCCGTGCGCCAGGCCGTCAGCACCAGAAAGGTATCGTCAAGAAGAGTGCCTGAGAACGTATCGGTAAATGGTATTGGCTCTCCGATCGAAATCTGCGCACGAGCTGGTATCGTGAGAGCGGTGAGCGCCAGGGAGCTGGCTAAAAGTTGTCGGAAAGGAAAGTACATGGATGGGATGCCTCTGAGTTTTGGTACTTTCCATCATAGAGAGCTTGCGTATGGCCAGCGTATGGTATGTTTTGTGCTACACTTTCTCGTATGGTCTGGCACATCACTTTGCTGGGGAAAATCAGTGCGACACGCGAGGGTAAGACACTCTCTCGCTTCGAGAGCTCGCGTGCGATTGCGCTACTGGCCCGGCTTGCGCTGTTTCCCAACCGAACCCATCCGCGTGAGGAATTAGTCGAGCTACTCTGGCCCGAAGTCGAGCCCGAAATCGGAAGACGACGCTTGCGCCATATTTTAGGAACGCTCCGTCAGCCGCTGGAGCAGGGCTTGCCGCCGGGGAGTGTGCTGATCGCGGATCGCCTCTCCATTCGCATCAACCCGGAAGCGATTGCCACGGATGTCGCCGCGTTCGAGCGCACGCGTGACCGCGCCCTCTACACGGGCGAGCTTCTGCCAGGGTTCTACGACGACTGGATTGTCGAAGAGCGCCACCGCCTAGAAGCCCTGGCCGAGAAGCTAGCTCAACCCTCTTCCGGCGAGGCACGAGCAGATCGGGAAGAGAGGGGAGCTGGCCTGTCTCTGCCGCCCTACCTCACCGCGTTTTTTGGACGAGAGCCTGAGCGCGAGGCGATTGCTGAGCAGCTCACACGCTCGCGGCTGGTGACCCTCATTGGCCTTGGCGGCACGGGCAAGACACGCCTCTCCGTTGAGGTACTTCGAGAGCAGGCTTCCCGCTACGACAAAGTGGCTTTTATCCCACTTGCCGAGTGCGCTACGGCTGAGCAGGTTCCGGGACGCCTGCGTGCGGCTCTCGGGCTACCCGCGACATCACGTGATCCGCTTGCGCAGGTCTGCTGGTACCTGAGTGACTCCCGCACTTTACTGGTTCTGGACAACTTCGAGCAGCTCACCGACTCAGGTGGGGGGGAACTGGTTGAACAACTCCTTGCAAAGCTCCCCGAGCTGACGGTTCTGGTGACATCGCGCCGCACACTCGGCATCGCGGGGGAGAGGCTCTACCCGCTGGAGTCCCTGCCCGAAGCCGACGCACTCGCGCTTTTTCTGGATCGGGTGCAGGCGACGCGCCCCGGTTTTCATCTGACCGACGGCAACCGCGCCGATGTGCTTGCGGTCTGTCAGGGGCTAGAGGGAATCCCGCTGGCGCTGGAGCTGGCCGCCGCCCGGATTCGCGCCTTTACGCCTGCTGAGATGCATCGTGAGCTGGATAAGCGCTTTGAGTGGCTGGCTCGCACGGGGCTAAAAGGGGATAAGGAGGATCGCCACCGCTCGCTTTCTGCCGCACTGGAGTGGAGCTGGCGGCTCTTGCCTGTTGCACAGCAGCGGTTTCTGGCGAATCTTGCGCTCTTTGTAGCACCGTTTACCGCGGCAGAGGCTGCTGTCGTGACAGGCTATCCCGATGCCCGTGAGCGCTTGGAGGCACTGGAGGCCGACTCGCTGATCCAGAGCGCCACAAATGACTCGGGGGAGCAGCAAAACGAGACACGCCATAGGCTGTTAGAGACGGTTCGTGAGTTTGCCCGAGCACGTCTGGAGGAAGAGAGCGCGGCACGGGAGCGGTTTCGTGCCGCCTATCTGGCCCACCCGACACGCGATGAAAACACCGTTATGGCCTGGGAGTACGCCCTCACCGATACGCAGGGGGACGATGCCCATGCCTTTGCCACTCTCACAGATGCCGACTGGGCGGGGCGGCTGGGGGTGGGACGGACGCGAAGCTTCTTGGAGCGTACGCTGGATCTTCCCTGCACCGATGCCGTGCGTCGCCTTCGAACCGCCTACGAGCTTGCCGCCTGCGTCGCACGCGAGCCCGACCGGAAGAGAGCGATGGCACTGATGGTGGAGGCCGTCGCACCGCTGGAGGAGCTCGGAGGCGAGGTTCTGGCAGAAGGCTTGCGACTCCAGGCAACCGTCGGGCAGTACGAGGTGCCGCAGACAGTGACCATTGCGCTCCTGGATCGCTGCCTGAGCCTGACGCAAGACGCAATACGCCGCGCCGATGCCCTCCGCCTGAAAGCCTGTCAGTACCTCTGGACAGAGGACTTCGAAGCCGCCGCTCCTCTCTTTGATGAGGTGGAGACACTCTATCCGCCCGGCGTGCGTGGCCAGCGCCTCTTATTGGATAACCGTGCCCACCTTGCGCGGCGACGAGAGCAGTGGGAGGAGTGTCTGCGCCTCAACCGACTTGCGGCGGCACAAGCGCTCGCAGCAGGAGACAGCGAGCTGGCGCGCAACTGCGATGCCAACCTACCGACGACACTCACGCATCTAGGGCGCTGGGAGGAGTCTCTGGTGGAGGCCCGCCGCTGCGTGGCAGCCGAAGAAGCCAACGGGGATCGTTTTCAGCTACTGGGGGTGCTCTGGAACATGTGCTACCCGTTTCTCCAGGTCGGTGAGGCGGAGCGTGCGACGAAGCTACAGGCAGCTCTGGCGGTAATTTGGGAGCGCGATGTGCGCGCCCTCACCGATGAAGACATCGCGGAGCTAAACGAGTTCCGCGCTGAGCTCGCCGAGGCACTGGGTGAGTCCGCCTTTGCCCAGCTCTGGTCAGAGGGCGAGACACTCACGCTCAAAGAAGCGCTGGCCTTGGCACAGACTACTCGCTGAGGGCCTCGCGGGCTGCGGCGTTCTTGGGGTCTTGCTCTAAGACGCGCTCCAGTTCCTCACGTGATTCTTTGGTGTGACCTAGACAGCGCAGACTCACAGCACGGTTGAGGCGGGCTTCGATAAAGCGTGGGTTGATCTCTAGGGCGCGTGTAAAAGCAGCCAGGGCTTCGTCATCCTGGTCGGCGGCGTGAAGCGCGACCCCGAGCTGGTTGTGCAGGTCGGCGTAGGTGGGGGCGAGGGAGAGAGCCTGTCGGTAGGTATCGGCGGCAGCCTCGAACTGTCCCTTGCGGTAGAGATCCAGCGCCAGCCGGGAATGAAGTGCAATCTCGTCGTCCTGGTTGAGAGGGAGCTGTGCCAAGGCGAGCTCTGCTGCCTCTTGCCCTTGCGCCGCCGCATCGTGGAGGCGGTGCGCATCGGCGTAGCTGGGGTTGATCGCCAGAGCGCGGGTAAAAGCCACCAGAGCCTCGGGGAGCTGACCGAGGGGGATCAGCGCACAGCCCAGCCTGAAGTGCAGGTCTGCAAAGTGGGGGTGAAGCGAAAGGGCCTGCCTGAGGTGCGCAACTGCCTCGTCCGCTGCCGCCTTATCCAGAGGAGTGTTATTGGTCTCACGGTTGAGAACCGCCTGCTGACGTGCCAGCGCCGCGTGGGCCTCGGTGAGATAGAAACGAGCGAGTCCATCCGTAAGTGAGCTACGGCGCGGGTGACTGATGACTGCTTCAAACTCCGTGATCGCGGCCTCATACTTCCCCTCATCGAAGAGGCGCACTGCCCGATCGTAGCCCGTTATATCTTCGTTGCGCCGCAGCATGCGGCCCCACAGTGGCATTGTCTCTCTGTTTCCTTCTGATCGGAATTATAGCACTTTATACAAGATCTGAGAGTCCGTGATGAGGACAGGCTCCAGAAAGGCTGGCTGGTGCACCGACCAGCCTACACCAGAATATCTTTCAGTTTGTATCTCGGAGAACCCGTTCACGACAAGCACATAGCGAATCTGATTCTCCTGTAACAGCTGCTTTCGTACTTCATCATCGGTATTTGCGTTGAAAATTCGGAGAGTGACGTCGTTTTTTTGAGGATAGGCAAGCGTCTCGGACCAGTGCCCGTTATAGCAGATCACGCCCGCCCAGCCCCCAATGTAGGCATTGAGATGTGCGTCTATCTGCGAGTTCAGCATGCCGGGATAGCGCTTCACGGAACTGGGGTCGGGCGAAACAACCACGGCATCGGTCTCGGCGGCATGCTCTTTCAGATAGGCCAGCACTTTCTGGTCGTCGGCGGAAAGATAGGGCTTGCGCGCCGTCGTGCCTGAGTTGCTATCCAATCTCCCAATATCGGCAAGCAAGTACAGCACGTTGGAGGGCACGGTCAGCAGCACTCCAAAGAACGCCGCGATTTTCGGAAAGTCCCCCGAGAGCCGTGCCGTCAGCGCGTCTAGGCCCACTCCCGCCAGCAGACAGATCGGAATATGCGCCCCCATCAGCATCTTCCGCTGAAACGGCACCGGAAGATACGCCACCGCGATCCCGATGACAAGCCAGATGAGGAGAAATTTCCCTCCTCCCCCAGCCCCTCCTCCCAACCCTGGGAGGAGGTTGGGAAGAGGGGAGCCAGATTCCTCCATGCCGCTGCTCTTTCCGTCTCCTCTCCTTCCGCCCTGCCTCCGCAGGGTTGGGAGGAGGGGCTGGGGGAGGAGGGCGAAGAGTAGTGGCAAGCCGAAGCCCAACAGAACCCACCAGAGGGCTGGAGTGAACGTACCTTCATTAGTCCAAGCGCGGGCTTTGAAGAGCGGATCAACACGCGATGCCCACGCGGTGTAGGCCGTGGTGGGGAGGCAGGCTGCGGTGGCGATGAGCAAGCCTTTCCACTCCCTCTTTTCAACCCTCCTCCCAGGATTGGGAGGAGGGCCGGGGAGGAGGGTGAAGAGCTTGCACACCCAGGCGACGGCGAGCAGATGCACGACATCGTAGGTGTGGGAGTTGCCCAGAATCGCTCCGGCGGCGCAGGCGGGCCAGAGGTCAGTGAGCTTTCCGGTGCGCTCGGACTTGAGGAGCGAGGCGAAGAAGACCACCATCAAGGCCGTCATTGGGGCGAAGAGCGGGGAGTAGTAGAGCGAGAGAAATGTTATCGCCTCGGGCTGGAAGGTGTCAATGGGCTGAAGGGTGAAGCCCTTGGCGGGGTTGTAGCCACCCGAAAGCCAGCCAAAACCGGACGAGAAGCACACCAGGGCAAAGGCAAGCTTGCGGGCACGCTCACTCTGAATGGTCTCGTGGAGCAGCCAGACCACGGCGCGGAGCAAGGCCGCGCCACCGAGAACGCGCCCTAGGTGGAAGGCGAGAGGCAGGCCGCTGGCTTTGGCGATGAGCCCCAGCAGTGCGAACCAGAGATAGAGTAGCTTCGGGTTCTGTGCCTCGGTGGAGAAGAGGTTGTGGTGGAGCAGGTGGCCCCGCCCCGCCTCCAGCATCCACGAAAAGTAAACCAAGCAGTCGTCTATATTGCTCGTGAGGCCCGAGTAGAGCGAGCCAGTCGGCGTGTTCAGCCAGCCATAGAGATACGGCCCCGACGCAAGAGTCAGTGCTAGGGCTCCGAGCAAAAGATAGAACCGACGCTCTGGCAATGGCTAGCCTTTATCTTCTAGAAACGCAGTAAGCGTGACGGAGAAAGTGCGGGTCTCGCCAGGAGCGATGTACTGGAGGCGTCCGGCTTCGCGCTCGGCGGCGCGGCCTAGGACTTTGCAGTTGGCGGGCTCGATGCCGCAGACGTACTCGCCCTCGCCCATCATCTTCCAGACGGTCAGGTGCGGGAACTCGGACTGCTTGTAGCTGATGCGCACGCCAAAACCCGACGGGTTCACCATTTCGATCTCGACATCCTCGCCCGGAATGTTGTGGAAGAAGCACTGCTCAGCGTAGTCAGGAGTTGGGGCGGTGAGGGTGTTGGCGGTGGCGTGGCCTGCGGCAGCATCGGCATCGCGGGGGACGCTCGTGGTGCCTTCGGGGAAGCGGATGATGGTGCCTTCCTCGACCAAGGGCCAGCCGAAGTTGAGGTGATAGAGGAGCATCAGGGGTGAAGTCTTGAAACCCTCGTTGGTGACCGTGTCGGTGATGGTCATGCTGGTGCCTCCGACAGGCGTCGAGATGGTGCGGGTGAGCCTGAGATTCTCGCCAAAGACCGTGGCCTCACGCATCGTGCCCTCAAGGAGGATTGTCGCCTCGTCACCGTCCCACTGCGTTCGAGCGCACGTGTCTTCGGCAGGGATGTGGGAGAGGCGTCCGTGAATCCCGAGTGCCTCTTCGCCGTCTTGGTTGGAGGCGCCTGCGTTGCTCAGGCCACAGCCCGTGAGAAGCCCACCGTGAAAGGTCTGGAGCCAGCCGCGTCCCTCGGGGACAAAAGCGTGCGGGCTCGCCCAGCCCGTCGCCGAGACCCACGCGAAGGGAACGCCAAAGAGGCTCGCCGCCCCGATATCCATGCCGCGAGAAAAGAGAACCGTGAAGTCAAGCCCGCCGCCCGAGCGCACCCGCGCTGCTTTCACGCCGCCTTGGACGCCTTCGTCGTAGGTGAAGCGCTCGACACCTGCCACTTGAACCAGCTCGCCAACCCGCTGACGGACTTCCCGCCGCGTGTAGGACTTACCAAAGAGAGTTGCCATGCCTCTGATTTTACCTGATCTGAAGCTTTGACAGGTCGTTGTTAAGTTCGGGGTGATCGTGCTGAAGGTCGCGGAGCTTGGCGCGAACCGCGATCGCCGCTTCTGCCAGTGCCTGCTCCATCTCTGACCGAAGTGCTTGCTGGGCTTGCTGACTACTGGTCTGTGCGAGAACTGTCAGGCGCTGCAGGTAGTCTTGCTCTAGGGCAAGGTAGCGCAGGTAGGCGAGGTGGAACGGGAGGCACGTAGAGTCGGGGAGCTTTCCGGCTAGCTTCTTGTCCCACTGCGCCGCCGATGCCATCAGGTCGCCGGGTGAGGGTGTCGGGCGTGCTTCTGGGGTTGCCGTTTGTGAGGAGGTTGTTGTCTCTGTTGGAGTCGGCGTGAGGCGTAGCGACCATGCCTGCCAGACACGCTGGCGGTCTTGCTCAATGGCACGCACATCACCCAAGTAGCGCATCATGGGGGTCTGCGAGAGTGTTGGGGAGGCTATCTGGCGCCTTGCGACAACAGGGATGAAAGTGGTGGGCTGAGAAAAACGCGCTGGGGGGGACATCGGCTGGATCGGCCCAGGATAGGGCGTGGGACTATGGGAAACTACCGGCGCTCTGCGGAAGCTCTCCCGTGGGGTGAGCTGTTGCTGCTCCCGCTGGTGAAGGCGATAGCTCTCCCCCCAGCGGATCAGCGCGACCATGAGCAGGAAAAGTCCGGCCAGCATGGCGATTAAAACAAGAATTCGTGGGTTCATAGTCGTGACGTCGCTTCCGAGTATAGACCTTCCTTAGTATCGGAAAGTTCCTCCCCATGAGCTAGCCCGCGACGATCTCGACGTTGGCTCGGGGAACGGTGACCTCTTCGCCGGTGCTAGCGAGCTTGGCGCGGAGTACGCGCACTTCGGTGCCGGAGTCTACTTGTACCAGCTGAGTGGGCAGCTCGGTGACGGTTGCCAGAGCACCAAAATACGGCTCACGGATAATGCGGATCTGGCCGCCGGGCTGGAGCGTGAAGTTGAGCTCGGCATCATCGTGCTGGCCAATGCCCTCGTTCTCGGTCTCGTCGGCGACAATTACCTCCGGGCGAATCACCCCTGCGCGAATCTGTGTGGCTCCACTAATGGCAGCGCTGCGGCCCTCTAGCGACTTGAGCAGGTTGAATGTCCGGTTGGCCATCGCAATGGTTCCGAAGCCCTCGGTGAGCACCATGGTGAGAGGGATATTCTCGTGGCCCGTGATCGCGACCCCGATATCGTAGCCTAAGTAGTCCACCATGTCCTTATCCACGATTCCGCCCACCACGATTCCCACAATGCCCAGCTCCGCCGCTTTTCGCAGCGCTGCCCCGGAGATATTCGAGCCGCCGACAATGACTTTTCCTGCCTGACTGGCGTTGATATCACTCTCGGTGAGGGGCTGGTTGGGGCTCTGTGAGACCATCAGAATCGGGGCGCGACGCTCGCCCCCAATGCCGAAGATTCCCTGAATCAGGGCACCATGGGCCGTGATCTCCACGCCCTCGCCCTCTAGGACTTGGGTGATCTTGCCCGGAATGTAGGCCGTGATCTCCACGGGGGTCGGGGACTCTCGGATACCGACATTGCCGGAGATGGGGGAGATGATCTCGATAAGGCCGGAGGTGCTGGCCTTGGCATCGGCGATAAAAAACTTGCCAAAGAGCCCCTTGGTGCGGGCGATCAGGTCGCCTTTCTCCACGCGATCCCCTATCTTGACGGTGAGGAGCTCGGGCACCTCGGAGGCGTCCACGCCCAGCCGCGAGGCCACTTTAACCGTCTGCATGATGCCCGGGAGCTTGGCCTGTGCCACGGCGGTGTCGGGGAGAACCCAGTCGCCTAGATTTACCAGAACCTCACCCTTGAGTGGTAGCCGTCGCGTCTTAACAATTGTCGTTCGCGGGCTGACAGTCAGCCCTGGTGTGTAGCCACTAGCCATGGTTTTCTTTTTGTCCCCAGATTAAGTGATAGTAGAGTAGCGACTCAGTCGCACCGTGCACCGTAAAGTGCGGTGCGCAGTGCGCCTTAAGCTCGCTTTGTGTGAGCCGAATAAAATAAATCCCGCCCGGATGGTGCCCCTCGCGCTCGCTCATCCAGCTCACAGGTGGCCCCCAGCGATAGGCCGAGAGTGCCATTCGCCCGCCGCTTGTCGCTGATTTACACGTCCGTGCTAGATGTTTCAAAGCGCCATCTCGCGCCTCAGGAGTCGGAATGTGCTCATAAACGCCAAACGAGCCCACCCGATCAAATACCTCGGACTTGGTCGGCAGTCGGGAGAGATCCGCCTGTATAAAGAGTACCCGCTCTGTCAGAGATGAGGGGACTTTCGTCTTGGCAACCCGCAGAGACTCTCGGGAAAAGTCCACACAGAGGAGCCCACGGGTGCGCTCTGCAAACGTCTTTGTCATGCGTCCCGTGCCACAGCCGCCCTCCAGCATCAAGTGCGACCGCTCCAGCGGTAGGAACTTCAGAGTCAGTGGCACCTCGTAGTGGGTAAAGAGTTTCAGCCCCAGCATCTGGTCGTAGGATTTCACTTGGGCATCGCGCGCCTGCATCTCTGAGCGTTTTTCACTCGCCTCCGTGTCGTCAGCGGCACTACCCCGCAGAACATCGGGCAAGAGATTCGGAATGCCATCGGTCACTGGGTAGCTCCGCCCGCTTGCCGTGGTCAAAGTCCCGTGCGCACTTGTCCCATCCCATCCCGAAAGCGCCTCGCCCGTCTCCGGGCAGATAAGTAGCGAGAGAAGCTCCTCACGAATTGTCACGGGCGCAGTATAGCCGAGAATACCTAAAATCTACAAGCCCTCCCCCCGCGCACCCCGCAAGCGGAGCCCCCCGCGACCCCCTCCCGATAACGGGAGAGGGTTGGGGAGGGGGAAGCAAGTAGGTTAGATTGCCCCTGCCAGTTTTAGAAACTCCACGATTTCGTCAAAACCTTCTTTCTTTGCCAGGCCGAAAAGTGTTACCGAAGTCGTGGTTATGTAGGGGCCATTGTAGCCGTAGTCAGTCATCCTGAAACCAAGAAGCGCTCCTTGAGGGATTTGAAGATGGATATTTGCCCCGGCATAGACCAGGAGCTGAACGATCTTTAGTTGATTGTGCAGAACTGCCTCAATGAGAGAAATGCTCTGACCTGAGTGATGATTTGGATTGGCACCGGCCCGAAGCAGAAACTCCACCATATTCCACTGTTGTTGACGAACTGCATTAAAAAGTGGTGTCCAGTCGCGGATGTCGGTTGTCTCCAGGAGAGTGGGATTTTCTACAAGTGCGGCTTTTACCTCCTCAACCTTGCCCAACATAACCGCTGACCAGTAATCTAGTATTGCACCTCGTCGAAGCAGTTCCTCTGCAACTTCTGTATTTCCTCGATTCGCCATGAACCACAGCACTGAGATCCCATCCGATCTGGTCACGTGGATGTCTGCGCCTTGCTCTATCAGATAGAGAACACCCTCAACACTGCTTTCTTGTGCCCATTGGAGTAGAGCGGTTTCGCCCTCGTTGTTTTCTGCGTTGACATCAGCTCCATGCTCGATCAGAATCTGGAGCGTATCCACGTCACCATAAAGCCAGGGGGTAAGAATTGGAGTGGCTGCATCGGCATCGCGGGCATTGACATCAGCTCCTGCTTCGAGCAAGAGCTTCATATGAGAATCTTTCCCCACCTGTGCTGCGTAGTGAAGTGCTGTAGCATCATCACCTGTCCAACCGTCGTCCATTCCCGGTTCTCCGATGCCGAGGCGCATGTTGACATCCCAGCCTCTCTCGATTAAAAGAGAAAGATGGTGCGGTTTGCCACGTTTACATACCTCACGAAGAATATCCGCTTCGAGGTTTTTGTTCTGAATAAAAGCTAGCTGCTCTTCCAGATAGTTTGCAAACGCATGATCGTTACGGCTATGTAGAGACTCAATCAAAGCATGACGGAACGACACAATGGAATGTTATACAGTGGGCTGTTTCAATCCTGCTTAATGCTTAGGAGCTTGAAGGTGTCGCGCTGGGAGTAGATCTCCAGGGCACTCCCTCCGGCGACATTTTCATAGCGGGTGCGGATGGCGGGGGTTCCGGCAAAAACGACTTCGATTTCAGGAGTACGGCGGAGGCGCGGGGTGGCTTTCCAGAAGGCTTGGGCTTCGGGGGCACCAAGTAGTAGGCGGCTCAGACCGATGGCGAGGGTGGGGGCGGTGCAGTTGTCACACTGCATGGTCAGGACATACTCGCCGTGTAGAGCATTGAAGCCACCGGGGAGTGTCTGGAGAGCTTTCTCGGGAGCCAGACAGCCGACCCGTGCGGGCTTGCCGCAGTAGGCACAAGTCGCCTGGCCGCGCTCCAGAGCTTGCTGACAGTAGCGAAACCCTGCGGCATCGAGACGGCCCTGCATCGTGCGGAAGCCCTGTGCCTCCCCAATAATGCGCTGTGCCGCACGGGTTGCCAGATCCACGCACTCAAAATACTGGCCAGTTTGAGGGAAGCAGTGGGGGCAGCGCAAAAAAAAGCAGTCCTGAGGATCACGCAGTGCCTGGAGCCGCGCTGTGCCGCATGTTGCGCACCAGAGCTTTGTCTCAACCCAGCACGCATCGCTCTCCGAGATCAGGCCATAGGCAATCGCATCGTC
>NZ_JANNYP010000863.1:0-9316 GCF_031410135.1 Armatimonas sp. | reverse complement strand
GCGCGGCCTCCGTCGGCGGTGGGGATATAGAGCCGATCCGCAACCGGCGTGCGCAGGTCCGCGCCTCGGTCAATACCCGCGAGCCCGTTTTTAATTCCCATCAAGCAGCCGACATTGCCGCTGTTACAGTCTGTGTCCCAGCCTGCCGTGTTGGCAATCATCAGGGATTTCTGGAAGTCATCGTCACCGTAGAGTAGCGCAAGAATAACCACCGCGTGGTTGGGCACCATGTGGCAGCCGCCCCCGAACGTATCGTAGCCGTATTTCTCTTCAATCTTGCGTAGGGTCGAGCGCCAGTCGCGTGGCTCGTCGGCGTGCCAGCCACGAATATCGGCGATGAGCTGCCAGATTACCGAGGCACGAGGAATGTAGGTAATGGCTTGGTCCAGTAAGCGCCCTAGATTGCTCTCGGTGAAGGCCAGTGCTTCCATGGCTGCAATGACCTGCGCCCCGTAGATTGCCTCACCGTCATGGGAGACACTGGCGGCTTTTTGTGCCAGTCCCGCCGCTTTATCGGGATCGCCTGGGCAGAGCATCGCCCAGCCATCAATAAAAATCTGTGCCCCGATCTGCTCCGAGACAACTTGACCGTTCATCGCCGCACTCCCTGAGGCAGGGGGCACTACCCCGTGCTTGAGGCGCAGATAGGCGGTGTGCTCGGTGCTCACTCCCATGCCACCCCACCACAGAACGGTGCGTTTCTCGATGAGATAGTTCAGCCAAGTCTTGCCGATCTGCTCGGGCGTGATGTCGTAGGCATTGTTAAAATCTGGGAAAGCACGCGGGAAGGCAAATGTCCCCGAAATATCGTCATCGGTGACGATCAACGGCTTGCCGAGCTTATCGTGGACGTAGTACCAGACCTCGCCCAGCTCTTTTTCGATCTTTGCATTAGACCAGCCCTCAAAAGGACGACCCAGATAAACGCCGATGATTTTTCCCAGCACGCCTGCATAGACGCGCTCCTCGTAGTCGGTGGGTAGAGATGACATGCATAAATTCTACCCTATTCCGTCGCACTATGAGGTGTGGTGCTGCCCTTGCCGCCCCGTGAACGGGGCGTGACATGGCCTTCGGCCAGAAAGCCCGTGCCGGGCTGGAAAAAATATTTTGGTCGGTTTATCAGAATAGGGCTTGTTCCGCCGTTCTAGAGATGAAATGAAAGAAGTCTCTCCTCCCTCACGACGCAACCTTGTGGTTATCTCTCTGCACATTATCTGGGCAACCTGGAAACGCCAGCCACTCCTTACCCCAACAAGGGAGCGCTGTGCGTACCGTTGCATCACGGCGGAAGCCCAAAAGCTGGGAGCCACTGTGCTGGCGCTCAATGGAATGCCCGATCATGTCCATCTTGTGGTGCTTCTTCCCTCATCCCTCTCGCTTGCCAAGCTCATGAACCAGATAAAGGGAGTAAGCTCGCATGTTCTTAATCAGGAGACTTCTCCCCTGGGGCACTTTCGCTGGGGCAATGGCTATGCTGCATTCTCGATGAGCCCTCACCACCGTAATAGGGCGATTGCCTATGTTCAAGAGCAGAAGACCCACCATGCCGATCTTTCCCTCAAGCATGACTGGGAAACTGTCCCTGAAGACGAAACCCCACAAACGTAATTCAAACGCAATTCCCAGCCTGGCACGGGCTTTCTGGCCGAAGGCCACGTCACGCTCCGTTCACGGGGCGGTAGGAGCGGCAAGGGCCTCTTTAGCGTTTCTTCTGCCCGAGGCGATAGAGTAAGCGATGCCCGACGACAACTCTGACGACGATGACTTAAGCTTTGTGTATGATCCTGAGCTTGATGACGACTATGCTCCAGGCGGTCCTTTTGAGCGCTTTCATGACACACGAGTGCAGGCCAAAGTGGCTAAGAGGAAGGCGCAGGCAATGCCGGTGCTGGCTGAGGACGATGAGAATGTGCTCTTTGAGACGATCTACAAGCCCAGTCGTCACGAAGCGACTTGGCTCTATTCGTCGCTCAAGCCGTTCTTCGACGACCAGAAGCTCATTGATGACATTTTCTTCCAAGTAAAAGGCGGCAAGGAGGCCAGTGTCTACTGCTGCCATGTCCACCCCGATGCGCAGGAAGCCTTGGGGGGAGAGCGCGTGGCCGCCAAAGTCTACCGCCCTCGCCAGTTTCGCAACCTACGCAACGATGCGATGTACCGCCAGGGCCGCGCTGTGCTCACCGATGATGGCCGCGCTGCGAAGGCTACCGACACGCGCCTGATGCGGGCTCTGGGAAAGAAGACTGAGTTTGGGGCGCAAGTCCAGCACTCTAGCTGGCTCCTTTATGAGTACACCACGCTACAGAAGCTTTTTGCCGCAGGCTGTGCTGTCCCGGAGCCCTATGCGGTGGCAGAGAATGCGATTTTAATGGGCTTTGTGGGCGATGAGACCCGTGCAGCAGCGACGCTCATCGAGATCGTCTTACCCAAAGCGGAAGCGACGAAGGTCTTTGGGCAGCTCAAGGAGAGCCTGAGGGTGCTGGTGGGAATGGGCATGGTGCACGGGGATCTCTCCGCCTATAACGTGCTCTACGACGGCGAGAGGCCCACCATTATTGACCTGCCGCAAGTGGTGCGCTTCGACCAGAACGAGAACGCCGAGGCGATCTTCCTGCGCGATCTGACCCGTCTCTGCGACTATTTCCAGCGCTGCGGGGTCAGCTGCGATCCCGAGAGCTTGGCGCGGGAACTTCGGTCATAATCCCGTCCTCGATGCGCAAGATACGGTCGGCGGCAGCGGCAAGCCGATCATCGTGGGTGACCATCAGAAATGCGACCCCAGTCTCTTTAGCGATCTCGCGCATCAGGGTAAAGACCTCTTGGCCCGAGTGCGAGTCTAAGTTACCCGTGGGCTCATCGGCAAGCACCAGCTTGGGCTTGTTGCACAGCGCCCGCACAATCGCGTTGCGCTGCTGCTGTCCGCCTGACATCTGGCTGGGGCGCTTGCTGAGCTGGCTCTCTAGCCCCACCCGGATGAGCAGGCGCTTGGCGTAGGCGAGATCGTCTTTGTCGGGCGCACCCTTGCGGATAGACACGGGGATCAGAGCATTTTCCAGGCAGGAGAACTCGTCTAAGAGATGGTGGAACTGAAAAACAAACCCGATCTTCGTGCCACGCAGACTGGCTAGCCCATCGGAGCTGAGCCTTGCGATGTCCACTCCGTCAATGAGCACCTGCCCGCTCGTGGGCGTGTCGAGCGCTCCTAAAATATTGAGCAGCGTAGACTTCCCCGACCCCGACTGGCCCACTAGTGCCACAAATTCCCCGGCAAACGCCTGCATGTCCACTCCATGTAGCACCTCGACGGCCTTGTCCGTACCAGGGTTGTAGGTCTTGCGCAAGTTAATTGCCTGCACGATAGGTTTCTCGCTCATCTTAGGTCGGATCAATCCAGACTCGATTCAAAAATAAACCATTGAGTGGATCGAAGTCTTTGTCCGTTGTGAGGAGAATCGCACCTGTGACAGATGCCGTTGCCGCGATCCAGAGATCATTTTTACCGAGAGTATAGCCATTGGATTTTGTATAAGCATCTATGGTTGCATAGTCACTAAGAATGGCAGGGTCGTGAATATCAAGGCGAGCGAAGTAACTTAGAAGAGTACTCATTTGTTGCACTTTATATGTACCCCACGAAAGTTGGATAGCAAGTGAGCCAATCTCGCCTTCTGTTACGATGCTATAGACACAGCGTGGTATTGCATTCATGGGGTCATAGAGAGAGACAACTTTATTGAGCCAGGTTGGACTACTGCGAATCGCATGAACAAATATATTGGTGTCCAAAAGATAGAGTGGCAATTAGGAAAGCTCCTCAAGAATCTGTGAGATTTCCTGATCTGTCTCTGTGCCAGGCCACTTTCCGACAACTATATCCGTGAGTGACTTCCCATGAGGGACAGGGCATGCTTGCCGGGCTTCGGCGAGAACACGCCGCTGGTTTTCGTCGTGCTCCGCCTGGCTACGGTTACGAATCTGCGAGACAGCTCGTGCAAGGACTAAAGGGTTGCCATCCGGATCGCCATCTCCATCATAGACAGCCAGCCCTTGCTGGAGAAGCTGGTTGATGAGCTGTGGCACGGCAACGCCCTCACGCTCAGCCCGCGCAGCGAGGGCCGCTTCCACTTCTTGGGGTAGTTCCAGCATCACAGACATGGGGAAATTATACCGCTTTCAAGCGTCTCTAGGTTGGAGGTCTTGCGCAACGCAATTGTCTGCACAATAGATTGACTCATGATGTTGGTCTACTTTTCGTTCGCTTTTATGCGCCGCTTTCTTGGGGATGAACTCACTTTGTTAGTATCGGTCGTCGGTTCTGTAGTATCGGTCGTCGGTTCTGTAGTATCGGTCGTCGGTTCTGTAGTATCGGTCGTCGGTTCTGTAGTATCGGTCGTCGGTTCTGTAGTATCAATCACGGGCAAGATTTTATCTAATGATGTTTGGTTTAGATCAAGAATGGTTGTGCTCTGAGCAATAAGATTACCAATCAAGCGCTCTGTGATCTTGCTATAGAAAAGAGTTCGTAGTAGGCGGAAGAAATCGGCCTCACTGCGACAATCACAGCTCAGTGGCTGACCTCCGGTAGCTTGAATGCAGTACAAAAAGACTCGATCGGAGTCGTCGAGATAAGGGTCGCCACTTAGCTCCGCAAAGACGCGACTCTTCAGGCGGACGGGATAGGCACGCGCACCCACCTCAATCTGAAAGAGGGGGAAGCGGTAGTCTGCCAGGGCGGGGGCACAAAGCATAAAAACGGCGGCGGGGACGCTCCCTTGGTCTTGTTTTGCCTCCAGGATCACCTCACCGACAACCGCTCCACGGGTGCGCTCCCCTAAGAGTAGCGCGACTTGCCGCAGAACGGTTAGAGGGGCAAGGACAGGCGGAGCTACAAAGTGCGGGGGCAGAAGCTCCTCAATGGTGAGGTGGCTATCCACGGATCACCTCGACGGGGTTGAGCTTGGAGGCGCGGTTGGCGGGGAGAATGGCGGCGATGAGGGTGGCGGTGATGGCGGCTCCGGCGGCTCCGCCGAAGATCACGGGGTCGTAGATGATGTTGAAGAGCTTGTCCACCTTGCCAAAGCGTGCGGCCTGTGGGATGTTCTCTAAGAGTCGCAGGATGCCGTAGCCCCAGACACAGCCGACGAGTGCCCCGGCCAGCGCAACACCCAGGCCCTCTAGGGTGAAGACCGTGAGAATCTGCTTGTCTCTAGCGCCCATGCTCTTTAAGATCCCGATCTGCTTTTGTTTCTGAATCACCGAGACAATCAAGACTGATGCAATCGCAAACGAGCTGGCGAGCAGCACAAAGCCGCAGATCATGTCCCGCGACTGGTTCTGTGAGCGAATGGCATTGAGGATAAATGCAGAGTCTTTCATCCAAGACTCGGTTTTATACGGCAGGCTGGCATTGATCTGATCGGCAACGGCATCGGCGATAAAGGCATCGTCTAGCTTGAGCAAGATTGAGCTGATATTCTGGCCGGTGCGAAAGAGGCTCTGGGCATCACGGAGGGTGATAAAGCCCTGCCCAAGGTCGGTGGCATTGTTGCCGGTGTAGATAAGGCCCGCGATAGTGTAGTTCTCTGTCACACCCTGCGCCGACTGAACCCTTACCCGATCCCCCAGCCGCACACCCGCATCCTCGGCCAGCCGAATCCCGATCACGATCTCGCTCGGCCGCAGATCCAGCCAGCGCCCGGCAATGAGGTCTTTCTGGAGGAAGCTAATACGCTCCTGCTTGGCAGGCTCCGCCCCCGAGATCGTGATGGCGAAGCGCTTCTCGCCGCGAATCAGAAACGCACTCCCACGAACCGCTGGTGCGACCGTCGTGACATGGGGGAACTGTGAGAGCTGCACTTCGAGCTTCTGCCATTGCTCCAGATCGGTGCGCTGCTGCACGGACTTCTGCTGATTGGTCGCGAGGAGCTCGCCGTCGCGCTGCTGCGTCACCTCCGCGAGGGTCTTGGGGAGCGGATCGGGCGCTTTCACCGTCACGTGCGGCAGGGAGCCCACCAGATCCCCGATAAAGCGCCTCTGGACTCCGGTAATCAGGGTCTGGATAAAGATAATCACCGTCACCGCAATGGCAACCGCAAAGACCGTCAGCACCGTCTGCCCCCCGCCGGACACCAAGTGCCGCCACGCCAGCTTGCTTTCAAATCGCATTACTTTGTCTTTGTTCCGGGGCTGGGAGAGGGCTTGACGATCACCGGGTCAATTGGATCGTCGGGTTTGCGGCCCACAGGGGTGAGAATGACCTGCGTGGTGGCTTCGATCCCTTCGATCACAGGGACGCCATCGGGGCCGGGCGGGCCGACCGTGATGACTTTTTTCTTCACCGCGCCGCTCTCGGCAACAAAGATCGTCGAGATGCCGCCTATCGTCGTGACGGCGGTGAGCGGGACTACCAGGCGCTGGGTGGGCTCCCCGAGCTTGATATTGACGGAGAGGGTCTGGCCGGGGCGGAGCCATTTCGGAGGATTAACGGGAGTCAGGCGCACCTCGACGGTTCCTCGCTCCGTGTCCACTTGGGCACCCAGCTCACGGATCTTGGCGTTGAAGGTCTTGCCAGGGTAGGCATTCGATGATACCAGAGCTTCTTGCCCGGTCTGGAGCTTGCCTAGGTTTACTTCATCCAGGTCAATCCGAATCTCCGGCACCGAGGTTCGCACGAGCCGTACAAGCGCCGCATTGGGGCCGGTGACTCCTCCTGCCTCCGTGACGATCTGGGTGATGGTTCCCTCAAAGGGCGCAGTGACCAACACATCGTCGAGACGCTTGGTGGCCACCTCCAGCGCACGCTCCGCCTCTGTCAGGCGTGCACGAGCGACCTCGCGAGCACGCTCGGACTCACTGACACGATTACGTGTGACCGTCACATCCTCGATCCGTGGGCTTGCCAGCAGGCTGGTGAGCTGCGCTTTCCCCGATGCCTTTGCTCCTGCAAGTGTGGCCTCCGCCGCCCGGACTTCGGACTCCGCTGTACGCACATCGGCCTCGGCCTGCTCCAGCTGCTCGGAACGGGTGCCCGCCTTGAGCTGCCGCAAGCGTGCCTGAGCGTTCTCCAGCGTCCGTTTCGCCACCCAGAAGTTCGTCTCCGCAAGATCTGCCGTCGCTTGAGCCACGGCACCCTCCTTGGCGAGCTGGGTCTGCCGGTTCCGATCCCGATCCGCCTGTGCTTTGCTCGCCTCTGCCTGCTGAACCTGTGCCTCGGTGGCGTCTATCTCTTCTTCACGTGGCCCTTTTTTAAGCTCCACTAGCCGCCGCTGTGAGGCGATGAGCTTCTGCCTAGCCCCGGCGAGCCTTGCCTCCGCCACAGCACTGGCCTGATTTGTGTCGGCCTTGAGGCGCGTGATATCGGAAGCGAGGGGGCCGCGGGCGGCAACGGCGACTTGTGCCTGGGCGGTGCGCACCGCATCGTCGCTCTGGGCCAGCGATGCCCGCGCTGTCAGAACCGCATCTCTTGCCTGTGCGAGCTGAGAGCGCAACACTTCGTCATCTAGGCGGGCCAGGAGCTGCCCGGTGCGAACTTTATCTCCCTCACGCACTAGCACACTTGCCACGCGTCCGCTGATCCGTGCGCCCACGCTAGTCTCCAGCTCACTGCGAAGCTGCCCCGTGGCGGCGATACTCTCGGTCACGGTGCGGGTTTGCGGCAGCACTACCTCGATCTTCGGGGGACGAGAGCGCCAGTAGGAGAAGCCGCCACCCGCGGCACCGAGCACGACAAGGCCAGCAATGAGCTGCGGAATCTTTGGCATAGTACTCGTATTGTACCTGCCGGGAACCGGAGCAAGCGTTTATGGGTTATACTTTGTGAAAAATAGCACGGAGTAGTATCACCATGGCCTATGCAGGGTTTCGGGAGTTCCTGGAAAAACTAGAAAAAGAGGGCGAGCTGAAACGGATCAAGACGCCCGTTGACCCGGTGCTGGAGATCACCGAGATCGCCGACCGGGTGGTGCGCTCAGGTGGCCCAGCACTGCTCTTTGAGAACCCAAAAGGCAGTAATATCCCTCTCGTTATCGGGGTTTTTGCCACGAGAAAGCGCATGAGCATGGCGCTGGGTGTTGGGGACATTGAGGAGATTGCCAAAGAGATCGAGGAGTGGACCAAGCTCCCGAGCAGCATGCCCAGTGGCCTGATGGCAAAAGCGGTGCTCCTGCCGCAGATTGGGGAGCTGGCCAAGAACACCGCGCCGCGCATGGTGAGCCATGGGCAGTGTCAGGAAGTGGTGAAAACTGGCGACCAGATCAAGCTCTCGGAGCTACCGATCCTCAAGTGCTGGCCGCTGGACGGCGGGCGCTTTATCACCCTGCCGCTGGTCTTCACCAAGAGCGTGGACGGCAAGCGCAACGTGGGGATGTATCGCGTGCAGGTCTACGACGAGACCACCTGCGGGATGCACTGGCAGCGCCATAAAGTCGGCAACCGCCACCACGGCGAGTACGAGGCGCAGGGCCGCAATATTCCCGTCGCGGTTGCGCTGGGCGGCGATCCCGCGCTAACCTACGCCGCCACCGCGCCGCTGCCCGACATGATTGATGAGATGGTCTTCGCGGGGTTTCTGCGCAAGAAGCCGGTGGAGCTGGTGAAGTGCAAGACGCAGGACATCGAAGTCCCCGCCGATGCTGAGATTATCTTAGAGGGCTACGTCCCCGCAAACGAGCGCCGCACCGAGGGGCCTTTTGGTGACCACACGGGGTTCTATACGCTCGAAGACGAGTACCCGGTCTTTCATGTCACGGCAATCACGCACCGCAAGAACCCCGTCTACCCGACCACCATTGTGGGCCGCCCGCCGATTGAGGACGAGTGGCTAGGCAAGGCCACCGAGCGGCTCTTCCTGCCCTTGGTGCGCCTCTTTGTGCCGGAGATCATTGACTACAATCTTCCCGCCGAGGCATGTTTTCATAATCTTTGCATCATTAAGATCAAGAAGCGCTACCCCGGCCAGGCACAGAAAGTGATGAACGCGATCTGGGGGCTGGGGCAGATGATGTTCACCAAAGTGATTATCGTCGTGGATGAGTGGGTGGATGTGCAGAACCTCAAAGAGGTGCTCTGGGTGACCACCAACAACATTGACCCCGAGCGCGACACGCTCTTCACCCGAGGCCCGATTGATGTCTTAGACCACGCCAGCCGCCAGATGGGCTTTGGTTCCAAGATGGGCATTGACGCCACACAAAAGCTCCCCGAAGAGGGCTTCACCCGTCCCTGGCCGCCCGTCATCGAGATGGATGCGAGTGTCAAGAAGCGGGTGGATACCCTCTGGAGCCAGCTCGGACTCTAGAAGTTCGCTGTGAGCGTC
>NZ_JANNYP010000862.1:0-1130 GCF_031410135.1 Armatimonas sp. | reverse complement strand
TATAAAATCCCCGATGCGCGAGGTATTAATGGGGGCTTTTTGTGCACCGCTGACGATGGGCACGAAAAGACAGAGAGACGCGAGAGCGAGGAGAGAGTTTTTCATGGCAAAATTTTGAGTTTCTGGAGTACGGTGTCTGCGGTAAATCGGGAGCCGTAGAGTTCTATATCTGTACCAGAGAGAAAAGCAACATTTCCGCTGCCTTCCAAGACACCTTGTCGCAGGTTATCTTTCGGAAGCCAGACCACGTTATTACACTTTACCGTTCGGGTATCGGGCTGACCCATGGTTTCGATGGAGACGCTCCCCACAGCCGTGAGGCGGCTTGGTTTTCGCCCATCAATTTCAATGCGAACATTCTTCGCAACAACTTTTAGCGCGGGCTTTCCCTTCTGGTAGAGAATCGCAGACGTTCCTTCCATCTGTGCGCCCTCTTTCTCCCCCAGGTTGGTCTTGGTTCCCCTCAGCTCTAGCAGGCGGTTGCCCTTACCATCCGAGAAGACAGCACGGGAGTCGGACAGCTCTCCTGTCACAGGAACCGGCGTTGCGGCAGGCTTGGGAGTCGGTGTCGCCATAGGGTTCTGAGTTTGGGGTCTACGCGGCCCACAGCCCATTAGTAGCAGGCAAAAACAAGCGGCGACGTATCTCACGCTTACTTGAGACAGTATTTCTAGCCGTCCGTCGCAGATTTTTCCGAGTCCAATACCGACAGAGTTCCGTAGACCACACGCCCGTGCTTTGCCCCCACAAACTCCGTGATTCCTAGCTCCGCAAGCAGCTCCGACCAGCGGGCAGTTTTCACGACCACCAAGCGCCGGGCAATGCGCTTTGCCTGCGTAATGGCCTCTTGCGTTAGGACACTATGGTCGCCAAATGCCTTCAGCGCCCCCATTGTCTCTTCAGCGGAGTCCACGGCAACATCAAAAAACGGGTCGAAGTAGACCACATCGTAGCGCTTATCCGGGCAAGTTTTCAGAAACTCCAGGTGATGCCCCAGGTGCACAACCTTGATCTGTCGCATGGCGGCATTAATAATTCGGTTCTCGGTTTCAAACACCCTCAGTCCCTCGCGGGTGACAATACCCAGCTCACGGTTTCCCTCGATCCCATGCACCTCACCCGTCTCTCCA
>NZ_JANNYP010000861.1:0-4471 GCF_031410135.1 Armatimonas sp. | reverse complement strand
TCGCCCTCTTAAGCCCAGAGACTCGTTCTTAGGGGCTTACTCAGGGTTTAGACAGGCTCTAGTCCGAAGACATCCACCTTCACGCCGCCTGAGTAGTGTGCCAGTAGGGGCGGCGTGTCGAGAGGGAACCCGGCAGCGTGGGTGAGGCTCTGGTCAATACTATGAAGTATTGCTTTTTGAAATTGATAGGGTGGGTGGGCGACGCGCCCTGCAAAGAGCTGCTTGCCGGAGACGCTAAAAAGCGTGTAGCGCTCGATGAGAAAGTGCTCCAGAGTATTCGGCGCTGCTGTGCGTTGCTCTAAGACGTGCTGTAGGGAGTAGGAAATATGGCAGTGTGCGGGAAGTGGTGGATGACTGAGGCGCTTGCTGCTGTAGGAGGTGGCGGGGGAGATTTCCATCTTGGCCCAGTGGTAGGGGAGCTTGAAGAGAGTACGAGCCAGCTCGACGGCGATGGGGTTGGCGGCCTCCAGGCTGAAAAAATACACTCCCGCACGGCCTGAAGTATCTTTGACATAGACCCGAACATTGGTCTCATGGAAGTGGGAGAGCCAGGGCATGGCGGGTGCCCAGACGGGGCGGACGTTGCGCATCGTGAAAGGCACTAGGCCAAGATAGGTCTTGTCCTCGAAAGTATCGACGACGAGGCCCTCGGGCAGGCGTGACTGCACCGATTCGGGGGAGATTTCCCAGTGTAAAAAGAGCAGTGCGTGCCACTCTTGGCGCATTACGAGTTTAGACATGCAACCCAGCATACCGTTTCTCTGTCTATGAGGGTAGGATAACAACCATATGCCGGATAGTGATAACATTCTCTCCATTGCCAAACTGCTGGGCGACCAGGCCAAGAAAAAGGTCAAGGAAGCCCTCGGTACCGAAGAAGAAGACAAGAAACAGGGGCCGACTCCGTGGCCCCCGATGAGGAACGAAGATATGAGCTACATGGAGCCCGACTGGGACGAGCTGGATCGCAAGGCCAACGCCATCGTTATAACCTACACGACCGTCTCTGCGGTTGCCACGGTGTTGCCTCTCATTGATGTGGCCGTTGTCACCGCCACGTTCTCGAAGATGGCAACCGAGCTTGCAGGCGTCTACCAGGTGCTGGTCTCCGCCAAGCGGGCACGTCAGATGGGCTGGGCGATCGCCTCGACCACGGGCGCAGTTCTGGGGGCGACTTATGGCGCGGCCTACGCGGCCAGTAAGATCGCCAAGTTTATTCCCGGCGCGGGCTACTTGGTCTCGGTGGCGATCCAAGCGCCGCTAACCGCCGCGGTGGCGTGGGCGGCGGGCGACTCGCTCAAGAACTACTTCAAGGCGTGTCGTCAGGGGCGTGATCCGGGGATTGAGGCGCTGAAAGAGTCGTTTACCAACACGCTGCACATCAAGCTCAAGACGGTTAAGTTGCCTGGGGGAAAAAACGCGGCGGCCACTGAAGCCGCGGCGCAGGCGGCAGCGACGAGTGCAGCCTCTGCGGCGACTGCAACAGAGTCGAGTAAAGACAGTGTCTCCGATGCGGTGGAAAAACTCGCCACGATGCATGAGTTGCTGAAGCAAGGCGCAATCTCGCAGGCGGAGTACGACAAGAAAAAGGCCGAGCTTCTCAGCCGAATCTAAGGCCGCTTAGGCAACGAGGCGAAGAGGCGCAGGGTGCGTCTCTTCGTCTTTTAGGCGGTGCAGAAGATCGGGGATGGCCAGGGCCGACACCGCAGGGGAGATCAGGTAGCCCTGGATACGGTCACAGCCCAGCTCCGCCAGGATCTGTCGCTGCGGGGCCTCTTCAACACCCTCTGCAATCACTTCCAGGCTCAGAGCGTGCGAGAGCTCGATGATCGCACGGATGATCGCCTGGGTCTGAGGGCCATTCACTAGGTCTACCAGAAACGCTGCATCTATCTTCAAGCAGTCTAATGGCAGGTCGCGCAGATAAGAGAGTGACGAGTACCCGGTGCCAAAGTCATCCACGGCGATACGAATACCTAGGGCATGGAGCCCTGCGAGTGTCTCTTGGGCGATATTGCCTTGTCCCAGTAGCGCCGACTCCGTGATCTCGATCTCTAGCCGCTCGGGTGGTAGCCCCGTGTTACTAAGAACGCTCTCAACACGGCGCAGGAACCAGGGCTGTGTGAGCTGGAGGGTCGAGACATTCACCGCAACAATCGGGCAGCTTCCCCACTCTGCTCGCCAGGCGGCGGCTTGCTCACAGACCGTCTGAAGGGTCCAGGAGCCCAGCGGCTCGATCAGACCACACTCCTCCGCGACCGCGATAAAGCGTGCGGGGCTAATCGGCTGCTCCCCGGCGGGCCGTTTCCAGCGTAGTAGGGCCTCTAAACTACCCACCTCACCCGTTTGTGGGTCACAGAGGGGCTGGTAGTGCATCTCAAACTCACCCTGGTCTAGGGCACGTCGTAGGCAGCGCTCCTGCCGCAAGCGCTCCTGTGTGGCATCGTGCATGGAGCGGTCGAAGTAGCAGAAGCTATTGCCAGTGCGCTTGGCTTGGTACATCGCGACATCGGCGTGTTGAATCAAGGTCTCAGGGTCTGCGCCATCATCGGGGTAGAGGCTAATGCCAATGCTCGCGCCCACAAAAAGCTCCTGCCCGCCAATCACCACGGAGCGGGCTACTGCAGGCAGGATACGGCGCACCAGAACCTCGGCCTCTTCGATTGAGTGAATGGGATTGAGGAGAATCGTAAACTCATCCCCACCAAGTCGTCCGACCGAGTCGTGAGTTCGTAGCGTATCCCGGAGGCGCTGAGCGACGACACGAAGAAGAGCATCTCCGGTTTCATGACCTAACGAGTCGTTGATGCGTTTGAAACCATCCAAATCAATAAAGAGAGTCGCCAACAAGTGCTCACTCGGGAGCATGTCAATAGCGCTCTGAACTTGTTTTAGGAAGTACTCGCGGTTGGGAAGCTCAGTGAGGATATCGTGTTGGGCGCGCCAGAGAACCGTCTCTTCCGTGGCGAGCTGCTGCGTAATATCGCGTGTGGCGCACAGGTAGGTTGCCGGAGCCCAGCTTGACTCTAGGAGGCGCACACGCGTCTCAAGCCAGCACCACTCTCCTGTACGGTTGCTGTGTCGCCAGCGCACCACGGCCTCGCCTTGGCGTTTTAGATGGCGTAGCGAGTGGAGTACCCGCTGCCGATCTTCCGGGTGAATCCGAATAAAAGCGGACTTGCCGATAATTTGTTTTGGGGATAGGCCGGTGATGCGCGAGACGGCGGGAGTGGCGTAGAGCGTGTTGAGATGGTCATCGTGTAGGCTCACCACATCCTCTAGCAGGCCCATCATGAGAGCAAACTGCGGTGTCTCGATATTGATACTCGGCAGGGCAGGAAGGCTGAGTGCGGTGATATCGTGACCACTGAGGTGAAAGCGTGCGAGCTCACCTGTACCTGCGGCGAGCGGAACTATTGTGATGGCGAGGCTTTTCCAGTCGGCACCGGGTATTCGGTGTTTTAGAAAGCCACGCCAGCTCTGGTCTTCGCTGGCTTTCTGGAGAATATCGAGGTGACTGAGTGCCGTTGTCGGTGAGTCACTGGGATCAAACTCGGCCAGCCAGCAAAGCTCCATTCCTTCCGGGGCAAGAAAGATTGCTTCCGCTGCTTGGTTGAGATAGACCATTCGCCCTTGAGGGTCGAGCAGGCAGGAGATATCCGGGGTCTTCTGGGCAGTTGCCGCGAGCCATAGCATCCAATCCGATATCTCTTGGGTCATTACTCAAGTAATTATGGCAGTTAGATCGTGTTTATTTATAGTAGAAGTTGCCTCAGGAGAAAATGAGCCGCATCCTCGCTGAGCTGATCGTGTAGCAACGAAGGAGCGCTGTCGGGTAGGCAGTAGTAAGCATCGGTAGGCGTAGGCTCGCCTGGTGCGGCATCGAGTGCGGAGTCGGTGGGAATGAAGGTCGGGAGGTCTACGATCTTTGCGCCCGCCAGTCCTAGTGGGAGCGCTGTGGAGAAGCCTGCTAGCCCTGAGAGGAGTGAGCCCGGTTGCTGATCGTGAGAGCGGGCCCAGACATGATCTTGGCGGAACGGTTGCCAGAGGGTGAGGAGTTTCTGGGATGCGTTTTTCCCTCGGCGCGTACCGTTGCTCAGAGCAACCGTACGACACCAGCGCGGCCACTCGGGGAGCGTGAGCGGTGCCCAGGGGCGGCTGGTAACGCTCTCGGGCCAGTCGGCGAGACCATGCTTCTTCCAGCGCGTCTGGGTGGCATACTCGCGCAAGATCAGGCAGGCGATAGGGCTCTCAAGGGGACGAACCATCGCCGGGCCGCCGTAGCGCCGCACCAGCGCCTGGAGCTGGAGATTAAGATGGGCTCCCCGGTGCGGAGTATCAAAGGTGAGGAGCGTACGGACGGGCAGATTTTTATCCCTTAGAGCGAGGCGTGCCGTGAGCCCTCCGGTGCTCACTCCCATCACGGCGATCTTGTCGTGCGCTACCTCGGCAAGGGCGCGGATGGCCTGCT
>NZ_JANNYP010000860.1:0-50860 GCF_031410135.1 Armatimonas sp. | reverse complement strand
CAGACTCGCCGCCGTCTGGGTTTGCCTGGGATCGGGCAGGGAAAGCGAAGGAACGCGATAGGTGGACTCCCCGGCGATGCCCAGTCCTTCACGGCTTGTCGCCAGAATTTTCACGTCAGGACAAGAACGAATCAGCGCATCAGCGAGTTTCGCGCTGGCATCCAGAACGTGTTCGCAGTTGTCCAGAAGCAAGAGAAGCGTCTTCGTCTTGAGAGCTTCGGTGAGCGTGGCCAGGATCGGCTTTCCCACTTCTTCCTTGACGCCCAGAACGCTTGCCACCGTGGACACGACAAGATTCGGGTCGGCGAGCGGGGCCAGCTCGACCAAAAAGACGCCATCGGGGAAGCGCTCCAGCAGATCGGCGGCGGCTTGCAAACTCAAGCGACTCTTTCCACTTCCGCCTGCCCCCGTGAGCGTGAGCAGACGCGTTTGTGCGAGCCGCTCCTGAACCTCCACCAGCTCTTTCTCGCGTCCGATGAAGCTGGTGACTTGCTGAGGTAGGTTGTTAGGGTGTGTCGAGAGCGACTTGAGCGCAGGAAAACTCTCCGGGAGGCGGGGATACTGGAGCTGGTAGACCTGCTCCGGGCGTGCGAGGTCTTTGAGCTGGTGCACGCCCAGCTCCCGAAGTGTGGCGGTCGGCGGAAGACTATCGCGCACCAGCTCCTGGGCTGCCTGCGTGAGTAGTGTCTGCCCGCCGTGCCCGGTGGCGAGCAAGCGTGCGACTCGGTTGAGGGGCGGGCCGAAGTAGTCGCCCTCGCGGCTCTCGACCGCGCCCGTGTGGAGCGCCATCCGAACCTTGATCGGCACTTGCTCCGGCCACGGCTCCGCGGCTAAAGCAAGCTGAGCGGCAAGAGCTGCTGCGAGGCCGTTGGGGGCGGTGGCAAAGGCGGCACAGAACGCATCACCGATCGTCTTAAAGACAGTGCCCTCGGCTGCCGCAATTGCCTCGTGCAGCAAGGCATCGTGGCGAGCGAGGGCAAGGCGCATCGCTTCAGGATGTGCCTCCCAGAGCTTGGTACTCCCCTCGATATCCGTAAAAAGAAGTGTGACGGTGCCTTCGGGACGGTTCATCTAGCTCCGCGTGTACTTATTGAAGAACTCCAGAGTCCGCTTCCACGCCAGCTTAGCATTGGCGTCGTCGTAGCGTGGCGTCGTGTCATTGTGGAAGCCGTGGTTGGCGTTCTCGTAGACATGGGCGGTGAAGGGAACGTTACTAGCCTTAAGGATTGCTTCAAAAGCCGGAGCGCCATCAAGGATGCGCTTGTCGAGGCCGCCGTTCTGGATCAGTAAGGGCGACTTGATCTTCGCCGCATCCTCAGCAGAGGGCTGCGAGCCATAGAACGGCACGCCCGCCGCGAGCTCGGTGCCAAGCTTCACCGCCAGCATGTTGACGATGCCACCACCGAAGCAAAATCCCACGGCGCCGAGCTTGCCATTGCTCTCGGGACGTGCCTTCAGCCAGCGTGCCGCTGCGATAAAGTCCTCGCCCATCTTGGCCCGGTCTACGGTACGAAAGAGAGCCCCGCCTTTTTCATCGTCGCCGGGGTAGCCTCCCACCGAAGTCAGGCCATCCGGGGCGAAGGCGATAAAGTTCTCGGTCGCCAGCCGCCGCGCGACGTCCTCGATGTAGGGATTGAGCCCCCGGTTCTCGTGGATCACTAAGATCGCGGGCAGCTTGCCTTTTGCCTTGGCGGGCATGGCCAGATAGCCCTTAATGTTCGTATTGCCCTTGGGAGAGGGCACCGTGGCCGTCTCGGTCTTGATGCGCTTATCGTCCTTGGGGACTTGTTGTGCCCAGGCGTAGTTAGGCCGCAAGCTCTCCCAGAGCATGGTCGCCGTTACCGCTCCCGTGGCGAACTTCTGTGCTCCTTCGAGAAATGTCCGACGGTCAATGCCCCCATGCACATACCGGTCAAAGAGCTCCAGTAGCTCCTGCGGAAAGTCCGATGCTTTTTTGCGTTCCATAATGATAGACAGCTCCGTTCTTCAGTCAGTATACCAATTTCAGGGGAGCGTTTTGTTCCAGGCGAGAAGCTTCTCCGTGAGCTGGCGCACCCGCTCGGGCTGGTCTTGGGCGAGGTTTTTTGCCTCACCAGGATCGCTCTTGAGGTTGTAGAGCTGCGGCGCGGTGCCGTCGGTCATGCACAGGAGCTTCCAGTCGCCCTCACGCACCGCCAGATCGGGGAAGCGCTCGCTGGCACTGGGGCCGGGGCGATCCGGGGGGCGCTTCCAGAAGATCGGGCGGCGCCGGAGCGGCTGCTTCTTGCCTAGCAAGGCGGCGCTCAGGTCTTCCCCATCGTGTGCCTGGGACTTGCCTGCCAGCTTCAGGAGCGAGGGGAACATGTCCACGGATGTCACGACGGTTTTGTCATTGACCACGCCGGGTGTGACCAGCCCTGGCCCCCAGACAATCAGCGGCTCCCGAATCCCACCCTCGTAGAGATTGCCCTTGTGTCCACGAAACGCTCCCGCCGAGCCTGCACCAGGCTCCGGCCCATTGTCGCTGGCGACAATCACGAGGGTGTTGGGAACGGTGCGAAGGTACTCAAAAAGCGGCCCGAGCTGGGAGTCCATCTCCTGCACCACGGCGTTGTAGAGGATCTTCTTCGCCCCATCGCCGCGCACGGCTTTGGGAGGAAAGAACGGCGAGTGCACATCGTCGAGCCAGAGGTTGACAAAGAACGGCTTGTTCTTGGCCCGTGCCTCCGTCATAAACGCCTGTGCCCGGCTGGCAAACGCGCCCGTCACTTTTGCCCGCTCCATCCACGTGATGTTCCCTCGACCAAGGTTGTCACTACCCAGGGCGTGCTTCTTGGGCGCAGTGCCGTCGTAGGCATCGAGCAGCGGCAGAATCCGATCGCCCAGGCCCTCGAACTGGGTGAGCGAGGTATCAAAACCGTACTCCGTGATCAGAGGCGCATCGCCGACATCACGCTGGCCGCCCAGGTGCCACTTGCCGAAGTGCCCGGTCGCATAGCCTGCGCGTTGCAGCTCCCGCGCAACACTAGGTGCTTTCACGTCCAGCCACTGCACCATCCCCCGTTTTGTATTTGCGGCGCGTGTCTCCAGAAACGAGTTCATGCGCCAGCGCTGGGGATACTGCCCCGTGAGGAGGCCCGTGCGCGATGGCGAACAGATCGGGGCGCTGACATAGAACTGGGTAAAGCGAACGCCCTCACGAGCCAGCCGGTCAATGTTGGGGGTCTTAGCGAGCGTGTTGCCGTAGCACGAAAGATCCGCATAGCCCATGTCATCCACCAGCACGAAGACGATATTGGGTGGCGGGGCAGCCGTAGCGAGTGGCATCAGAGAGCGACCTCTTTCAGCGCAGGGTCTTTGGTCTCACGTACCCAGCTCTTCAGCAGGCTCATGAGGCGCTTGCGGTTATCCTGCTGCGCAGGTTCCTCGGCGAGATTGGTCAGCTCATCGGGGTCGGTTTTCGTGTCGTAGAGCTCGCACGTGGGGAGCGTGATGCCGAAGCTCTGCGGGTCCATCTCCTGGAGAACGCGAAACGCAACGGGGAACTGCTCTTTCACCCGAACCGTCTCGTTGTAGCTTCGGTTGCCCCAGGGCTTGGGGTCTTTCGAGTCCGCGTTCACCTGTCGCCAGGCTTTTGGGGGGCCTTCGCGGTAGATCAGCCGGTAGCGCCCATCAAAGACGCAGCGCTCCTGCATGCCATTATTGGGCAGCACCCCCAGGTGCGAGATCTCCGCAAAGACGGCTTTGGCTCCCTGCGCACTTCGCTTGCCTTCGAGAAGGGAACGCAGGCTCTTGCCATGCAAGCCCGGCGGCCCAGTCACGCCCACATAGTCCAAGATCGTCGGGAGCAAGTCTACTGTACTAACCAGGGCACCGGTGCGAGTGGACTTTCTGCTTCCGGGTGCGCGGATGAGCAGCGGCGTGCGCAAGCCCAGATCATAAAGGCTCATCTTACCGTGCTGAAAACTGGGGCCATGATCGCCCAGAAAGATCACGAGCGTGTTGTTCTCTGTGCCCGTCTCTTTAAGCGCCGCGAGTGCTCCCCCGACACGGGCGTCGGCTTCTTCAATACCTGCCAGGTACTCCGCCCAGTCTTTTCGGATCTCTGGCGTGTCGGGCAAGTAGCTCGGGAGCTTCACGTCGGCGGGCTTGACACGGATCGGCTTTTTATCGCTATCCGGGTAGGGCCGGTGGGAGTTGGGGATGTTGTAGAGCAGAAACCAGGGCTTCTGCTTCTCCTGCGCTCGCTTGATAAACTCAGTCGCCGCGCGCTGGCTAGGGTCGAGCAGGAACTCGTCGTAGGGGAATTTTTCTGCCGGAGCCACATGGAGCTTGTGGGTCACCCCTTGCCAGTAGCCTGCTGCGCTGAGAATCTCAGTGAGCGTCATCACCTCGGGCTTGATGCGATTGCGCTTGTAAAGCGGGACGTTTTTCTCGGCCTCGGTGAGCCGCGCGAGTGGCTTGTGGTAGTTGAGGGTGTTGTTGAGAATCCCGTTGGCGTGGTTGTACATCCCCGTGTAGAGCGCGGCTTTCGACGCCGAGCAGACGGGATAGACCACAAATGCCCGCTCAAAGACTACGGATGTTTTCGCCAGTGCGTCCATGTGTGGCGTCTGCACGCCCGGCGTTCCGAGATACCCGGCCTGTGTGCCCTGATCCTCGGTCAAGATAAGTAAGATATTAGGTTGCTTCATCGATTTAGCCTATGAACCGCTTGATCGGCCCGGTCTGATCCGCGATCAATTTGTTCAAGCCCAGATCCAGATCGCCGAAGTGTTTGATCGGGTTACCGTAGGCATTGAGGATGGTGGTGAACCAGTTGCCGATGGTCTTGTGTCCTTCGGTGCCCCAGTAAGGCAGGCGAATGTAGCGACCAGCGATGTTGAGTTTGGCATTCCTGCCCGACATAATGAGGTAAGGCCATTCGATGCCGGTGCTGTGATGGGTCTCACCATTGTCCGGGAAATAACAGAGCATGGTGTTGTCGAACATGGTCCCCTTCCCCTCAGGAACGCTCTTGAGCCGCCTGACAATAGTATCAATCAGTGTCATGTGGGAATGACAGAGCTGCTCCCTCACTTCAGGTGCAGTCAGTTTTCCGACGGACTTGCCATGCCCCACGTCGTGCAGATTGATCTTCTCCGTTTCGAGGCCGGGAACTCCCGTATAGGGCGTGCCTAGTTCATCAACCGTAAAAGTAACCACATTGGTCATGCCAGAAATCAGTGCGGACAGGAGAATCTCCGTGTGACCGAGCTGCCGGTCAATGGTGGAAATATTGTCCGCAAAGTACTTCTTATCCAACTTCGGAATGTTCTTGCCAATGATGTCACCCATCGCATCCAATTTCCTGTTTCGCGTGCGTATGTCTTCCATGGCATCGGCATAGTTTTTGACTTTCGCCAGTTCCAGACCGATGAGATCCTGGCTGAGCCCGGATTGATTGCCGGACGTGAACTCCAATAACTTGCGCTCAAGTTCGTACCGGACACGGCCACTTTCGTTATTAGAAACAGACTTGAACAACTCATCAATGGCCACTTTAGGTGATCCAAAGGCATAGTTAGGCTGCTGGGGACCCCGTGCGGAGAAACCCTTTTCAATGCCATTGATATTTCCACGCGCATTTCCGCCCCCATCCGGGAAACAGGCCAGCTCAATGTGCTCCAAGGGTGAGGGAAAGAGTCGGGCCAGCTCAAAATCGACTGTCGCCCACTTGATGGAAGCCAGCCGCTCCGTGGCCGCGTAAACACCGAGACACGACTGCCACGAGTGGTGCCCGTTGGTGCACATCCTGCCAGACAACCCCTGGAGAATCGTCATATCCTTTTTGTGGGCGTTGAGCACACTCATCCATTTGGGCAGTTCGTGCTTGTCGAGGTCCACTTCGAACGCCTCTTTTTTGTTTTCCTTCTCCATATCCTGCGCACTCAAGCTAGGCGGCACCATCACGCTGGGAAAAAGGCCATTGCCTTTATGCATGAAGATAAAGCGCATCGGCGGCTGACGAGCAACGGGTGCCTCGAACAGTTGCGACAGGGAAGAAGGAAGCATCAATGCCCCTGTGCCCAATGCGGATGATTTCAGGAAGTCTCTTCTGGTGTTCATAATGGTGGTTCTCGTTGGTTGTCTTACTTGCGATACAGGAATGAGTCGGACGTTAGGAGGGAAACAATCACAGCTTTGAAACTTCCGCCGCTTTCGCGATACGCTTTGTCGGCGGCGATGAGCGTCTGCGAATCGGACAGCATTTCATTTCTTCCCATATAGAAACGGAACGCATGGCGGATGATGGACTGGCGCACTCGATCGGATTTGCTGAGCCTTTGGATTAGGTCGAAGGAATCTTTTACGGGGCCATCCAGCTTGGAATTGCCTGTTCCACGGAGGTTACCAACGGTACTCACCGGCTTGGCTTTGTAGGAATCGGCGTCGTTTTCACGCTTGGCTTTTTTGATCAGGTTTTCCGGGTTCTCTAGAGGTTCCTCTGCGCGAAAGCGTCCAAAATCATCGAACTTCTCAAAAGGATAGCCGAGCGGATTCATCTGCTGATGGCATTTCCAGCACGCCGCCTGAGCGGGACCGGTTACGGACTCGACGCGCTCCCGGAGGGTCATGTGGGGATCTTCGGGGATCTTGGCATCCACGGTGATTGGCACATCGGGCACGCGGCCTGCCAGCAGCTTTTCCTGAATCCAGCGCCCACGTCGGATGGGGTCGGTGTGGAAGTTGGACGAATGGGCGATCAACCAGGCAGGGTGGGTCAGCAAGCCCATATGATTTGCCAGCTTGAAGGGCTGAACCACCGGATAATTCAAATTATGGTTCTCGTCATATCTCTCTTCGCCTCGAAAAGGCGACCCTGGTGTTCCCCCGATGCTATAGCTTTCCGAATATTTGAAGTTAGAACCGTGTGCCCAGGGAAACGTGGTGAAGGGCGTGTTGCCTTTACCAAACGTGAAGGAGAAATACTCCATAACGCGTCGCAGATCGTTGGAATGGGTGAGTTTCCCAAGATCAACATTGTGCTTCTTGCACAGCTCCTGATGCTCAGCGAAGACTTTCTCCGGATTCTTTCGCCAGTCCGTGTCCTTGAGCGTCTCGTAAAGTTCGCGCCAACCGGCGATTATCTTCAAGCCTTTCTCGTTGTCCACATTATGATACATGAAAAACTGGTCCGTAGTGAGCAGGTTCTCGAACACATTCCGATCCTGTTTGAGACATAGGTCCACGATTTTATCGGCTTCCACGATCAGGCGTCCGGGTGTCCCACTGCTGTCGCGCCCCGGATTTTGGTAATAGCCGCCGCTACGCTTATTGTCTTTGAATACCTTCACCGCATTGGGATAACCGAAGAACTCGCGAAAGAAGCGGATGATCTTTGGATGGGAGGTGTCGTCCGAATTGTTCATAGTCGGGTCAATCACGCCCTTGTAGTAGTTCTCGTCGGCAAGAAGTCGCAGCACTTCCCGCTTGTAATCCTCTTTGTTTTTCAGTTGCCCTTCTGCGGCAGCCCTGACCAATGCGGGATCCGGCCCCCAGTCCCCCAAGGCATAGGCAATGGCATAACTCGCCTCCCGGGGCGAGAGCATCTTCCTGCCGTCTGCGTCCGCTGCCCCCTCGCCAAATTCGAGGCGATAAAGAAACTCCGACTCCAACAGAACGGCGACGAGCATCTGGCGCAGTCCCTCGGTGTTGCCGGCCAGATCAATGGCGGAGCGGGTCATCGCCAGATACTTCGCCTGCTCCCTGTCGCTGGCTGGGCGCTTGAGTACGATTCCAAACTGGGCTTGGATGGCGGCGATGATCGCATCATCCGAGGGCTTGGCGGTGTTGAGGATGACCGCTTCGAAGGCCGATGGAGTTGGCGGGGAAAACCGGTCAGACGGGTTTTCAAAATAGTCGGCCTTGAAGTCCCCTTTCTTGACCCGTGCGGCCCGGATCTGCTTCTGGGAAATCCAATCTGCGTTGGTAAGCATCACTAACAAGTGGCCCCCATCGAGTGGAGTGAGAGCGTAATCGCGAATCCCCGAGCGATCCGGCAACACAAAAGGAGCGGTGATGCCGTAAAAGCTCTTGTATTTTGAGTAAGCCTCTCCCTTAAGCCTAAAGATATCAATGATCCGCCCCTTAAAAATCTGCGGACTCACCAGCCAGCGCCGGGCGGGAGTGAAGGGCTTGTCTTTAATCGCGCCACTGAAGAGCTTGTCGTGATCGACATTATTGCCGTAATCGGGGTAACCAAGTTTGTCCTCAATTAACGGCGCGTTCGACTTGAGCAGCTCGCCCCGTACCCAATCCGCGAGCAGCTTGCGTTCCGCAGCATTCGGCTGCTTCTCATCCTGGGGTGGCATCCCGGTGAAGTGAATCTGTTCCTGAAGCTTATTCATCAGATCCAGCCGCACTTTCGCATCCAACGACGAGATCGTATCCAGGCGCACCTCACCCTTGCTCGTCTTTTCGCTATGGCAGCCATAGCAATAGGTTCGCAGAACTCTCTGCACAGGTTGAGGAACGTCATCGTTCGCGACATGGTTAGCAGCCGCAAAAAGCACAACGAGGGGCGTGAAGATGTATTTCATAATTTTGCTTGTTGCAACTGTTTGAGTTCCGCCATCATTTCGGCCAGGCCTTTGCCGATTCCGCCGAGAATTTTTGCAGAGCCGAGATAGTGGAACTCGAAGTTGGAGATTCCTTTTTCCAGTATCAGCCGCTCACGTTCGGTGAGGCCTTCCAAGCGCATTTTTCCCAGCGTGGCTTTCTCATCCGCGGGATTCAGTTTGTTTTCCTTGGCGAGCTTCTTAGCCTTATCTTTGATACCCGTATCCTTCTTCTGGGCAGCACTTAGCTCAAGGTCCCAATATTTTTCCGTTCGCATGGCCGCGACGTTTCCTTTGAACTCGGGCATTTGCGCCGGAGCCGCCATCGCGGCGCGAAAGTTGTCTTGAGTGCTTTTGTTGCGTTGCTGCTCAGGGCCAAACTCTGCGGTCGGCCCACCAACTCCGAGCACTCCGATGACGAAGGGCAGTTTCGGTGCGTTCAGATCCTTGCGCACATCGCGGATGAAATGTGCCATCGCTGTGCTGTAGGCATCGTAGCCGCCGGGCTTGTCGCGGTTTGGATAGGTGCCGGTGTCCACCAGGTCGTTCCAGCCTTGGAACCAGACAAAGCCCGCCAGCTCGTAACCCTGCGCGGCATCAAAATCCGGCACCACGCGTTTGATATCACCAAGCACCTTCTTCACATGCTCGACCATGAGGCGGTAATTCACGCCCGTTTCCTTTTCCTTCGCGGCTTTAATGGCCACGAGATCCTTACCCTTCTTTTGTAAATTAGTGAGCTGGGTTTCGTTGAACACATAAGGCCCAGCGCTTGGCGGGCGAAAATCCGTGTTCAGGCTTTTGCCGCCCCATGCGGTCTTGATGAGTAGGATAGGCGCATCCGTGGACTTTTCCATGTAAATGCCGAACGTGAACTCCAGTCCGATCTTCGGTCCGTTCCGCCCCGCACCAAAGCCGGAGGTCAGCTTGCCCGTCTGCTCGGTCATATCAGAGACGCCATTGCCGACACATCCAATCGAGGAGATCCAAACGCGCTCGCAGACTTTTGGCTTTCCATCCGGGCCGAGCATTTCCGCGAGCATCGGCATGGTGGCCGGGTCCATGCCAATGTGCTCGAAGGTAGTGACCTTGGCATGACCTTGCATGTTGGACTGCCCAGCGAGGATATAGACTTGGAGTGGTTTCGTCGTAGCAGCCACTGCGGACACGGCGATTAGTGATGTGATGAGGAGTGCGAGGATGCGTTTCATAGTGTTTTGGCTTTTGGTTTGGAGTTCTCGATGACTAACACCCAGTCCTGGGGGGAGGGCAGTCGCGGCGCGGCATATTCGCCCGAGGGGGCGTTGACGATGCCTTGATCGAAGCGCCTTCCTGTGGCGGGATCGAAGTAGTAAGCAGTGTAACGGATGTTGGGTTCGAGCTCTTTTACAACCGTTCCTTTCCAGTTGTAGATACCACGCTTGGGCTGGTAGATGAGCCTGATCTTGCCCGGAATGCCCGCTGCGAAACAATCCTTTTCGGCCCACTCTGGATGCACCTCGAAGCGTGACCAGGGATACTGCTCCAGCAACCTCTTGCCGATCCCGAGCTGAGTTGATCCGGGGTAGTTCATCCCCTCTTTCCAAGTCGTCCAGTCGTAGATAGGATCAATGCCCGGGTCGCCGTCCACGCTAGCCTGCCAGATGCCCGCTGCGCCGTAGGTGTGGCCGGCCGCGCCGCTCAGCATAAAGTTCCAGAACAGGTGACGCTGTAGATCCTGGAAATTAGTTTGCATGTGTCCTTCATAGCAGGCCTCGCCGCAAAGCACCGGCTTGGTGGGCTGCTGTGACTGACAGGACTTCATCAGTGCAAGAGTTTGCGCCGCCGTTGCAAAGCCTTCGTGCCCGATCGCGACCATATCGAAGTCAAAGACCGCATTCGCTTTAATTTCCTGACGCGGGTGTCCCGGAGCGTGGTAAGTAAGCGGACGGTGGTACGGATCCGTTTCTTTTACATACTGCGCCAGCTCCGACCACGGGCCATAAGCATCCTTGGCTTCACCGCCGACGATCCAAACTGTGGGATAGGCACCGTAGCGGGCAATCAAGTTCCGCCAATGCCGCTTGAAGCCGTCGAGCCCCACTTGTGCCAGCGTGCTCCGTCCTCCGCCCTGCGGACGCCCCCAACCGCCGACGATCACCGGCACGATTCCCGCGTCGACAAGGTGCTTGATGCGACGGTCGGCGAACTCGAAGTACTTGGGATTCACCACGCTGAAATCAATCTTCTCGTAAGGCTTGCCGCCTTCATTCTCCCAGCGTGCCTCCATCATGTTCTCATCAGGGTAGGGTCCACAAACGATCTGCACCGCATTGAAGCCCTTTGCCTTGCGGTCGGCAGTCAGCTCCTGAAAGCCCTCCCAGGTCATCCGCTTGCACAGATTCTTCCACCACGTGTCGCCCAACCATAGAAATGGCCTACCATCTTCATGCTCAAAGTACCGGTGATCGGCCGCCACCCGGAGGGGGCCATGACGATAGAGGGAATTCTGCTGCCGGTAGGGCTTGATTTCCAAATTGCCCCTGACCCCGTGCAACCCGGCATCTTCAGGATCACTACACTGGCTACGGTAGTGATGAACTCCTACGATCGGGGAAGCGTAGCGGACTTTCCACTGCGCGCCACCAGCCCAAAAGGCAGGGACTGTCTTCTGCGCGCCCTTGGGATCGGTGAAGACGACATCCAGCACCGTATTCTTGAACGAATCAGGGTGCGTTTTCTTTGCCAGGAACGAAATCTCCAGCAGGACATTGGTGGAAGTGACGATCGATCCCATACGAGTTACTCGCTTTTTTGCTTTAGGAGTTTCGCCATTGCTAGACCGAGTGCGTTGCCTACTTCTAGGTAGGTCTCAGCGTTGCGGAAGTAGTGGTAGTCTTGTTTTGGATTTGGGGAGGTTTCCTTGCTTTTCCAGAAATCTCGAGACTCGACGCAGAGCACGTTGCCCGCAAACTCGGGGTGCTTCTTGGCATCGTTCATCGCAAGCTGCGCCTCGGCGATCTGCAGTCCGAAGCTTGCACGTCCGGGATTCCCACAGCCCACGGCCAGCACGAACGGGGCTTTTGGGGCGTTGAAGTCTTTGCGGAGGTTCTTGATCAAGCTGACCAGGTTTTGCTCATAGCGGCTAGCATGCGCCGCGTTCTGGTCTTTGTGCCCCTGCCACCAGACAAAGCCCGCGATCTCGTATTTTTGTGCCCCTGGGTAGTACTTGTCCAGCTCACTCAAGACTTTTTTAGCATTGGCCGTGTCGTCGTCGTACTGTTTTCCGGCGTACCAGGCCACGGGCTTCTTTTCCTCGCCCTCCACCCACGAAAGCGTGTCGTCTTTGTAGCCCGCGTAGGTCTTGCCCTCGAAGGTGAAGCGCTCACTCCCCGGAGGGAGTAGATCCCAGCCCAGACTCCGGTTCCCGATGCAGGTCTTGAGGATCAGCACTTGCTCCTCCAGTGTCTGGCCCATAATCTGACCAAACGTGAGCTCCGGCCCGATGGTCTTGCCGCGTACCGAGAGCCAGTCGTTTTGCACGGTCTGCATGTTGCCCCGGTTCTGCATCACAAACGTGTAGCGGACATCGTTGCGAACCGCCCACTGTCCCTTCTCGTCCAGTAGGTGCGGATATTTCTTTGCCGTCTTGGTGAGATACTCCAGCGTTCCCTGGGTTGTCTCAGGGCCGACCTCGCCCATGCCTACCATGTTGGACTGTCCCAGCAAAATAAATACCTTGACGGGCTTCTTGCTCTCGGCACTGTCTTGCTTCGCCGCCGAAACGCCGTAGCCAGTCAGTACAAGTGCTGCCATCAGGCAGAGTGCCATCGTGAATCTCTTCATTTTTTGAATCCTGTCTCCGTGCCAGAGCGCTTTAGCTTGCTTTCATCAATCGTACCCGGCTTCCAGTCACGGGCTATTGTGATATCTTCCGCCACTTTCTCGATGAGCTTGGGAATATCCACCCACCCCACACGGTTGTAGAGAACGGGCTGGACATACTGGCGCGTGTAGGTGGCGGCGTAGCGTGTCCAGTAACCAAGCGCGGCTTCCAGATGCTGGACGGCGCTGGTCTGCTGGGCAGGCTCGCCAGATTTATCGAAGAGAGCGAGGGCACAGGCTCCCTGAATCTTCGCCGCGTAGTACAGCCCGAGCTGCGACATGGCCTCAATGTCACCGAGCGTCGCCGTGTACTCCGTCGCGTTCTGGGGATTCTTTCGCTGAAGCGCAGGGAGAGCCTGAAGCGCACGTGTCGCGTTGCTCTGAAGCGCCTGTGCGAGCTCCAGAGGCGTGATACCGCCGGGCTTTTTATTGCGCCAGTCTAGGATATTCTGGACGCCCGCACCGGGCATCGTGCCGCCCTCCATAAAGTGTCGCACAGTGTAAAAGCCTTTGAATCGTGGGTGGCTGAGACAGGCTTCGGGGAACCACTTGAGATCAATATCACCCCAGAAAAAGCGGGTGATCAGCGGAAACGTTTTAGAGGCGTCTGCCCAGGCCGCGAGGAGCTTAGGGGTCTCGACTCCCGGAAAGTGCGCCGCGGTGAGGCGCTCGAAGGTCACGGCGGGCAGGTCGGGCTCGTAGGCAAGGCGGCCCCAGAGTGCAAACGAATGCCACTGTTTCTGCATCACCGTTGGGCGGGTGCCGCTGGGCTTCTTGGTGAGAAAGTCGCGCCCCCAGAAGAAACCATCACAGCCCATGTAGAAACCCGCGATCTTGTCGGGGCCAGGAATGGCCTTAATAAACGCTTGGGCAAAGTCATAGTCGGCCCAGCGGAAGCTGTAGATGTCGTCGTTGCGCACCGTCAGCCAGGAGCGAAGCGCCGGGCTGAGCAGTGGGAGAACCGGCTTGATCATGTTGGGGTCGGGCACGGAGTACATGTGGGCGACAGCGTACTTAAAGCTCAGCTCAAGCGTACAGGGAAGCTCGGCAAACTCTGTCTTGATCTCGGTCAGGCCCGTCTGATGAAAGCGATGGATCAGCCGAAACGGGCGCGTGGGCGCATCTTTGAGGGCATCGCGGATTCCCTCGCCGTAGGTTCTCCAGAGCCAGTTTTCCTTGCTCAGTCCCCCGAGGTTGCCTTCCATGTTCTCCCCGGCGGTGATCCCAATGCCCGCTAGAAGAGGGTAGGTCTTGATTGTCTCCCGGACACTGGCGCGAAAATAGGCAACCGTGCGGGGCGAGCCCATGTCGCCGGTGAGGCCATCTTTCCCCTCAGCTCCGTGCAGAAAAGCATTCCAGGTAAACCAGTAGAAGTCTATGCCCCGGTCTTTTGCGTGCTGCATCACGGTGCGCCAGAACGCAATTTTCTCCTCAATCGTCAGCCGCTTCACCACTTCATGCTGCGCCAGCATCGCGGGCCGCACATAGTCCTGGCCGCCAAAGCCGAAGCTATCGTCTAGCTTTGCGCTCGTGCGCCAGACATCCTCCAGCGCGACACCGGGAAACTCGGGGACTTTGACGATACTGGGAAACGGATGGAGGTTCCAGAGGGAGAGCACGTTGTAACGGTGCCGCGCCATGTCGTCCAAGAGCTCCTGCCAGAACGCCAGGCTCCACATCTCGGGGATATTCTGCTGCGCCGCGTCCGACGGATCGGTGTAGCTGGGGGTGCGCAGATCTAGGGGCACATTGAGCTTCAGGCCACGCTGCGCAAGATGCGGCGTGTGCCGTGTCTCTTTTTTGCTGGGCGATCCCAGCGCATTCGTGCGAATCGCCTCTGCAATGTCGAGCCCGCCATACATCACCCCCGCCGCATCGCCGCCCCGCACGAGAATCTCAGCCGCACTCGCAGAGAGGGCATAGGACTGTGCGCCAAGCGCCGCATCCACCACAAGCCGAACGGTTTGTTTGGACACAGACTTGAGGGCGATTTTACTCGCCTTTGTGATCTCCTCGGCGGCAAACACGGCCTGAGGGACAGTGCGGTCATAGATAATTTTCATGGTTCGCTCTTTTTTGGGGAGGTCTTTTGGGCCAGCTCCGTAAAGCTGTCGGTTTGCTTCTGCCAGACGCGCTCTAGCTCCTTCACTTTACCCGGCAGCTTTGTCGCGAGGTTGATCTGCTCGGCGCGGTCGGTGCGCATATCATAAAGTTCCCAGGGATCGCCTTTGGCTGCGACCAGCTTCCAGTCGCCGACGCGTACAGCGCGGTTGCCCTCGTGGAGCCACCAGAGGCTCTCGCGGGGTATTTGCTTGTCTTTGGCAAAGGCTGCCACTAGGCTCCGACCCGGTGCCTCGGGGATCGGCTCACCTTTCCAGTCCTTGGGTTTCGAAATACCGGCGAGCTCCAGCACGGTCGGCACGATATCAATGACATACCCCGGCGTGTGACGAAGCTCCCCTCGGGCGCGGATGCCCACGGGCCAGTGTGCGATCAGCGGTGTGGTGATCCCGCCCTCGTGAACCCAGGTCTTGTGTCGGCGAAAAGGGGTATTGCAGGCACTGGAAAATCCGGGGCCGAGACACAAATAGCTCTTCGCGCTGCCCGGCGGCGCGGCGGGATCGTGGCCCCCGTCGCGCACCATCATCTCGGCGCTGGCACCATTGTCGGACGCGAAGAAAATAACCGTGTTCTCGTAGGCCCCCATTGCCTTGAGCTGTGCGAGAATACGCCCGATCTCCTGATCCATCCGATCTACCATCGCGGCGTGGATCGCCATCTTGGTCGCCTGGAAACGGCGCTGCTCGGGCGTGAGCCCGCTCCAGGGCAGCGGGCGATCCACCTCACCAGGCCCGAGCTTTTTGATGTCGTCGGGAAAGGCGTAGGGCGGGCCAATCTCGCGCTCCAGCGCGGAGAGAGTCGTCTTGGTAACACCCATTTTCTTTTGCCGACCAAAGCGTGCCGTGCGCAGTGCGTCCCAGCCCAGGAGGTACTTATCGCGGTACTTGGCGATGTCTTGGGGCAGCGCATGGAGCGGAAAGTGGGGCGCGTGGAAGGCGACATACTGGAAGAACGGGCGGTCTGGGTAGCTGATCGCATGATCCTTCAGACACTCGACCGCGTGATCCGCCGTGGCGACCGTGAGGTAGTAGCCACTCTCGTCGGTGGGGGGCCGCACGGGCTTATCGTCGAGAGAGCTGCCCCTCGCCGTGAAGAAGTTACCCGGACTGCTCACGTTCAGCGAGCGGTCAAAGCCGCCGTCGAGCACCTTGCCATCAATATGCCACTTGCCGCTGTGGTAGCAACGGTAGTTCGCGGGCTTGAGAAAGTCCGGGAGCAGCCGCGCCCAAGTCTGCCGCACACCGGGAACGCCTCCCGGCACCGTTGGCAAGGCATCGCGATGGACTTGTTGGGCGTAGTAGCCCGTGAGCAGTCCCGCCCGGCTCGGCCAGCAGCGTGCGGTGTTGTAGAACTGGGTGAAGCGCAGACCGTTTTTGGCCAAGCCATCCAGGTTTGGGGTCTTGATCTCGCTCCCGTAGCACCCCAGATCCGAGTACCCCATGTCGTCGGCGAGGATAAAGATGATATTTGGCTTTGTAGGAACCATTTACTTTACAGACTTCCCTTCTTTTTGGCGCGGCACGGCGTCATTATCTTTGGCCACGTGCGCTTCCAGTTGTCTGCGTAGCTGCTGAACCCGCTCGGGATTCTGCGCCGCGAGATTCTGCTTCTCTCCAATATCTTCAGTGAGGTTGTAGAGTTCAATCACTTTATCGCGCACCACAAGCTTCCAGCTATCCTCGCAAATCGAAGACGCTTGATAGGGGCCTTTGGTGTAGAGAATACGAGAGGTTGGAGCCGTACTCCCCAACAGAGTGGGCAAGATATTCAGGCCGTCCCACTTCAGATCACGCTTTGGCTCCGAGCGAACCAGCGCACTTAGAGTTGGCATCCAGTCCGTAATACTCAGAGGAGCCTCGCAGACCCCAGGCGTGAGCTTCCCTGGCCAGGTGATAAAAGCAGGCGTACGTATCCCGCCTTCGTAGATCATGCCCTTGCTACCACGAAACGGTGTGTTCTCTCCCGGCAGAGGTACCTTCGGATAGTTTTCCAGATCTTGCTTCACCTGCATTCGGTTGGGCTGCCCGGGCGCACCATTATCGCTCAAAAAGATGATCAGGGTGTTGTCACGCTGTCCGCGGCGCTCCACCTCGGCCACTACCTTGCCGACGGCAGCATCTAAGTGAGAGATCGCGGCCCAGTAGAGCTGGTGGGAGAGATCAATCTCGGGGCTTTTGTAGAGGTTCATCCAGGTCTCTGATTCGCTCAGCGGCACATGCGGTGATGTGAAAGCTAGGTAGAGAAAGAAAGGTCGCTTCGAGCTTTTGCCGATCCAGTCCACGGCCTCGCGGGCCAGAAGGTCGGTGATGTGGCCGGGCTCCTCGACGACCGTTTTATTTCGCCACAGCGCCGACTTGCCTTCCCCCAGCCACTGGTGGCTTAGCGGTGTCATCCCCCCCACGCGGAGCCCGTAGAAATGGTCGAAGCCGAACTTCTCTGGCCCGGCCTCAAGTGGAGCACCCAGATGCCACTTCCCAACCAGCGCCGTTCGGTAGCCCGCAGACTTGAGCGAGGCACTGAGGGTCACGGTGCCCGGTGGCATGGCGACAGCGGGGGAGTCGAACTCACTGGGCAAGGCACCATTGCAGCCAAACCGGCTCCAGTAGCGCCCGGTCATCAGCGCAACTCGTGTGGGGGAGCAGACCGGGGCGACATAGTGGCGGTTTAGCTTGATACCCGCACTTGCCAAGCGGTCGAGATGAGGAGTCTTGACTCTAGGGTTCTGCCATCCCACATGCCCTGTCCCGAGGTCATCCACCAAGATGACGATAATATTTGGCTTGGACGCATTCGCAGGCTTTTCACCTATGCTGAAGAACACGGCAAAAAGGCAGAGTAGCGTGAGGTTATTTAGCAATGTCTTTTTTCACGGGCATTCGGGCACCGGTCTCGCGGAGCCAGGTGTCGAGCTTGCCGACAAGGCGCTTGGCGATGTCCGGGGATTGACTCGCCAGGTTTGTTTTTTCACCGATGTCGGTTTTCAGGTCGTAAAGCTCCAGCGAACCATCGTCATCGTTGCGGATGAGCTTGTACTTGCCTTCCCGAATCGCGCTCCCGAGGCGGTTCTGTTTATGAAAGGCATAGTTGGGATAGTGGAAGTAGAGGGCATCGCGGGTGAAGCCCGGAGATTGCGTGAGGAGCGGCAGTAGGCTCTTGCCATCCAGAACCTGGTTTGGTGTCGGGGTGAGGCCAGCGGCTTCAAGAAGCGTCGGGTAGCAGTCCGTACTGATGATGGGCGTGGCGTTGGTGGTGCTGGGCTTGACTTTTCCCGGCCAGCGGACGATCCAGGGCACCCGAATGCCGCCTTCGTAGAGCATTCCCTTGAGCCCACGAAGTGGGCGGTTGTCGCCATTGTATCCCCCATTGTCCGACTTGAAGACGACCAGCGTTTTCTCACGCAGACCGGCCTCATCGAGCGCCTTGAGGAAACGTCCAATCGCGGTGTCCATGTCCTCGATCATCGCGGCATAGATAGGGTCTTTGAGGCCACCACGTTGGCGGTACTTGGCGATCACCGCCTCGCGTGCCTGCAGGGGGTAGTGCACGGAGTAAGGCCACCAGTTCAGGAAGAAGGGGCCGCTCTTATGCTCACGGATGAAGGCAATGGCCTCATCGGCGAGCCGATCCGGCAGGTATTCCCCCTCTTTCCCATCGGCAAGGGTCGGGATGCGATAGGGCGCGAAGTAGCTGGGAGGACCGCCGCCGGAATAGCCGCCGATATTGAGGGAAAAACCTTGCTTGTCCGGGCGGAGATCCTTCTCTGTCACTCCTCCCAGCTTGTTAGGCCCGATGTGGGAGAGGTGCCACTTGCCGACATGTGCCGTGGCGTAGCCGGCTGCAGAGAGCCGTTCGGCTATGGTCACGGCAGCGAGAGGCAAGTGGCGCCTGTTTTCAGCCTCCTGTAAGTCGGAGCCCTTCAGCGAAAACCCATCCGGGTTTCCCGGCGCGTGGTTGGTGATCCACAAGCGCGCGGGAGACTGCCCGGTCATCATCGCGGCACGTGTTGGGGTGCAAACCGGGGCGGCGGCATACCCGTTCGTAAAGCGCATCCCTTCCGTTGCCAACTGATCCAGCGCAGGCGTGTCCAGCTTCGGATTGCCATAGCAGTGAAGATCCTTCCAACCGAGGTCGTCCACCATAATGACGACGATATTGGGCTTTGGCGAATCGGCATCGTGGAGTGCCGCCTGCGGTGCCAGCAAGGCAAAGAGGAGGGGAAGGACGTGTTTTATCATGGCCGTACTCGCTTCGAGGCACTGCGCCCCTCAGCCTTGCTGCTCTCCAACAGTGCCTTCAGCTCTTTGACTATCTCCGGGTGCTTGAAGTACAGATTGGTTGTCTCACCCGGATCGGTCTCCAGGTTGTAGAGCTGGCCGGGAGCCTCGGGAGCGGTGTCGGGCAGAGCGAAGCGCTTTAGCTCCGGGTTGTCGTAGTTATTGCCGCCGGAGCCTTTGTGATCCAGATACTTCCAGGGACCTTTGCGGATCGCCAGCGCGAGGCTGATGGTCTGGTGCAGGGTGTAGGGGCGCACTTGCCCCGCGTCTTTTTTGCCGAGTAGCACGGGCAGGAGATCGAAGCTATCCTGGGCGGAGTTATCGGGCAGCGCGGTGCCCGTGATTGCGGCGCAAGTGGCCATCACATCGGTGAGGCAGACGGTCTGGTCGCTTTTACTGCTAGGCGCGATCTTCCCCGGCCAGCGGACGAGAAACGGCACACGGTGGCCGCCCTCCCACTGATCCCGCTTCACCCCACGCCAGGGTCGCGCACCATCGTGGCCGTAGTCCGTGCGCATGTGAACAATACTGGCGGTCTCGGGGCCGTTGTCGCTGGAGAACATCACCACGGTGTTTTTGTCCACTCCCAGCCGCTTCAGGGTCTTCATCAGCTCCCCGACGATCTCATCGAGTTCGTGGATAAAGTCCCCGTGTGGCCCGGCTTTTGTGCTGCTCTGAAATTGCTTCGCGGCAAACGACGGCAGGTGCACAGCGTTCATGGAGTGGAAGAGAAAGAACGGCTTCTTCGGGTTGGTTTTCTTGTGTTGCTCCAGAAACACCTGGCTCTTCTTAAGAAAGACCATGTCCACGTCCTCAAGGTCGTAGCCCGGTGCAGTCATTCCCGCGCGGTTGTCGTTGGCATACGGGTGTTTGGGCAGCTTGGACTTGTCGAGTATCTGCGTGGGTGGCACCGGAATACGGTCTCCCTCGATAAACGCATAGAGATAGTCCGTACCAGGGCAGCACGCCGTCCCAAAGAAGCTATCGAACCCGCGGTGGATCGGGGAATCTGGGATAGCGCGGGAGTAGTCAATCTGCCGGACACCCTCGATCCCGCCTTTGGTGATACGCTGACCGTCTTTGTCAAAAAAGCTCAGGCCGACATGCCACTTGCCAACCATCGCCGTGGTGTAGCCCTGGTTGCGGAGTAGCTGCGGCAGGGTGAGCTGGTCCTCTTTGATCAGACAGGGCCCACCGACACCCTCAAAGACGCTTCTGTAGGGAATCCGAAAGGCCATCCGGCCCGTGAGCAAGCTATAGCGGCTGGGCGTACAGACTGTCGAGGGGGAGTGCGCATCGGTGAAGCGCATCCCCTCCCGTGCCAGCCGATCCAGGTTTGGTGTGGCGACCTTGGCTTCTGCGTTGTAGCACCCCACATCGCCGTAGCCAAGATCATCGGCGAGGATGAAGACAATGTTAGGCTTTGCTGCTGGCTGGGCGGCGACGGGTACCGCGGCAAGCAGAGCCAGTAGCAGGGCAGTGATGAGCTTTGAGAGATACTTCATAGTGAGTATTGAACCATTTTACTTTGCTAGTGTTGGACGTGGATAACGCACGACCTTGACATCATTCTTTTGTGCTGTGCCGGGTGTGCTACGGCCACTGGTGATGAGTTTCTCCAGCAGAGCCTTCAGCTCGGCGACTTTTTCCGGCAACGCGGCGGCAAGATTTTTCGTCTCACCGAGGTCGTTGGCAAGATTGTACAGCTGAACGGGCTGCGATTGATCCCCGCCCGTACCCCAGCCGCCTGAACCGGGGGCGGGGATGTATTTCCAGGAACCGCTCCGTAGCGCCGGGATGCCTTGGATGGAGGCACTCACGGCACTCTCGCGGATAGGCTTGTCACCGCCTTTGAGCAGGGGCATGAGGCTGAAGCTATCCTCCCCAGCGTTGTCGGGAAGCGTCACGCCAAACACGTCGGCAACCGTGCGGAGGAAATCGGCTTGAGACACGAGCTGGTGGCAAACACTGCCTGCCTTCACCTCACGAGGCCAGCGGACGAGAAAGGGCACACGATGGCCACCTTCCCAGGCGTCCGCCTTATAGCCACGCAGTGGGCCACTGGGGAAGTGTCCCTTTTTTTCCAGGCCCTTCACATCAATATAGGGAGCACAGCCGTTGTCCGACGTAAAGAGAACGAGGGTGTTGTCAGCAACCCCGCTTTTCTCTAGTGCATCCAGCACGCGGCCCACGAGGGCATCGGTCTCCATCACAAAATCGGCGTAGAGATTGAGGTGGCTCTTGTCCTTCCACTGCGGGTTCACCGCGAGCGGCGTATGGGGTGCGGTGAGCGGCAAATAGAGGAGAAAGGGGGTCTTTTTCTCCGCAGAGTCCGTGATGAACTGGGTCGCCCGATCCCCCAGCGCAGGCAAGATGCCTTCAAATTTCCAGTTTTTGAGCGCCGGGCCTTGCTTGCTCGCCTGGTTATTGAGCAGGTACTCGCCCGATAGCAACTCCGTGGGAATACCGAGCGTGTGATCATTCTCGATAAAGCAAAAAGGCGGCCAGTTCGGAACGTCCGTGCCGAAGTAGAGATCAAAGCCACGCGTGCTCGGACCACCCGCGATAGGCTTGGAGAAAATTTCACGCCAGGCGGCGAGCTGATGTGGGCTAGGGACGGCACCAATGGAAGTGAGTTGCTTGGAAGGCGAGAGCAACGGACGCTGCTCCTTCGTGATTGGCCAGTCCCAGCCGAGATGCCACTTGCCGATGCACGCGGTGCGGTAGCCTTGCTTCTGGGCAAGCGTGCCAATGGTCATGCGATCCGGCGCGATCAATGGCGCACCAAACATGTCGACGATCCCACTTTGCAGCTTTGTACGCCAGTGATAGCGTCCCGTGAGCAGGGTATAGCGCGACGGAGAGCACACTCCCGACGACGAATGCCCATCGGTGAAGCGCATCCCTTGCGATGCGAGCTTATCAATCTGGGGCGTGGGAATCTTACCGCGCTCCGGGTTGTAGCAATGCAGATCTCCGTAGCCAAGGTCATCGGCGAGGATGACGAGGATGTTGGGCTTTGACAGTGGCTGCGCGGCGACGGCATGACAGGCGCAACACGCGATGAGGGAAAACAGCAATGCGAAGTGGAGGCGATGGAGTGGTTTCATAGGATGCATGGGCAATAAGGATTCAGACAGTTCACGAGATGTTCGGGTTGCGGCGGTCAGTTTGTGGTTGGGTTGCTGGTTGATCGGAATGCACGGGGCGCTTGAAGGGGCGGAATCCACTCCCGATGCGGCGCCTTGTGCTGCACGGCGAAGAAGAACGGCTTCGTCTTGTCGCGTTTCTCCAGCCACGCGAGCGACAGGTCCGTGATGACATCAGTCGCGTAGCCGGGGATCGTTTCCTTTCCCGCGGCGGTGACAAATTTCGGATCCTCGTAAGAACCCTGCCCCGGAACCACGCGCCAGGTGTCGTATTCGATATTCGGTTTTCGGGCGGGCTCGGCGGCGTGGACGCAAGCGCCGAATGAGGTCAACAGAAAGACGACGATTCGGAGAAGAGGTGTTTGGACATGATTCATTACTCTTGTCCCTGTTTATTTCTGAAAAGGCAGTAAGGCCTCTGCGAATGCCTTGCCCATCTGCGCGAAGATCTTTGCACTGCCCAAATAGTGGTAACCGCCATTGGAAGAGCCTTTGAGGGACTCTCTGTCTTTGGGCGAAAGGACTTCCTCCAAAGCGAGATCGAGCTTCTCCTGGTTTGCTTTGGTGATACCCTCAATCCGCACATCCATCGCTGCATAATGTTCTGGGGAGTTAGTCTCATATTGGTCATTGGCATAGACCGCTAAGACGTTCTTCCCCTTCTTCAAAAATTTGACCTGTTCTTTTCCGAGGACGATGGAACCGTATTGCGGCTTGTCCTGCCACCAGATGTAGGTGTGAATTTTTTGTCCGTTCAAATAAACGTGGAATCCTTGACTTTCCAAAATTGCGATGCGATACGAATCGTAGTTGAGGTCTTCGACTTTAAAAGTTGTGCGCATCAGCAGGAATTCGCCCTTACCCCAAGTTGAGGGAAATTTGTCCAAGGTGATTCCGCTGTGTTTCCAGACGCCTTTTCCGATGGGGCCCTTGCCTTCCGTCCATTTGTTGTCATCGAAGTCAGGCATGTGCCAATTCTCCATCCCGGCTGGCAGCGTGATGTCACGGAATCGCCTGCCGTCATATTTCTCCATCTTGTCCTTCTTCTCAGTGGGATCAATCGTAGCGAAGCGCCAGATCCGTTCCTCTGGCAGAGGCTTGCCAACCGGCTTCCAGTAATTCTCCCATTTCCAATCCCTGTCGAAAGTGCCATCTTTTTTCAATGTGTGAGCGGTGCCAACGATATTGTTATACTCACCCTGCTTGGGCTGTGCGGCAGCAATGGCATCATCCCAGAAGGGAGCAGTCTCAACCGCAACCACATTGCCCTTGAACTCGGGCATGTCGGCCGGTGCGGCCATGGCCTTGCGGAAATTCACATTTTTGCTCTCACCGTCGACTCCCAGCACACCGATCACGAATGGCATCTTCGGGGCCGACAGGTCTTTGCGAACATCGCGAATGAACTTGGCCAGCAGGTCTGAATAAACATCGTATTTTCCAGGTTTGTCGGGGCCGGGATAAGTAGTCCCGTCGACCAGGTCGTTAAAACCCTGAAGCCAGACAAAACCGGCCAATTCGTATCCCTCCTTGGGATCGTAGGCGGGGCAGACCCGCTTGGGATCTGCCAGCACCTTTTTAACATGTTCGATCATCATTCGGTAAAACACACCCGAGGCGGCATCCTTTTCATCCTGCCACTTTTTCCGGTCCTCGGCTTTGGGAATCCCGTGGGCGCCCTGGGGATGCTTATCCCAAAGTTCCTGGATTTCCTTGGGCAGCTTGTATTGCCCGGCACTGGGCGGCCGGAATTCGGTATTGAGTGACCTGCCGCCCCAGGCGGTCTTTATAATCAGGATTGGCTCGTTCAACCGTTTTTCCATATAGATCCCGAAGGTGAACTCGGGACCGATCTTGCCGCCATCCTTGGTAGGTTGATCTCCACGTGCGCCAAAGCCAGCGGTCAATTTCCCCAGGCCTTCGCCATTTGCACTGCCATCATAAGGGCCGGTCAAATAGGACATCCAGACCTTGTCACATACCCGTGGCGTTCCATCAGGATTGCGCATCTCCTTGAGAATGGGTGCCGTCAGCGGATCCTTGCCGATATAGTCAAAAGTACGTACCTCCGCATGCCCCTCCATGTTCGACTGGCCTGCCAGGATGTAGACTTTGAGGGGTTTCGCTTCCACGCCGGTGGCGCCAGTGGCGAACACGGCCATGATCCCTGCTATTACGCTCGCTAAAATTTTCCTCATCATTAAATCCTATTCACGTTGTTCAACATTTTTTAAGTCTTGCCAGGTTTGGAACTTGGCCCGCGGGAAATATACGCAATCCGCACCTCCGGCAGATTCGCATGAACCTTTTCCACAAACGCCTTGAAATCAACGAGATTCCTGGATCGCTTGCAGACGCTTCACTTCATCGGCGCGGGTCGGCGCCAGATCATACTTCTCCAGCGGATCGTTTTTTAGGTCGAACAGTTCGATCCCCTTCGGACTTGAGGCGAAAGCTTTGTCCGGTCTGATGGTGCCGGGAATAATCAGCTTCGACCAGCCGTTGATCACCACTTGTGCGACGAGGCTCTTCGTCGGTTTGCCGAGTTCAATGATGTCGTGCGTGTAGGCTTCAACGAAGACAGACTTCCGCGCTGTCATGGCCGGGCGGTCGAGCAGATTCAGGCCGGGCAAATCCGTCGGCACTTTCAATCCGCAGGCAGTCAGAACGGTGGGCACGAAATCAATCACGGAGGCCAGCGTTTCATCATCGCGCAACGGCTTCACCTTCGCGGGCCACCGGACAAACATGGGCGTTCGGATGCCCATTTCGTAAGGCGAGAGCTTGGCCCGGCCGCCTTGCTCTGCATCCCAGCCGTTGTCGGCCAGATAAATGATCACCGTGTTGTCGGCGAGATTGTTTTTCACCAGGTAGCTGTCGAGTTCGCCGCAGGTCTTATCAAACCACTCGATCATGGCGTAATATTTCACCGCTTTGTCGCTCAGTCCCTTGCCTTGGAAATGCGCAATATATTCCGCAGGCGGATCATGGGGCAAATGCGGCATCATCGGCGCGTGCAAGATGAAGAAGGGCTTCTTCGCCGCCTGCGCCTTTTCAATGAAATCGAAAATGGGCTTCATGGTTTTCCGTCCGATCGCCAGACCCTCGCCACCATGCCGGCCCTCGACCTGGGTCATGCCTTCGGAAAAGCCGGCTTCCTGCGCGGTGACATTCCACAGCTTGCCGGTTTGAAAGGTCAGGTAGCCCGCAGCAGTGAGCACCTTGGGCAGGATGACGGTGTTTCCAAGCAGTTGGTTTGCGAGCGGCGTGCGCCCCGCCTTTCCTGCGTTGTTCGCTTGTACGTTGGCGCCCTTGCTCAAGTCATTTCCCGTGATGCCGTGCTGGTGCGGCAGTTTGCCGGTCAACAGGCACGCCAGCGATGGCGAGCAGACGGGCATCACATAGCCACGCGTATAGAGCAGGCTCTGCGACGCCATCCGGTCAAGGTTCGGCGTCTGCACATTCTTGTGTCCCATGAATCCGTAATCGGTGAACCCGTGGTCGTCGGACAGGATGAGGATGACATTGGGTTTTGACAGTGGCTGCGCGGCAGCGTGCAGTGCGACTAGCGGCACCAACAGCAGGGCGGCGAGAAAATGTCGGAAGAGGCATTGTGCTTTGATCATATTTTTCCTTGCGGGGTTAATTCTGGCGCACATAGACGAAATAGGCGTCGGCGAGTTCAGCGCCGGATAGCCGCCTTTTTCACACGCTGGACATCGCCCAGATCATTTTGTTGTACTTCTCTTAACCTGGCTTCGAGCCGTTTCTTAAAGTCAGTTACGACGTCCTTGTATTCGGCCTTGCCAGCCAGGTTCGTGTATTGCTTGGGATCCTTCGTCATGTCGTAGAGCTGCAGCCCCAGTTCCCCCTTTGCGCCGTGCTGGATGAAGGCCCATTTGTCAGTGCGCAGCAGATAGCTGTTGTTGTTGACGCAAAACGCCGCATCGCGCACCGAGAGAGAGGGATCGTCCACTGTTCTCGCGAGGCTTTTGCCCTGCAAGCGCGCCGGCACTTCAAGGCCGCACAACTCTGAAGCTGTCGGGTAGAGGTCAATCAACTCCACAAACGAATTGCACACCGCCGGCTTCTTGCCGGGCACTTTGATGATCAGCGGCACGCGTGACGATTCCTCCATCAGTCCGACCTTCATCCAGAAATCGTGTTCGCACAGGTGGAAGCCGTGGTCGGAGGTAAAGATGACGATGGTGTTCTTCTCCATACCTTCCTCACGAAGAGTATCGAGCACCTTGCCGACCTGCGCATCCAGGAAAGCGACCGAGGCGTAGTAGGCCGCGACAGCTTTCTTCTCCTGCTCAGTGTTCAGGTTCAGGTTCCTGCTGGTCTTGTAGTTGATGCCAGCCTTGGGGATGTCGTCCCAATCGCCCGACACCTTCTCCGGCAGAACGGTGTGGGAAACGTCATAGGGTTCGTAGTAGGCCTTGGGCGCAACAAAAGGAACGTGCGGACGCACAAAGCCAATCGCCAGAAAGAACGGCTTGCCGCCCTTGTATTTACGCAGCAATGCGCAGGCCTCCTGCGCCGTCTTGCCGTCGGAATGAACAAGGTCGTCACCATCCGCCTTCACATATTCCAGCGTGTTGCCGCCCTTAACCGGTTTGGTTTCGTCGGGGTTGTTCTCCAGCAATTCGCTCTTACCCGTCGCTTTCCATTCGGGCCCTTTGCTGTTGAACCGTTCATTCCACGAGGGTGCGTCATCCGCGCCGTTTGATCCCTGCTCGATGTCACCCGGAACGCCCATGTGGAAAATATTGCTGACCCGCGCGGCGTGATAGCCGTTGTTGATGAAATGCTGGCTCCACGTGGCACGGTTTCCGATGTTCTCCCTGCCGCTGGTGTAACCCATGGTCCCCGTGGCGTGCGGATAATAGCCCGACATGAACGATGCGCGCGAAGGCCCGCAGACCGGGAACTGGCAGTAAGCGCGAGTGTAACGTGTGCCTGCCGCTGCCAGCCGGTCTATGTTTGGTGTCTTGCACGCCTTGTTCTCGTAGCAGGAAACCGCCGTAGCCGTCAGATCATCTGAAATGATGAACAGTACGTTGGGCTTGTCGGCACGGGCTTTCATCGCAACCCGCGAGCCAACAGGGAGGGCCGTTACGGCAAGGCAGAGGGCAGGCATGATGATTTTAGTTAGCATGTTCCCGTGCTTTACAAGCATAGTCGTTCTTTCTGTGATTCGAGTTTATGAATCGTGCAAACAGCTCGATCGGGTCTCATTTCCCCAAGACATCAAATACCTTTTGTAGTGATTTTCGTACAGTGGCTTCCTTATCTGAGTCTTTATTTTCAATAGGTTTAGCAGGCTCCTGCCACAGTTCGACAACCGGGCGCAGCTCACCTTTGTTGTTCAGCATGTACTCGCCGTTTCTAACTTGCCGCTTGCCTTCATGTTGGATATGGATCCATTCCCGAGGCGTACCGGTCTTGCCAAGAAGCTGGGGTGCGAAGCTCTGCCCCTGAATTTTCGCCTCCGGCATCGGTGCACCTGTCAGCTCACAGAGCGTCGGAAAGAAGTCGGAGAAGTCAATGAGGTCGTTGCAGGTTGTCCCCGTCTTGATATGACCGGGCCAGCGCACCACGAGCGGAACATGGGTTCCTCGGTCGGTCAGGGTTCCCTTGCCGCCACGGATGCTCTTAGTGTTTCCCCACTGAACAGTGAGCCCCTGATCCGTGCCATTGTCTGCCAGGAACATCACGATGGTGTTGTCGGCGATATTGAGCTCCTCCAGTGTTTGGAGGATCTTGCCCACCTGTTTGTCGAAGTAGGCCACCATGTCAGGGAAGTACTTAGGATCTCCTTTATGTCCCGAGTAAGGCTGTCGGTAGCTCTTGTCGACGCTATCGGGGGTGGGCTCCCAGGGAAAGTGTGGGAGGCAGGTGGAGTAGTAGGCAAGGAATGGCTGCTGCTTCGCGGCACTTGATTTGATGAAGTCGAGATAGAGCTCAAGGTCTACATCGGGGCCATAGCGCTCTTTAATTTGATCCTTGATCACAGTGCCGTTCCGGATGAGATAAGGAGTCCAGTAGCGGGTGGTTTTCTCGCCTTTCTCGTCAAAGATTCGCCAGGTCTGGTACTGATCGAACCCAAATTCGTTGATCGTGTTGTGCTTATGTTCAAGAGCCACGTGCCACTTACCAACGAGCTGGGTCGCATATCCGGTCTGCTTGAGCTGCCGTGCGAAGCTGGGCTGGTCCGGGCGCAGATAAATCTCTTCCTTATCCAGAGTGTCTAGAACCGTCGTGAGCCCATTTTGGAAGGGATAGCGCCCGGTCAGAAGGCTCGCTCGCGAGGGAGAGCAGTAGGGATTGGAGAAACAGCGAAGAAACCGCATGCTCTGAGCGGCCAGTTTATCGAGATTCGGGGTTTTGAGCGATGTCCCTCCGTAGGCAGACAAGCACTCAATCCCCATATCGTCGGCGAGGATGAGGACAATATTGGGCTTTGTCATCGCCTGTGCGGTAGCGGGGAGTGCAGCCAGTACGGCCAGCATTAGGGTTACAAAGATAAAGATGTATTTCACCGTGCCATCGCTCCACTCAGAGGTTTTGTGCGAGGTCGGCCTGTGAAGTCGGTGGGAACCAGCATCCTGGGGTCTGCACTCTCCAAGGGAGCCCCAGGAACCGGTCGGACATCGTGTTTTTCGCCATCCCACGTGGCATTCACAAAGTCTGCTAAGCCGCGCCCCGGTACCGTTCCCTTTTTGGAACCATCGCCCACAATAACATTGCCGGTGATCACGACGCCGTCGCTGCCGTTGGCGAAGTGCACCGCGTTCTTATCGCGCGAGTAGAGGATGTTGTTGGCGAGAACCATCCCTTCGCGGCCGTTCCAGGAGCCTCCACTGAAGGCGTTGCCCGTGTTGATAATGGTGTTGTGGATGACTTGTAAGTTCCGCGTCTTACCCTGGTGATCCGTGCTCGCCAGCCCGGAGCCTTTGGCGCTCATGAGGACGTTGTTGCGGACGATGGCCTCGCCCTGTACTTGGATGTTGTGATCGCCGCTCCGACGGCAGAGATTGCGCTCGATGATGTTCACGGGCTTCCCGGCGGTGCCATACACGGTGATGCAGGGATACTGTGTGTCGTGGATGTCGTTCTCGGCGATCAGATTGCCCCACGAGCCTTGTTTCACCTCGATACCATCGCCCTGAGAGCCTTTACAGTCGTGGACATGATTTAGTGCGATCACGCTCTCGCTCATGACAAACTCGCCGTTATTCGCGCCCAGATACATCCCTTCGCCGTGGCCGCCGCCATGATGAAGATGATTGCTTGTCAGAAAAAGGCGGCGTGTGTTGGCGCTGTTGGCACTCAGGCAGACCTCACCGGTGTGGTGGATATGGCACTGATCAATCCAGACCTCGCGACACTGCCCAAGCCGTAGCCCATGACTGCCGCCCGTGAGCTCTATACCGCGCAGGCAAAGATGGTGCACCGGGCCGCCCTGGCCGATATTGAGCACGTTCTGTTTCGCATCGGGTCGCGTGAAGATCACCGTCGCGCCTTCTTCGGCCTCGATCCAGATCGGGGCTGCCGCCGTACCGCTGACTCGGATGTCCCACATCCGCTCCACAACGTACGTCCCCGCAGCAAGAACGAGCTTGTCGCCCGGCTGCAAGGCAGCAACTGCCTTGGCGAGCGCGTCGTTTTTCGTGTCCGCGTGTCGGAGGATGCGCTTTGGAGCAACCGTAGCCCAGTCGGGCTCGTATTTGCGGGAGCCTTTCAGAGGCGAGGATGCTTGTGGAAGTATAATCATGGTTTGCTGGGCACTTTGGGTACGGTCGTTTTGGGTGGTGGGGGCGGCAGCGGGAGCACCTGGCCTTGAGCAAGGAGGCGCTCTCTCAGCACGGGATACGGCAGGTTCTGCACGGCGACGTTTCGTTTCGCCGACAGCGCCGCCGCGACGCCCGCGCCCTGACCTATGGCCATCCACGCACCCTCGATTCGTAGCGATGACATGGCGACATGGGTGCTGGAAAGCGCGATGGGCACGAGGAGGTTGGTGCACTGAGTGGCCTGCGGCAGCACGGAGCGGTAGGGCACATGATACGCATAGCCAAGCCCCGTGCCTGGGACACGCACGGGGAGGATCGTGCCCTCATTGATGACACCGCCATCTATCAACGCGATGCGCTGGCAGTCATGAGAGTCAATCGGGAACGAGGAGACGGCAATGGGGTCGTCTTTCTGTGGCGAGTCGAGAATATCTCTTTGGGAGAGCATGTACATCCCCCTCATGCGCCGCGACTCCCGCACATAGAGCGCGGGGGAGAAGTGGTCGGTCGCTGCAAACTCGTCTTTGCAGAGTCCCAGACTGGAAAGATCGTCGCGAACTTTCTTCGGGACGGCAAGGTCGGTGCGGAGAAAGTGAAGGAGCTCAAGCGTGTACTGCTTGTGTGCCTCCCAAATCTTCGCGCGGCCTGCCTCATCGGCGCTGTGCCAGGTGTTGCAGCCACCAACGAGACCGAGCGAGATCTGACCACGGATCGAGTTGTTGCCATCAAGCTTGCCGCCGGGCAGTGGATAAAGATCCAGCCCAATGCCACGAACATCGGTCTTGAAAGCACGGCGCGCGAGCTCGAAGCGTGCAGGGTCGTAGTTTTTCGGCGCAGGTAAGAGCACCCTATTGGCCGGGTTCCTGGTGAGACAGAGCCGAAAGCTATACGTCATCACATTCTTATCGCCTGCATCGTCGGGGCCAGCGTCGGCGGTGGTGACAAGTGGGAGCAGTTTACCCGCATCGTCGAGGCCGCTGATATTCATTTTTGTCTTGGGATACTGCTTGCCCGCGTAGGACTCGCCTTTCTCCGCGCGACCCTCGCGCCCAATGGTCCAGTCCACGCCCGCTGCCGCCATGAGGTCGCCTTCGTAGGAGCCATCCACGAAGACCTTGGCGGAGAAAGTGCCGTTCTTGGTGACAAGCAACGTGATGCGGGCGCGGTCTTTTTTCACCGCCGTCAGATAGCGCCCGGTCAGCACGTGGACACCCGCTTCTTTGAGCATCGCCATCGTCACGCGCATCGCCACGTGCGGCTCGAACGTCCATTTCGCGCCGTCTTTGAGCGTGGCATTGTAGGGGGCGGGCAGTCCACGGTCCGTGTAGTCTTTCACCACGCGCCGGTGCCACTCATCGAAGAGCCCCATCAAGGTCTCGCGCCGCATCTGATTGGAGTCGCAGTGGCTCAGCCCGCCCGTACTCAGCCCGCCGACATGCGGCGTCGGCTCCAGCAAGATAACCGACGCGCCTTCCCGCGCCGCAGCGATGGCGGCGCAGAATCCACCGGGAGTGGAGCCATAGACAACGACATCCGCTTTCTCAACCCGTAGTGGGGTGATTAGAGTAAGGCTGTGTTTCATTTCGTTTTAGGCACCTGTGCGAGCTCCACGATTTGTTTGACGGTATCGAGCCGCTTCCGTAGCTCAGGATAAGCCACCTCTTGGACGCGTTTTTTGGTGTCTATTGCCAGCCCGGCGGCTAGCGCGGCGCTCTGGGAGAGTGTCATAAAGACCGGCTCCATGCGGATCGAGCCGTGCGCGACATGCGACGCGGAGACGCAGATCGGGGCGAAGAGGTTCTCGCACTCGCCCTTGCGCGGGACAATCGAGCGATACGAGATGCCGTAGGGCCTCGGCGGGACGTGCCAGATAACACCGTCGCTGATGACAAACCCACGCTCCGTGACGAAGTGCTGCACCACGTGGGAGTCCATGCCAAACGAGCCCAGCCCGACTGGATCGGGGACGGTGCGCTTGCCCTCACAGTCGTTCTGGGTCATGACGTAGTCGGTCACCATGCGCCGCGCCTCACGGATATAGATCATGTAGGGCCAGCCGCCATTGCCGGGGAACTCGTCCTTGGACAGCCCGTAGGCCATGGCTCGCTTTTGGATCGCCTCCGGCACCCGTGGGTTGTTGGAGAGAGTCCACAGGAAGCCTCGGATGTAGGTTTCGTGCTCCTTTTCAATCTCCTGGCGGCGCTCGTAGCTGGCCTCGGGGTAGTCCCAGTTCGCACCGGGCAGGTCGGAGCCCACGGCGTGCATGTTGTTCCAGTCCACCTTCGAGCCCGTCCCAGAGAGCTTCTCCACCAGAGCCGGGAGGCGCAGATCCCCCGCATCGAAGTTTCGGAGCAGGAGCTCGTGGTCGCGGGCATGGTAGCCTGCGGGCTTCTCAATCGGAATGTGGAGCTTGGGATCGGTGGTCAGGCAGACCCGGTAGTTGTAGCCCTGGATTTTCTTATCGCCCTGGCCGTTGGTGAGACCTTTGATGTCAAAAACATAGGGCAGGAGCCCACTGCTCGGGTCGCCGGGCTTGACATAGGGATCAACATCTTTCACAAAATGGTCTTTGTCGCCCTGGAGGTAGTGGACACGTGGCTTGGTGTCGCCGCGCCGCACGCCCGCCATGTTCTCACCGTACTGGCTCTCTGGCTCCCGACCCACGGTGTAGCGCACACCTGCCGCGGCCATCAAGTCCCCAACATAGGTGGCATCAATAAACATCTTGCCCTGGTAGGTCTTACCACTAAGCGTCGTGATAGCCTCGATGCGCTGCCCCTTCTTCTTCACGCCTTTGCCGGGCCGACGGTCTAGCTTCTCGTTGTAGACCACCGGGACGCCTGCCTCCGCGATGAGCTTCTCAAAGACCTGCTGCCCGACGTGAGGCTCGAAGCTGCGGACGTAGCTCTCTCCGTAGGCGGCGGCCACCCGGTCGTAGAACTCCGAGGCGATCCCCCCAAACGTGGCACGCTGCCCGAGAAAGTCGGTCGCTCCCAGGCCGCTGGCGCTCATTCCGCCCAGAAAGCCTGTCGGGTTCACCAAGATCACCGAGCGCCCATCGCGCTTGGCCGCAACCGCCGCCGTGACTGCCCCGCAGGAGTCACCATAAACAACCACATCGTAGGTCATACGCTAGCTCTTTCTCTCACCGGGCATGGTCAGCCGGGTTCTCTGATAGCGCAGCAAGGCTCCCGCCCCCAAGTAGAGCGTCGGCGAGCTATTCTCAACCAAAGTGACAATACCAAACAGCCCACTCAGCTCCAGTTCTTGTTTTGCGAGCTTGCAGGAGCGCACGAGAAGATGCTGGGTCAGCTTTTTTCCCGCAAGCTCACTGACCACGGTCAGCCCCGCCAGCCCTTTTTCGTCGGTGAGCGGTGTGACGGAGACAATGCTCCCCTTGCTCTCCCCACGCTCCAGCGGCTCAAAGACCGCCGCGAAGGGCTGCTCCCAGGCGGGGCCGCGCTGACGGACGACCAGCACAGGGGTTGGGGACTTCTCGTAGGGCTCAGGAGCCTCTTTGGTGGCGGGGGCAAGCGCACGGGCGTACTCGCGACCAGGCACGCCGGGTAAAAAGAGCCGCATTCCGGGGAGCGACTTGGCATGGAAATGCGCCTGGACACTGCCCGCAAAAGCCCCCGATGCCTGCGTTTTTTGAAAGACATGCCAGCCCGGCCAGAGGTATTTCCCGTTCTGCTTCCAGACAGCACCCGCGATCGGGCGGAACCGCTCAGGCGCATCGGATAGCGCCAAACCAGGTTGCTCCGCCGTCAGCTCCACCCCCTCCCCGAGGTTGTGGTAGATATAGTCGTGGAACTGCTCCGGGGTGTCCGGCAGGGCGCGGGAGCGGAAAATATCAACGTAGTAGCCCGTGGTCGGCGAGGTTCGGATCAGTGCGACCAGCCGCTCATGCGTCGCCTTTGCACCAGGGCTCTTGTCGTCGGCGAAGCGGGTGAGCGAGAACGAGCACGCCCCTGAGAGGGGCTTCGCACCAGGCTTGGGCTCCAGCGCGATGGTCTGAACGGTCTGCGTTCCCAGCCCCACCCAGCCGCCGGAGCTCTGTGTGGCCCCATTAACGATCACCGTGTTGTAGGCGGCAAAGAGACGCCTGTAGTTCTCGTGCTCGTCGGTGGTGTACTCCCCCTTACCCGCGTTGGTGCCCAGTACCTGCCCCTTCCCGTAGAGCTCCAGCGCCATCCCCGACGCGTGCCCGTGGACATGAGAGCCGCCACTCACCACCGCCATCAAGGCATCTTTGGCACTCTTTGTGGGCGAGAGGCTGCGCTGTAGCACCGCCCCGACGAAGGGCAGTGTGTCGGTAGTCTTCGAGGGGCGCGGTGTCGCTTCGCCCTTGACCTCGGGAGAGAACCAGAGGAGAGGGAGCGGGGCAAAGTAGGAGTTGGGGCCGCCGCTGTGTCCCTCCGGCTTCGACCGATCGTACTCCTTGCTCTCGATCCCTGCCTTAATCAGCCCTCCAAAAATCGCTTGAAGCCGGGTATCTCCCAGGCGCTGCCCCAGAGCATGGGCGATCTCGAACTGACGGTAGTGCGGGTTGCTCTTGCGGGGGCCATCCCCGAAGCGGATGTATTCGCCGTTGGGAAAGCGCAGCTCCTCAAGCCGTGCCAGCGAGAGCGGGATATTGGCGTAGCTTGCCGTCAGGGCATCTGCCTGCCCTTGGCGCTCCATCAGGGCCACAAGGTAGGTAGACAGCGCCGAAACCCCGCCCGAGTACTGGAACGACTCCGGCCAGATCTCACCGGGATTTTTGAAGTGTCCCACCACCTTCTTAAGAGAGTCCTGGCGCGGTGTGTTCTCCGATGTCACAAAGGCCAGCAAGCGGGCTCGCTCCGCCGGATCGTCGAGGGCGAGGACATTGTGCGCCAGCGAGGGCATCTCCAGCACAGACCAGTTGTTATTGACCAGCCCATGGTCTATGGCGAGCCGTGCGTAGCGCCGGAACACAGTCTGAGCGTTTTCAAAATTTAAACTCTGGGGCTTTCGTGCTGCGAGGTCGTAGACCAGGGCTCCTGCCTGAAGATAGCGAGCCACGAAATCATAGATCAGCGGGATCTGGGAGCCGAGAATGCGTGCCTCCAGTAAATGGTCATTGGGGTAGAGATAGCCCCCGTTGCCCGTGCCTTCCGAGGGTTTGAGCTGCACCATGGCCTCGGTAAATACCGCAAGGATATCCGCGGCACAGGCGGCGTAGGACTTGTCCTCAGTCAAGAAATACAGCACGCCGCAGTCAATGCCTACTTGCGAAAAGTGCATGAGCTTCTGCCGCGCTGCCATGTTGGTACGTGCCCCGTTGGCTCCCTGGTAAGCAAAAGTCGGGTGAGCCTGCGCTCCAGCAGGGCTAGGCACCAGCGGAAAGCCACGCAGATAGGCATCCCGATCACGCTGGTGCTGCGCCACATCGACTTTAACCCGCTCCTGGATGGCCGCGAGGTGCGCTCTTGCCCAGGGCTGCGTCGCGAGCTTCGCCAGGATCGGGGCACGGTCGGTGGGCGTCACCCAGATCAACGGTCGTGTTGCTACCAACCTCTCCTCCCCAGCCCTCCTCTCCCGGACGCTCGTTCCTCGCTGGGAAAGGAGGGAGCCAGAGGGTGGATTTGAGCCCCTTTCCCAAGGAGGAACGACTGCCCGGGAGAGGGGTTGGGGAGAGGTACGTTTCATTTCTTCCCCCACTGCGCCAGCAACTTCGGGCTCTCGGGAAGCCCCATGCGGTCCGCACTGGGCGTGTGAAGCAACTCAATTGCGGTGACGGGGCCATCGGTGGCACGCAGATTCACGGCTACCGTCGCGAGGCTGAGTGGCTTGCCCCCTTCATCACCGCTGACCGGCAACAAGTAAAGGCTCTCCTTGCTCCCTTGCGTCACCTTGAACGAGAAATCACAGCCGCCCTTGGGGGAGAACGCCACGCGAGCCGTGTCTCTGTCACCAGCAACTCGGGGGTCGAAGGTGCGGATGCGGTTGCCTTTGTAGGGGCCGATGGGGGGATAAAGCAAGTTCACATCGGGGGTGGCCAGTGAGATTGAGGCCATCACACTGATAACAGGCACTTCCACTTCGGTGGGGTAGCGCACGCCATCGGTCTGTACTTTCTGCGTGTAGTCCCCCGTGGCATCATCCCACTTGTAGAACTGCCCTCCCCGAGAGACCGCCACTTTCCGCTCCAGATACGTCTGCATCCTGCGAACATTGTAGTCGGAGAAGTGGCGCAGGAGAAACGGCTTCTCTTGGTCGCCGCTCCCGCCGCCTTGCATCGGGTCGGCTTTGTAGGTTCCCGCCACCCAGCGCCCGCTGGACTGCTGAACCGTGGGCGGCAGGAAGGTCTTCGAGGACAGGTCAAAGCCCCAAGTCGGCCCGACATGGACTTCGTTGAAGATTTTAGGAGGAGGTATGCCGTGCATCGCACCACGGTAGGGGTAGTCCTTCTGCTCACCGATGTGCGGGAGGCTGAAGGCATGCCCCAGCTCGTGGTTCATGATCCCCACGCTCGGACTCCCCACACCGTTGTAGCCACCGGCTTGCCCCCCTGCAGGTACGCCCTGGATCGTGACGTACGACATCGCCACATCCTGGTTGCCTCCCGCCCGTGAGAGCGCCCCAACCCACTGGAGTGCCGCTGCTTGCTCGCCATCGAATTTCTTCCCGGTCTTGGTGAGGTACTCCTGCGGAGAAGCAACTTTGACGGGAGCCACTCCTGCGGCGGGCCGTCCGGGGATCACCAGCTCGGGGAAGTTAATGTTGCGCACCCGCTCCAGCTCGAAGCCTGCCACAGGCCACTTAGCCGAGAGCTCCTTAAAGAAACCCTCGGGGTAGTCCTTCCCTGGCTTTCCGAAGTAGTGGATGTCGAACATCTTCATCTTCACCACGGTTGGTGCCCCGACGGCCAGCTCATGTCGAACGCTCTGGGAGCCCGCACGCACCTCGACACTTAGACCTGGGCGCACCAGGCGTGCGGGAATCAGCGCCGTGAAGCTGTCTTCTAATTTGTGCTGCACCACGCCGGGTTCGGAGGAGAACGCTTTGGGCAGAGTTGCTGGGCCTTGGAGAGTGAGCATCGCCGTCTCCCCCTTGCTACGAACCAGTGCCTGCACGGGCGGAACCGCCGCGCTGCTCTCCGAGACGAGGTGCACTTTGAGAAGAGCATCCCGGTTGCCTGTCAGGCGAAAGTAGGGCTGATCGGGCTTCATCACATGGGTCTGCGCCAGATAGACCGCCTCAATGCGAATATCGTCGGGCCGAGTTCTCTTCATCACATCTCTCCTAGGCAAGTAGTATAACCGTTCTTTTCGCGTGGCGTTTCAGTCCAGTGTTGCCTCTTGTAAAAAGACAAGCCGCACCGGGCCGAGCAGGCCGGAGTCTAGCAGAGGAGAGTTCGCGCTGTAGTGCTGCCAGGTGGCGAAGCTCTTTCGCAGGGTTGCCGGACGCGGTGATCCCTTCAAGAGCCACTCGGGGATCGCGGCAATACCGCGTCCTCGTCCGGACGTGGTTCCACCGGTAAATCGCTCGTCTTCCGGGAGGGCCGCGTCGCCGATCAAGCGGTTGACCCACTGGTTGGTCACGCGTACTTCTAGCGTGTTCACACCGGGGCGGAGCGCTTTTGTCACCTCGACCTGAAACGGCGCATTCCAGAGCGTTCCCAGCGCCGTGCCATTGAGCCAGACCTGCGCCAGTACCTCAACGCGCCCTAGCTCTAGGCGGGCCTCGGAGAACGTAGCCTCAGGAAGCATGAAGCTGGTACGGTAGGTGGCAGTTCCCGAAAAGTGCTTCACATCCGGGTGCTCGTGCCGTGTCCAGGAGCTCAGGCGCTCCAGCGAGATCTGCTCAGGAGCGCCCCAACCGGTGGGGAATCTCACCTGCCAGGGCCCCGTAATCTCTAGCGGCGCTGGCACCGCCTTCACGACAGCCTGCCAGCGCTTACCCGAGGCAGACGTCAGCCGCATCGCACTGGGAGCGCTCGCTCGCAGACGTGGCAAGCCGTTCGCATCCACCGTCAGTGCATAGTCTGGCAGAGTCGCAACAGCGCCCACTGCCCCAAGCTCCAGGCGTTTCTTCTCGCTGCGTGTCTCGGTTCTCTCTGTCCCATTCAGGCGATAAGTCACCGTGAGCTGCTTGACTTTCTTGAACGCTGGATCGCCAAAGAGGCTATTGCCGACCTCAAGGCTCAGTGCTCCGTTCTTCACGAGCTTTTGGAGCTGCTCGGTGACGTCCTTGCCCTCCGAGCCATCCACAGCCTCGTAGCGAGCGTGGCGAATCTCCAGCGCCGTCGGTTGTACAGACGCGCTCCCATTTAGAGGCGCGATGGCAACCAAGTGATCCGCGCTACCTGCGGCCTCACGGAAGACCACAAACACGGAGCCCGATGGCTCCAGCGTGAGTGCAACCGTCGTGCTGCCCTCTTTCTCGTGCCAGATGGGCGCTTTACGGATCTCACCAGTCTCGGGATTCCATAGCTCGGGGCACTTACCACGGATGCGAAACGTGGCGTCCACCACGGACGGCTGAGCACTCTGATTCGAAACAAAATAAAGATCCGTGTCTGCCGTTCTGCGGTGGAGATACTCTATCTGAGGTGCGGAGAAGCGGGCATCGGGCATAAGGCGGAGCTGTGCCAGCGCCTGCTCCAGCGACCACTCAGGGATTGCCTTTCCGAGCCGCCGGACTTCCTCGTCGCATCTAGGGTAGCCTGCCAGGCTCGGGGACTGTGTGGGGCGGGGGCCGACCACGAGGGCTCCGGCCTGGATCAGGGCGGCGAGCTTGCGTGCCAGGGCGGGGCGCATCCCCCGGCTGGGCATCAGCACCAAGGCACGGTAGCGCATGCCGCCTGGCAGCACCAGCTCGCCGTTCTTTACGGATAACTTCATCACCGTGGCGACATCCACCACGCCGTAGTCGTAGCCAGGGGGCGGGGCGGGACGGAGCGCGTCACGAACCTCCAGGCTATTAGCACTGGCGGTGTCCTCACCGAGCACGTAGCAGAGATCCATCACGGCGTGGCCCTCTTGCAGGAGATACTGGCACCGCGCGATGTAGGTCATCCAGGCCGCGCTCTGCTCAAACCAGGTGTTGTTCCGGTTGCCCTGCATCCCGTGCGGTCCCATGGTCATGCCCGGCAGAACCGAGCTCGGCCAAGGCTGATGGACAAACGTGTGAAAAATGAAGCGGTTGATCCCCTGCGTGAAAAAGTAGTCGCCCTCGGCCTTGAGCGACGCGGGGCTATTGATCCAGGCGTTCGGTGGGGACGCCGTAAATGCCTCCGCTCCTACAAACTTTCGGCTGCTGGCATGCGCCGCCGATGCGGCCAGCTTGCCCGTCCAGGTGTAGCGCCCCGGTGACCTCACCCAGAACTCGCCCATGGGAATATCAGCACGGGCGGCGACTTCGGCGTGGCTGAAGTTGCCGTTGCCGTAGGGCTCAATGGAGAGCGTCAAGCCCTGCTTGTGGCAGAGCTGCTCAAAGGTGCCGATGTACTCACTCAGAAACAGATCCGCAATCGTGCGGCGAAAGTCCCACAGAAAGCGCTCGGACTGCTCCAGGCTTCCCACCACGCGCCCGGTGATGCAGGGCAGATAGGCCAGTAGGTCGTAGCCGTGCGTCTTGCGAAATGCTGTCGCGAGCTGCGGTGTCCAGTTCTGGTAGCCCACCTCGTAGCTATCAATCAGGATGTTATTGAGCGCCTTGCCCCTCAGGGACGGCCCGATGTCCGCGATGACCTTGGCCATCGAGCTGTGCCAGTGCAGTAGCGCCGCCGCACGGCTGAGCTTGTCGCACTCCAGCCCCACACCCTCCGGGGGAGCGGGGCGGTTGGTGGAGCCCGTTGGGGTGTGGCCAAAGCGCACAAGGGTCCACTCACCCGCAGGCACCTGCCAGCTCTTACGTCCCGTGAGATTAACAATCTCTTTCAGAGCGATACAATCGCCCGGCTCGACCGTGCGCGTGTCAGGAGCGGGCCGATCCTTGGCACCAAACCCGGCCTTGGCCTCAATATCCGCGATCCGAAAGCCACTGCCGCCGCGCAGCTCGCCCTTAGGTGTGGGAAAGGCGAGAATCGCAATATCGCGGTAGTAGCCCGCCGTGGCTTTGGGTTGCTCCAGCTCGCCCGAGAAAACCATTGGCCCCGTGACGCGCTTCTCGGAGAACACCAGCTTCTGCATCGCGTGCTCCGGGGTGATCCAGGGGCCACCCGAGCTCGACCAGCCCGCACAGTTGTGCAGGCAGACCTCCAGCCCCAGGCGCTCGGCTTCCGTGAGGGCGTGCTTCATCATCGCGCGCCAAGTATCGCTCATATAACCAACCGGCCCAGCGGGAATGCCATCCGTCACATGAAATGCCTGACACCCCCCGATTCCCACACGCTGCATCGCCTCTAGATCTGCCGTGATGCCCTGCTTGCTCACATTACCGTTCATCCAGTGCCACCAGGTGTGGGGTTTGGCCGAGGCAGGCGGACGAACGAAGCCCGCTTCAAGCTCCGTCTTTTTCTGGTGACTTGTCATGGTTTATCCAAGTTCTTGATCCGTAGGCTTCGCCAGCGGATTTCTTCGCCGGGCGCTTTCTTGCCTGCCCCGATGCCATGCACTTGCAGCGCGATCACGCCGCGCAGGGTTAGGCTGTCTTTGAGCTCGGCGGCTTTGACCCCGTTGATCCAGGTCTGGAGTTGATCGCCCCGACACTCGATACGCGCTCGGTTCCACTCGCCTTTTTTAAACGCTTTCTGAGCCGTGGGGTTCTGCTTCAGATCCACCAGCCAGCCGCGCCGTCCTTCATCGTAGATACCGCCGGTGTAGGCACGTGCGGAGGGATCAATCTCGTACTGGTAGCCATGAACACGATCCGCGGGGAGTTTCTTGGGCATTCCCGCGACCATGAGCTCGGTGGACTTGTCAAAAAACTGGCTACGAAACTGAACCCCGGAGTTCATCGTGTCCGCCACTTTAAACTCAAACTCCAGAATAAAGTCGCCGTAGGTCTGCTTGGTGCAGAGAAAGGTGTTGGGGCTTCCCAGCACAGTCTTGCCGACAATCGCGCCGTCCTCCACCCGGTACTCCGCCGTGCCACTGTGGCGCTCCCAGCCGTCTAGGTTCTCGCCATTGAAGAGGCTGACCCAGCCCTCCGCGTCCGCAACGAGCTTGGGCTTCGGGTTCTGGTTGTAGGCAGGGTTCTTCAGCGGAATCACCGCCTCGGTGTCTTTAAGAAGCGCGTCCAGACGCGACGCAAGCTGCGTCACGCGCTCTGGCTGCGTGGCAGCGAGATCACGCCGCTCACCAGGGTCGGCCTTGAGGTTGTAGAGCTCGTGGCGGTTGGCCTGCTCGGGACCGTCGCAGTAGAACCGAATCAGCTTCCAGTCGCCGACGCGCACGGAGCTGGCGGGAGTGCTGGGGGTGGGCGCGGGCATCGCCTCGTAGACATTGCTGCCCTGGCCGTGCGGGAAGTGGCAGAAGATCTCCTGGCGAACGGCTTTATTTTTCTCCAGCGCCTGCCGCTGGCTCATGCCGTCGAAGCGTTGCGCACTTGAAGGAAGCTTCCAGCCGAGCATGTCCACAAACGTGGGGAAGAAGTCCGTACTCTGGATCAGCGCCGCGCTCTGCGACGCGGGCTTGACTTTTCCCGGCCAGACCACCACCAGCGGCACACGCGTTCCCGCCTCGTAGATATTGCCCTTGCCCGCCCGGAGCGGCAGCGCACTCGTCACGGGGACGCTGTGAAACTCCTCGGGCATGTGCTCTTTGTTAGGAACAATATAGGGGCCATTGTCCGACGTAAAGACGATAATAGTGTTGTCCAGCACGCCCGCCTTGTCCAGCGCGGCCACCAAGCGCCCCACCACTTCGTCCAGTGTCTCGATCATCCCCGCATAGACCGGGTTGCGCTGAAGTGACTTGGGGTCGGCCTTGGCGCGGTATTTTGTGATCTGCGTCTCTTTCGCCTGCCACGGAGAGTGCGCCTCAAACGACCAGTAGTTCAGGAAAAACGGCTTGTCTTTATTTTTTGCGATAAACCCCACGGCCTCGTCTGCGACTAAGTCCTCTAAGTTATCGCCGGGCTTGCCGTGGCCCTTCCAGACGGGAAACGGGTAGAAAAAGCCCTTTCCCAGCGGACTGGGAGCCGACGTGTGGGGGACATCGAAGTCAAAACCTTGCTGGAGCGGGGAGTAGGGCTCGGGGCCGAGGTGCCATTTCCCAAAGTGCGCCGTGGTGTAGCCGTCGGCCTTGAAGGCTTCTGCCAGCGTGTAGTACTCGGTCTTAAAGCGCGTGACGCTCTCGGCGGTCAGCACTTTCTGCGTTGGAGCCGCCTTGCCGACTAAGTTCTTCGCAAAGACCTCCTTGGGCAGGTGGCAGTCGGGAGCTGTGATGCCGGTGCGAGCGGGAAAGAGGCCACTCAGAATACTGGAGCGCGTGGGCGAGCACAGCGGGCTCGCCGAGTACGCCTGGGTGAACGCCATACCGCGCCGGGCCAGCGCGTCTATGTTTGGGGTCTCGTGAAATTTACTGCCGTAGAGCGAGAGATCGTTCACGCCCAAGTCATCGGCGAGAATAAAGACCACATTGGGTTTTGGCTTTGGCTTCGGCGGTGCCGCGAGAGCCGTACTTGCAAGTGTGCCGAGCAAGAGCAGGGCGAGGGGTTTCATCATTATCTTAATGTCTTTCGGTAGTCGTCGCACCGAGCACGAAGCTGGCTCAGCGTTTTTGTATACGCAGCGTTTCCCGCCAGATCACGCTCTTCCTGCGGGTCGGTGTTCAGGTCAAAGAGTTGTTCTAAAGGCTGCTGCGGTTCTGTGTAGCGGATGTACTTCCAGCGCTCGGTACGGACGCCCTCGCTCTTGGGAATCGGCTTGCGCGGCGGGTCGGTGTTGTAGGTGTGCTCGTAGTACCAGTCGGCGCGGCCCTTGGCTTTGGCATTGCGCAAGATCGGCTGGAGATCGCGGCCTTGCATGCCCTGGGGAATCGGAACACCCGCCATCGCGAGAATCGTGGGCGCGAGGTCAATATTGAGCGCCAGCTGCGAGCGCCGTCCGCGCGTGGACTTTGGCAGGCGCGGGTCGCGGATGATCAGTGGCACGTGGATAGACTCCTCGTACATCAGCCACTTGCCGTCGAGTCCATGTGCGCCGTCCATCGAGCCATTATCTGATAGATGGATTACCACGGTGTTCTGATCAAGCCCCTGCTCTTTGAGTGCCCGACAGATCTCTCCCACGGCAGCATCGGCGCGACTCGTGTAGGCATAGGTCTTACGAAGTGCGGATTGGAATGTCGCGGGCTTCTCAAACCACTCGGGAGTGGCTCCCAGACTGCCCCGGACATTCTCGGGGAGCGCCTCAAACGACTCCCGACTCAGATTCTTCGGCGGCGGAATGGTCGCGTTGGTGTAGGGGTCTTTATACTCTGGGTCGAAGTAGTCCAGCGGCCCATGCGGCTCTTTCAGTGCGATAATTAAGCAGAACGGCTGCTCAGGCTTTGCCTCCTTCAGAAACGCGACGGCTTTCTCGGTCATCACGGTGGTTAGGTAGCGCGGCTTGCCATCTATCATCTGTTTAAACGCGATGTTCTGTGGAAAGCCGTACCAGAGATCGAACTGATCGGCAGGCAGAGCGAGCGCTTTATTGGGCTGAGGTGCACCGATGGCAAACTTGCCGAGAAAGCCCGTACGGTAGCCTGCCTTGCGTAAAAGTGCGGGAAAGGTCTGCTGCCACTGCGCCGCCGAGAGCGGCGTCTTGAAGTCCGCAACTCCATGGCGACGCATGTGCTGGCCCGTGTAGAGACTCGCACGGCTACAACAGCAGATCGCGGTGGTGACAAAAGCTTTCTCAAAGAGCACGCCCTCTGCGGCAAGCTCATCCCAGTGCGGCGTCTTCAGCACGGGATTGCCGGTGCAACTCAGGCCGTTGTACGGCTGGTCATCCGTCAGAAAAAAGACAAAGTTCGGTTTTGTTTTCATCATTTCCTTACTGCTAGCACTGCGCTTAGCCACGCTCGTAGTGCCACTCGGGCAGCCGTGTCGCGGAGTACCCAAGCATCGTTGTGATTCCGGAACGGCACACTCTGGAAGGTAAAGGGAGCTTGGACACCCGTTGAGGCGATATACGAGCGTGTTGCCTCTGTACTTCCGTCGCAGACAAACGAGGGGCGCCCCTTTAGCCGTTTTAGGCGCGCCACGGCAGAAGCAACATCGGAGCTGGGGTAGGGCCACGTTTTCACACCGTCGTAGTGGCTATACGCAATAAAGGCCCGCCAGAGACTGGCGATTTCGTCGTCGTGTAGTCCCAGATAACCGCAGGCGATGGCGCCCCGGGAGAACCCTGCGAGGATCACGGCAGAGGAGTCCCCGCCGTACTGGTCACAGACCAAGCGGACGGCTGTCTTACAGTACTCCAGAGTGGCGTTGACATCGCCCCACCACTGGGTGCAGATACGGGTACGTCCCACATCAATATACGGCAGACAGAGCCAGAGAAAGCCCTGGCCTGCGGAGAGTCCGTAGCCCAGCTTACTCCCCTCCGGGACACCGTGAGAAACATCCCCGAAGCGGTTGGAGTACCCACCGTTACCGGCATACTCGACTATCACTGGGTATTTCTTTCCCTCTTTCCAGTCCGTAGGGAGATACAGCACATGATAGACCTGCGTACCCGCGTATTCCGAAAGGAAGTGCCTCACGCGCCTCCCTGCCTTAGGCATCCCTTCGCTGAGTGCGGGCAGAGTCAGGTCGGCAGGAACACTGCTGAGATCGGGGAGCTCTTCGCCATTCATAGCGGTTTCAGAGGCAGCAGGGCAGCTTTAGGACCTTCGGTGAGCGTGAGCAGCGCCTCTCGTGCAGGTTGGAGCCCAGAGTTCTCCTGGCTCAGCCGTGCTTTCGTCTTCGCCAGTGCCCCGGCGGGTGCCCCGAAAAAATTAGGGGTCATTACCTTGTTTTTCATAGTTTGATGAGCTCGCCCTGGCGTATCACGACCGGCCCAAGAAGGCCCGCGAGCTGGAGGGGGGCATTTTTTTTCGGGGCGTTGATCGCCCAGGTTTTTCGCTGGCTCTCGGGGAGCGCGGCATCGTAGGCAAGACGGTTGTGCCAGGTATTGGTCACGGTGACGGAGATAGAGTTGCGCCCTGGGCGTACCAACCCCGTAATCTCCACGCGAAACGGCGCGGCCCAGAGGGTCGCTACTGCCTTGCCATTGACCGTCACTTCGGCGATCACCGCCACTCGTCCCAGATCCAGCATCAGCCTTGCAGACGCGGCAGAGACGTCGAGGTTCACTTCCGTGGTGTAGGTTGCCGAGCCTGAAAACGCGCGGGTCGCCTGGTCGGCGAGCTCCGACCAGGGCTGGAGCGTGGGCAACGCAAGTCGCTCAGGCGCGTCCCAGCCCGGCGGAAACGACAGGTACCACGGCCCAATCAGGGGGATCGTCTTGGCCTGTTTGGCGACAGCATGCGCAAGCGCTTTATCGCTACGGGTGAGGGTGTAGTCGCCGTTTTCCCAGCAAAGCAGCTGCTTGCCTTCACCGAGAAGCTCGTACTCAAATATCGGCGGAGGCGTCTCGACCCAGGGCTGGACTTCCTCACCGGATTTTAGACCCTGAGTGGCCTGTGGCACGCCGCGATCCGTGCCCTCGGTGAGCGAGACGCCGTTGTGCGTTATCCGAGTGAGCGTGCTCATTTTTTTTGTGGGGACGGTGCGGGGAAAGATCACAAAGACCGAGCCCGCAGCGGGCAGCTCCAGAAAGACGCGAGTGTGCTTGCCCGGACGCTCCAGAGGCTCAACGATGCTTGCAGGCTTACTCGTGCCGGTGAGCGGGTCCCACAGCTCCGGCTGGCCCTGGCTACGAAAGCTCAGTGCGGCACGGAGCGGCGCTTTGCGGTCCGCTGCCACAAAGTAGATATCGTGGGTTTCCGTGCGGCGGTGGCACCAGAGCGCAGAGCGAGCTCCGCTCACGTCCGGCTCGATCCCTAGCTGAGCGAGAGTTGCCCTCACCTCGCCGCCCCAGAGCAGCCGTCCCGCACCAAGACGGCGCTCCCCGCGCAGGCTTGGCGCAGTGCCCCAGAGCTCCTCCAGTAGTTTTTGGAAGCGCCGCTGCTCCTGATCCCCGCCGCTGAGCGTGGGATTTTGAGACGAGGGCAGGCCAATCACGGTCGCGCCTTTGCGCACCAGCTCGCTCAAGCGGGCGAGCGTCGCCGCAGTCAGGCGAGGGCGATTGGGCAGCAGCAGCACCCTCCAGGTCACTCCCTCCGGTGTTTTCAGGAGCCCCTTGTCTACACTCAGGCGATTCAGAAGCGCATCGGCGTTCAGATAGTCGTACTTAAAGCCTTCGGGAAAGAGCTCCCCTTGATCCTGGCGTGGTTTATGATCCAGATCATCGCCTAGGTACCAGAGAACATCCGAAACAGGCTGGCCTTGCTCCAGCAAAAAGCTAGTACGTGCGAGGTACTCCGTGAAGTGCGGCAGGTGCTTCCACCAGGTCTGACCGCGCAGAAAGGGCGTGCCGATGCCACGCCCAAATGAGGTGCCAGGAACCAACTCAAGGCTGGGATTGTGGGTGTAGGTATGAAAAACCAGATGGTTGAGTCCCTGTGCGAAGTGACGGTCGGCCAGGTGCTTGAGCATAAACGGGTGCTCGTCCCAGCGTAGCCCGATATTGGTGAACGCCTCGGCGGCGATGCGCGGCTTTCCGTAAATATGCGCGGCGGAGACGGCGGGCAGCATTGGTTTCGCCTCCAGCCCTCCTCCGTGTGGGTCGTTGGGGTGCCAGAACTCGCACATAGGAATATCGGCCTGCCCGTAGTACTGCAAGATGTCTCCCGTAGGAACGTCCCCCGGCCCCGACTCAAACGAGAGCGTCATGCCCCGCGCTCGGCCCAGCGCCGCAAGGCGGCTGTAGTAGTTCCTGACCAGCAGGTCGCTGAGCGTCGCACGCCAGTCGCGCAGAAAACGCTCGCTGGTGCCTGGATCACCCACCACCCAGCCTGCCAGCGCGGGCAGCCAGGAGCGCAGCGCGTAGCCCCGGAGCGCGGCGAACTCTTTCTCCAGCGCGGGTGTCCAGGTCTGCGTGCGGCACTCCCAGCTATCAATTACCATGCCCTTTAGCCGCCCCGCATCCGCCGCCCCGCCCGGCGCGGAGAGCCGCCCAATGTAGCCCGCAAAGTGCGCCTCGGCACCACGTGGAGAGAGCTTGTCACACTCAAAGCCCGTGGCCTCAGGAGGGGCAGGGCCGTTTTTCTTGCCCGTATTGACATGGCCAAAGCGCAGGATCGTCCATTTTCCCGCAGGCGGGCTCCAGTGCAGCGTGCCGCTCTCGTCTAGGTAGCGGCTCAGGTCTAAGACACTCTCAGGCGCGATCCAGGCCGCACGGTCTTGAGGCAGCAGCACGCTCCGATCCAGGCTCCGCAGGACAAGCCCGGACTGTCCGTGCCAGTCGTGGAGGCGGGCCGCTGAGGAGAGCGTGAACACAGAGAACTCAAGCGGCGTCTTGTTCTCAAACGTGAACCTGAAACCCCGTGCCACGGTCTTGGGCACGGCGAGAACGAGGGGCTGATCGTCCTGCCAGTTGCTGCGTGGGATCTCGCGACGGGCGACCTCCACCAGGCCGCTCTCACCGAGTGCCTGCACATGGATCGTGGCCCCCGGATCAAAGTTTCGTCGTAGCGCAAGCTTCTCCACGGGGGGCAGCTCCAGCGAGCGAAGCGTCACCGGCTGGGCAAACGTCACCTCAACCCAGCTTGGTTTTTCGGCGGCAGAAGCGGCGGCGACGCGAACCGTTGCGCCTTTATTTCCCGCAAGAACCGCCGCCCAGTCCTGCTCATTCTGGCTGCTACGCACGGCAGTGGGAACAAGTATAGGCTCCGCATCGCCGTCGGGGGTGGGAAAAGCGAGCACGGCGATATCGCGAAAGTCACGCCAGGGCTCCTGGCTTGGCTGTGGTCTTGCCAGAGCTAGCGAGAGTGCACTGCCGCTCTGCCCTTGCTCGACTCTCGTCTGGCTCCAGATCAGATGGCGCATCGCATTTCCGGGCGTGATCCACGGCCCCCCGGACATCGCCCAGCCCGGACAGTTCTGCATCGTAAAGCGCAGCCCAAGCCGCTGACACTCGCTGGCCGTGTGGCGGATCATGTTGTCCCAAGACGGGCTCAGACACTCGATCTGCGGGGGAGCACTCTTCCACGCCTGCCCGGTGGCATTGCCATGAAAGAGCTGGATGCCCTCCAGGCCCGCTTTCTGAATCGCCTCCAGATCTGCCGTCAGCCCTGGTTTGGAGACATTGCCCCCAATAAGATGAAACCAGGTCTCGGGGTGCGAGGAGCGCGGCGGAGTACGAAAGCCTGTCCTCAGTGAGTCTTTGGGCGCTAGGGGCATGGTAGAGAGCTCAGTTCTTAATTGTCGGTTTTATGGGGTGCAGGGTTGCTTTGGGGCCCTCGGTAAGTATGCCGGGCGCAGGAGCAGGCTGGGTCACGCGCCCGGTGGCGGCCCACTCGACACCGCGTGCAAAGGTGATCTGGAACCCCAGCCCGTTGAGCGCTTCCACAAAGTGCCCCAGCGTCGTGTGAAAGACGCGGCCCTTGCCGAAATCGCGCACCATCAGCATCGGCTCGTACTCTTTGGTCTGGTTCGAGAGCGCCGCTCCGAGCACGGTCATTTCTTTCGCGGGGCCACGGAGCGCGTGGTAGAGCTCGTCTTGCGCGTGCATCCACTTGGCGGGAAGGCCCTTCAGGATCGGGTGCTCGGGTGAGTAGGTCTCGACCAGAAACTCGCGCTGAGGGCCGTGCCCGCCACTGGGGCCATCTACTTGCTCGGGAGTCCAGGCGTTATTGCGCAGCCGCAAGTACGGGCCAGACTTGGGGGTGCGCCCGCCCCAACCGCCAACTCCGATCAGCTCGTTGTACTCGGGCCAGTTGCCAAAGGCATTGTTGGCGGCGTGGTAGCTCACAAAGCCGCCGCCGTTTTTGACAAACGCCACAAACGCCGTGCGGACTTCCTCGGGCCAGTCCTCGCCGTTGTAGTTGGAGACGACCACCTGGTAGTCCGAGAAGCGCGGTCGCCACTTCGCCCAGAGCGCGGCAGAGCTTGCTTGACGCGTTGTTTCTGCGGCCTCAAATGCTTTGAGCGCCGCACTGTGCGCCGCGCTCTGCTCGGGCGTGGGACTCTTGGGGAGCCGTGGGGGGCGCGCGGAGCCAGCGGGCGCGGTGGAGACCTCGACAGTGAAGACTCCCGTCTCCTCTAAGATTGCCTTGAGTAGCGGCGTGGTCGTGGCCCACTGGTGGTTGTTCTGCCCATCCACAATCAGCACTTTGATCTTAGGATCAGCCGCATGGACTTGGGAAGCAATCATCCCAAAATAGACGAGCGCCCAGACCAGAGCAATAGAGATAGTTTTCATAGCTAGCCTTCGGACGACATTTGCGGGTTGGTGGTTCATCGCGGAGCCTTCGGCTCACTGAAACGGCGGCGCAGAGAGTCGGTCAGAGAGCCTGCAAGCTGCTCCGGGGTCGCAATCGCGCGGAGGGCGCTCTTGCCGAGGCGATCCTCCAGCTGGCTCAGGTAGAGACTACGCGGACGGACGGGCTTTCCCCAGGACTCCCAGCTGCCCGGAGCCCGGTCTTTGAGGAACTCTTTGCCCTTCACGCCCGAGCAGCCCACGGCCCAGTTGTGCGCGGTCGGCGGCGTCTGGCAGATCACGGTGCCGGTGCAGTTCCAGAGCATGTGGTTGGCTCCTGCCCAGCCCTGACCGCTTCCCATGAAGCCGCGATCCTGGACGTAGAGCTGGCCGCAGACGATATTATCGTAGAGCACTCCGGTAGACCAGCCATTGTGCGGCCCGGAGTCGGAGTGGGTGTTCTCTGCGAGGCAGTCCACAAAGGCGTTGGGGCCAGGAGTTTGGTAGCCGGTCATGAAGTCGTGGCGACCCTCGCGGGCATAGCAGCGCTGGACGAGAACTTGCTGGCCGCGCACCCCGAACGAGTAGCGCCTGGAGGGGACGATCTGAGAGACGGGATCGAGGCTCGCGCAGTCTTCAATCGTGACGCGCCGCGTCTGGGCGTTGGTGGAGGCACAGCCCTGCTGAAAGTGGAGCGCGGTGACCTGTCGCACCCAGCAGTCCAGCGCGAGGCCCAGATCTATCGCATTACTGGCATGGGCTTCGTCTTTGGTCTCCTCACCTTTTTTATACTCGCTTCGCAGGCGCAAATTCTCTATGCCCGCCTGCTCCACTCTCGGCGCGGATCGGTAGCGGCAGACCGAGCCGCCGCCAAAAGCCGTCTCCATCGCCATCACCACGGGGGCATCAATCGTGATGCTCTCGCTGTCCACCGCGACCACGACGCGCTCATAGCTCATGTCATACTTCCCCGGAGTCCACTGCTTGGTGAGTGCGGGGTCGCCCGGACGAGGGACGATTCGATCCATACCGATGGCAGCGATCCAGGCAGCTGTTGAGGGGCGCTCGACGAGAATCTTATCCCCCACACGAAACGCATCGGGCTTGGCGATGCGCAGTCGGCGCGCTCCCACGGCGACGTGGGTATCGAGAAGTGGCTGCCGGGACGCCTCTTCTCTGGCCTGAATATGCTTTCCTTCACCCCCGAGCTTGAGGAGGGCACGTACTTTGGTGCCTGTCGCTAGAATCGTGGTGCTTGCTGGGCTGCGATCCTGCCCTTCCCCTCGCAGAACTACGCCCGAGGGGATGCTCAGCGCGTCTGCAACCCGAAAAATGCCGCGCATCAGCAGAACGGCACCGCGCACGCCCGTGGCATCGGCAGGCAGGCGCCCGACTTGCTCCAGAGCCGCCTGAATGCGTTCTCCATCATCGCTGCTCTCGCTCTCGCTGCTTTTCAGGGTCACGCGCACGGGGGCGAGAGGGATCGCCACACCGCCGCCCTGGTAGCCGCACCACGAGAAATCGGGAACCGTATCGCCTTTGCTATCGGCACGGTAGAGCAAGCGCCCTTTCGGGCCGGGGTAGACGAGAGTACTCTCTGTTTTCATGACCAGACAAACTTCTCCAAAGTGTTGAGCTCCGGCGACCCGCCGCGCTTGCCACTGCCTGCGGCGATATAGAGCGTGTCGCCCACAAACCCAAGCCCTGAGCC
>NZ_JANNYP010000859.1:0-4432 GCF_031410135.1 Armatimonas sp. | reverse complement strand
TTGCCGACATAGGCGGAGTGGGGGCACGAGGCGATCTCGATAGCATCCCAGGAGACGCCGCCGGAGCTTTCTAGCTCGCCCATCCAGTCGCGAGCGCGAGAGCGCAGGTCGGCGTCCATGAGCTTTTGCGCGAGATCTTCGGGGTTTCCTGCCTGCGCCCAGAGCGGGAGCGTGATCACGGCGAGGCTGGTCTGGTAGGCGGTGTAGGGGTACTGGTCGAGCAATATGTCCATCCCGCGTGCCTGCGCCGAATCCACCATCGCCAGGGTCGAGAGGATCTTTCCCCAGTTGCGCCGTCGCTCCGCCTTGTGGTGGGAGAGCTGAAGAGGGAGCCCCGCGCCCTCGGCTACAGCAATCGCCTCCGCCACGGACTCTTCCAGTAAGTCACCTTCGTCTCTTAAGTGTGTGGCGTAGAACCCACCGTAGCTTGCGGCTACTTTTGCGAGCGCCGTAAGCTCGGCCACATCGGCGTAGCTGCCGGGGACATACTCCAGCCCGGAGCTGAGTCCAATCGCTCCGGCTTCCATCGCAAGCCCGAGCTCCCGCTGCATGGCGACGAGTTCGATGGCGCTTGGGGGACGCTGAGCCATGCCCATCACGCGCTTTCGCAAGCTCCCGTGCCCTGCGAGTGTGGCGATATTGAGGGCGCAGCCACTCGCCTCTACCCGGTTCAAGAACCCCGTGAGATTCTCCCAGCTCAGCGTCCCACCCGCCTGCTCCAGCCAGCGTCGCTCCAGAGAAAATTCCGGTGCGTGGGTGGCAAGTCCCAGTGAGATGCCGCAGTTGCCTACCACTTCACTGGTGACGCCCTGCGCCAGCGAGGACTCCATGCCGGGGGTGAATAAGACCGAGACATCCGAGTGGGTGTGGATGTCAATAAACCCGGGCGCGATCACTTGGCCGGTGGCATCAATGACTTTTGTCGCCGCACTCTGGCTCAGCTCGCCGATGGCGACGATCTTATCTCCGATAATTCCCACATCCGCGCGGACGAGGGGATTGCCGAGGCCATCGGCGAGCAGGCCAGCAGTGAGAAGAAGATCAAAAGGGGGAGTCACGGGCGCTATTGTACCTGGTAACTATCCTCTTCCCGTGGGCTTCTTTTGTAGGAAGGGGCGCTCAAAGGCGAGGTGAAAGAGCCAGCTCAGACCCAATACCATTGGAAGCAGAGTGGCCAGCACAAACGGGAAGGCTTGCAGGGGAGCGGTGACAATCAGAACGCGGGCGTAGTGGATTCCTAGCGCCAGGAGCGGATCGTGGAGCAGATAGATGCTGTACGAGAAACTTCCCAGCAGCACCAGAGTCCGACTGGAGAGCAGTGAGAAGATGCCTCGGAGTGGGAGGCTCTGTGGCGTGAGGGCTCCGACGAGCAGAAGCGCACCTGTGGCACAGCCCAGTAGGAGATCCAGGCCGACCAGAAGCGCGTTGGCAATCCAGGGAGTCGAAGGCCAAGGGAAGCTATCTCGCCAGACCATGATCTCCAGTGTGCCCGAGAGAAGAGCCAGCCCCACAGCGACTGCGGCAAGCCTTCCGGGCGCGACGCGGGGCGGGTGGGAGACCCACTCTGCGGTGAGCATCCCTTGGACAAAGAGCAGAAGAAACCACGGGTTCGTCCCGCCGAGATTGAAGAATAGCGGCAGGACACTGATCCCACCTGCCGCTAACAGAGTTGTGAGCCACCCGAATCGCTGTCGCAGGGGGATGAGCACCAGCGCAAAGATAAAGTAGATCTGCCACTCCAGTGCGATACTCCAGAAGGGGCCATTGATCGAGATAGACCAGCGAGGAACCCAGTTGTGTACCAGAAAAAGATGCGTCAGAAGGCTCTGCCACTCCCAGGAGTGGGGTGGCAAGGTCTGTGGAAACGCAAGCCCGAGCAGAAGGCTCAGCCCCATCGCGGCAAAGTAGGCTGGGAGAATGCGACGGGCGCGGCGCTTGAGAAAATCGGGACGAAGGACAAGGGGCGTGCGCTGCGCAATGGGGAGCATCAGGCAGAAGCCCGAGAGGACGATAAAGATGGCGACAGCCGCATGGCCAAACTTGAGCAGATGAAACCAGGGTGGCAAGCTCCCCGCTTCGGCGATGACCACGAACCGCGTCCAGATGTGATTCAGCACGACGTAGAGGGCCGTGATTCCACGGATTCCATCCACGAACGGATAGTGTGTTGGCGGTTTCGAAGAGGCCATCGGAGAGATTATCGGCTTCCGATGGCCGGTTGTGTACGCTCGGTAGGCTAGTCGGGCTCAGAGGCGCTCTGAAGAGCGTCTAGCTGCGCGAGCGCCTCTAGCTTTTCTTGTGTAATCGTGCCGACCCAGACCCGCTCGCTCTGCTTTCGGGTCAGCGTGAAGCCGAGGTTTTTCAGGAGCATCGCGGTGTCGGGACGAACTTCCTTGAGCTTGAGCACCACTTTGATCCGTAGCTTACCCCCGAGCTGCGCTTTCTTCTGGAGACTGCCCGAGAGCTTCGCCAGCGAGAGCGCTGGTGCAAGGGCCAGTTTCTTGGCCTCTGCAATGGCAGCGGGCGCGGCGGCGCTTGCTGTAGCCGCCTGAGGCTTGGCCATCATGGCCCCGCCTCTGGCCAAAGAGTAGTTGGTACCACCACCGCCAAAGCCGCCTGCCTGATAGCGTACATTCCTACGTGCTCTTTCCATCGTCATTCCTTCGGGGAGCTCGGTGGGGACTTTTACTGAGGTCTGCTGGCCGCCGGGGTTGGAGATGGTGGGGTCTACGGCCACAAACGATGTGTACTCGGTCATGAGGTGGTGCTCCAGAGCGAGCTGGATGATTTCTTCTTTGGGAGCCGTGGTCAGGTCGCCCGCCCAGACCTCGTGGCTTAGCTCCTCGATCTTCTCTCGTGCCCAGAGGGTCGGGATGGCCTCACCGACGCCGGGCTCAGAGCGCTCGGGCAAGTGAAGACGAATCCGGCGCTCCCATGGACGGCCCCGCAGGCGGCCCGTGATGCGGATATCGCCATCGCCAGGCTTGACATAGCGGCCTTTTAAGACAATGGGGGCTGCGGAGAAGACATCGGGGATATGGCGGGGATAGATGTCGTCTTTCGCGACCGGCAGGCCGCCCCAGTCCACCGCAATATCGGTTAAGAGTGGGTCGGCGATGCGGCGCTGGAACCGGGCTGCGACCGTCTCGCCGGGCTGACGCAGGTCCACGATGTCGGCGGCACCCCGGCCCTCACGCGCCATTCCCTCGATCAGAAAGCGATTCACCGAGTTGCCGATCCCAAAGGGGAACATACGGGTCGTGCCCCGGTGGTTGCGGATAAAGCCGACAATCTCACGGTCGTTGCCCACGAGCCCATCGGTCATGTAGCAGACAATGCGTAGCCGGTCGGGATCGTCGGGCTGCTGGAGGGCAAAGGCGGCTGCCTGGAGGATGTTCGTACCGCCCGAGCCCTGAAGCGGCTCCAGATACGCCAGAGCTTTTTGGATGTTCTGCGGTGTGGCGGGGTCGGCCTGCGAAAAACAGGGATAGACCGAGGTATTGAAGCCCAGAAGCTGAAACGTGTCGCCGGGGTTGAGGTTCTGGATACAGTGGCGCATCGTCTCCTTGGCTTTCTCAATGGGCTTTCCTGCCTGTGAACCGGTCTGGTCAATCACAAAAACCAGCTCCTTGGGAGTCACATCGGCGCGGCGGGGAGCGGCTGGTGGCTGGAGCATCAGCAAGAAGTGCCCGCCGCCCTTGCCATCGGGGCGGGTGAGGATTCCCTCTTGTACCTCGCTGCCCGTCGCCGTCCAGCGCAGGATAAAGTCTTTGTTGGGGATTGAGTCATGAGGGCTCAAGACGATCTGCGCACGGTTGGCTCCCAGGCGCTGAATCCGGGCGTCGTGGAGCTGAGCGGCAATATCACCCAGCGGCAGGCCCGCGTCCAGGTTCACACTCACCGAGACATCGTGGCCGGAGCGCACCCCAAGCGGCTGGTTGTCCGCGACCCCGCCGTAGCGTGGCCCGACCACCATTGGATGGAAAAACTCATACCGCCCATTTTCGTACTTCAGCGGCATGACATACTGAATCTCCACCGCGACTTGCTGACCGGGCATGAGGTTGGCGATGGACTGCGTAAAGAGATTGGCCCGCTCCTGATCTAAAAGCGCCGCTGTCTGGCCCGCAGCCCGCGCCGCTTCGTAGATCGCGCGTGCTTCCTCGCGGCGTTTGATCTCGCCCTTAATCACCCGATCTTTGCCGATCTTGATGGTCATGTCATCCACGGCGGCGTTCTCCGGCAGCGGGAAGCTATAGACCGCCTCGACCGCGCCGCCCTCTTTGGGGCCTTCAAAGAGCTGGGTCACGGTCACATGCGCCACCATGCCCGAGATGCTCGCCCTCACCTCCGTGTGGCGCAGAGGACAGATCGTCTGCGTGCTGGCAATCCGCAAGCACCCCGGCGTCTCCACCGACTTTGCGCTTACTGG
>NZ_JANNYP010000858.1:0-3772 GCF_031410135.1 Armatimonas sp. | reverse complement strand
GTCCTTGTCGTTCTGCTCCTCGTGCTGGTGTGAAGAGTTTATGGATGGGACTTCGTCGTTTGGATGGTATGGAGGAGGGCTGGCAAATGGCTTTTTCAGCGATGTCAGCCCTATCAGCAAAAGATATGGGACAAGATTAGCACTAGCGTGGGGGTTCACCGAGGGAGCCTTCACGGAAGCGGAGCTGGAGAGTGAGGCGCAGGTGGTGGGCGGCGGGATTCTGACATCCCCAAGCCAGCTGTGGCAGGAGCTTCGGAAACAACGTCTCCTGATCGAGCTCACGGACCAGAAAACCCCGGATGATAAGTCGCTGTATCGCTCGCGCTTTGCGGAGACGATCCGCCTGCTGTTTCGCCTGAGGCAGCTCTTTCCCGCACGCCGGCCCGGTGAGCTGGTGGATTGGATGTCGGCGAAGACCCTGGTGGCGGACTACCGGCTTGTGCGAAAGCCACGGCGCTACCCGGAACGCAAGCTAGAAGCGAGCGATGTGGCCCGCGAGCTTTCCTCAATTGCTCTCTCGCCGCATCAGGAAGAGGCGGTGGGCAGGTTCACCGAGAACATGAAGCTGGCCCGGTTTCAGTGCGAGGCGGCGCGGCAGATCCTCAGCTCCCAAGATCGCATCACCCACCAAGGGACGATTGTCTGTGCGGGTACGGGAACGGGGAAGACTCTCTCGTTCTATCTCCCGGTATTTGCCCGGCTCGCCGATCTGGTGGAGGATGCTGTCTACGACACGCTGTGCCTGGCGATCTACCCGCGCAACGAGCTTCTCAAAGACCAGTTCAAAACCGCCTATGCAAACGCTCGCCGCTTGGATGGCATCGGTGACCGTAAGCTGATTATTGGGGTCTACTTTGGCAGCACAGTGCAAAATGCTAAGAAATTTGCAGATCCTAAAGATAGTGCAGCTAAGGCATGGCATCAGGACAGAGTAAATCGTGGCCGAATCTGCCCGTTCCTAACCTGCCCTGAGTGCAGCAGTGAGCTTATCTGGCGTGAGAAGGACTTTGCGGCAGAGGCTCCCGTGGAGCAGCTGTGGTGCACGAAGTGTCGGAAGATCACGGTTCCTGAGGACACCGTCGTGCTGACTCGGGAGCGCATGCACCGGGAGCCGCCGGATATCTTGTTCACGACCACGGAGATGCTGAACCGGTCTTTGTGTGAGCGGGAACGGCATCGCCTCTTTGGGATTGGGACTAAGAAGCTGCGCTTTGCCTTGCTGGATGAGGCACATACCTACTCGGGGGTGAGTGGTGCGCAAAACGCCCTAGTCATCCGCCGCTGGAAATATGCGACCGAGACCCCGTGCCACTTCGTGGGACTCTCAGCGACCTTGCGAGAACCGCGCCGCTTCTTTGCTCAGCTCATTGGTGAGGCCGAAGGCAGCATCGAGGCGATCACGGTTCAGGACGAGGACATGTAAAGCGAGGGATGGTAGTATCAGCTCGCGCTCCGTGGGGATGCTAGCGCCCAGGCGAGCCTCTTGTCTACCTCCGTTCAAACGGTGATGCTACTGGCCCGGATGCTGGATCCTTTGAACAACAAGACACTCAGCGAGGGCCGCTTCCCCCCGAAGCTCTTTGCCTTCACCGATAACCTGGATGTGGCGAACCGCTTCTACCACACGCTGAAGGATGCGGAGAGCTTTGCGCGACGTGGTCGAGGCGGACACATTGATAAGTACCCCCTCGCACTGGAGCGCAACGGTACGAACAACGGACGGCCGTGGCCGGATGCCGCAGAACGCAGAAAGTTCGGCCAGATCTGGGACGCCTGCAAGCAACTGGGTGGTGCCCCTCTTTTGATAGCGCTTCCGCTGGACAAAGTGAACTCGAAAGATGCCGGGGTGGATCCCAAAGCGAAGGTGATCGTGGCGACCTCGTCCCTGGAGGTGGGCTACGACGATAGCACGGTGGGTGCGGTGCTCCAGCACAAAGCCGCGCGTGGAGCCGCCTCCTTTCTCCAACGGAAAGGCCGTGCAGGCAGACACTGTCGGATTAGGGATTCTGATAAAATCGCTACATGGGAAACCTTGCGACCTACCTACAGCACGCCTTTTTAGAGCACTGCCCAGCAGGTTGGAAAGGATCGTACGAAGTTCCCCTACTTGCGCCCGAGTTGGAGAAGACACTTGGATACGCACCGCGTGCTGATGTTCTTCTAGAGCGCATAGATGGTAGTCGGCGTCTCTGGATAGAGTTTGAGATCAGTCGCGCAGATCCGGTCGCCAACCATGCCAAGTTCGCCACAGCGAATCTCTTTCTCCCCCAACCTGAAACCGACACTTTTCTTTCGATGGTGAGTCCGCACGTCGTTCGTGGCCGACGAAACCTTGCGAGCAATGCAGTCGGTGTCATGCGACAAATTGGTATGGATGCTTTTCAGACTCTGCTCCTTCCGACCAACTCTGCCAATGAGATCAAGTACCTCAATCACCTCAAGCTGGAAGAGCTGGGGAGTCAGCAACTCAGCATTGCTTCAGAAATCGATCGAGCATTCGCCGTCACAGAGACAATTCTAACGCGCACTGGTCGCCGCATCCATTTTGTCGGTGACTTTCTCGAAGTGGTTCTGAACCTACGGCGCTGGAATCAGGAGATTGCGACTGAGGAAGGCAAAGCAACTTGGGGACGACGAACCGTCACCTACTTCGTCTACGATCCGGTTAGTAGCCTGTTTGCCCCTTCGAAATTTTGTGCCTATATCGCCATACCCGAACGCAACGCACTCGATGCCCAAACCTATCTTCAAACCCGCTCCGAGATGACAATCGCCTTTTATGCAACACTCGACCAAACCGACCACCGTTTCGATGGCCAACGGGCGCGTAAGCATCTCACCCAGCACCTTGCAATGACTTCCCGATCTTTCGACGATGCTGGTGAACTTCGTCACTCTTTTGAGAATTGGCTCACTCATCATAGAGATGTCATTACAATCCATCCGCAAGGAGCAACACTAATCACTCCACCAAAATGGTTTGAGTAAAAAAGGGGAGCGGGCGGAAATCATTGTTGCCACTCCAGAGCGCCTGGAAGTGCTCTGGCGCAGTGGGGAGGCCAGTGCCTGGCTTGCCTCGGTTCGCAGCATCGTGGTGGACGAGGCCCACTTACTGGGAGACCGCTCCCGTGGCTCCACCCTCGATGCCGTCTTAGGGTCGTTTCTGAGCCAGCCCACGCCCCCGCGCCTGCTGCTCATGTCGGCCACCCTCACCAACCCCACCCATCTCCAGCAGGTACTGGCTCCCTGTGAGAGTATCGTGGTCACGGAGCGCACGCCTCCGCTGACCATCCAAGTTGCCCTGCTAGAAGGCAGTGAGACCGCCGAGGAGCTGGTTCACGAGCATGTCCGCACGGTCTTAGAGGCACCCGGTACCGCGATCCTGATCTTTGTTGCCACGGTCCGCTTTGCCGAGAGTCTCGCCGAGAAGCTCGCCCAGGCCACGGGCCACGCCGCGATTGCCTACCACGCCCAGCTCAGCACAGGGGAGAAAGAGACACGCAGCCAGCGCTACCGCAACGGTGAGGCGCGGATCGCCGTGAGCACGACCGCCCTGGCCATGGGCGTGAACCTCCCCGCCACCCATGTTCTCGTCCGTGATACGAACCTCCAAGGGCGCGGTCATCTCACATCGGGCGAACTGCTTCAGATGCTCGGGCGGGCAGGCCGTGGGCAGGGCGATTGCATATCAATTCGTCAGTATCCTCTCCAAAAACGTATCATCCCAGCCCGCTCGCAAACGACGATTCTTAACACCCACCTTACTGGTGCG
>NZ_JANNYP010000857.1:0-1781 GCF_031410135.1 Armatimonas sp. | reverse complement strand
CACAAAATCCGGCGCGTGGATGCCTGCATCCTGACCCACACCCATGCCGATCATCTGTTCGGCCTCGACGACCTGCGACAGTTCAACTTCCAGTACGACATTCGGATCCCCGTCTACGGCACGCCAGAGACCCTGGAGCGCGTTCGTAGCGTCTACGACTACTGCTTCAGAACCACCCAAGAGGGGGGAGGGAAGCCACAGCTGGACTTGGTGGAGCTGACCCCGTTTCAGCCCTTTATGCTTTGCGGCATCGAGGTGCTCCCGCTCTGGCACTGGCACGGGGAGCTGAGAGTCACGAGCCTAGTATTCAACAAGACCTTTGCCTATGTCACCGATGTCTCGGAGATTCCTGAGGAGACGAGGCCCTATCTGCAAAGCCTCGATACGGTTGTACTCGGAACGATCCGCTACGAGCCGCACCCGACCCACTTTCACTTGGAGCAGGCGATCGAGGAAGCCAAGGCACTTGGGGCACGGCAGACCTACTTTACACACCTCTCGCACTACTTCGGGCACAAAACGGTGTCGGAGGAGCTACCCAAAAACATCAGGCTAGCCTACGATGGACTGCAGTTGAAGTTCTAACCAAAGAGACACCGTGGAATGTGCGCAGTAACTTTAGCGATTAAGGTACAATGCCACCCATGAAACGCCTCTCTCTTGCACTCGCCGCGACCGTGTTGGCCTCGGCGGGCTTTGCTCAGTCTTCCGTCTCTTTTCCGCGCTACCCCGGACTCTCCCCGGATGGAAAGACCCTGGTCTTTTCCTACCAAGGCGATCTCTGGTCGAGCCCTACCGAGGGGGGAGCACCTGCTCGACGATTGACATCGCACCCCGCCTACGATGCCCGTGCCCAGTTCTCGCCCGATGGGAAAGAGATTGGCTTTCAGTCGCTCCGCTACGGGCGCAACGAGGCCTTTGTGATGCCCGCAAGTGGCGGCGTGGCGCGACGGCTGACCAACTATGGCGGCGGGAATGGTTTCCAGGGCTGGGCAGCAGGTGGCAAAAAAGTACTGATCAGCTCCGTGCGCGAGCTGACCCGGCGCGGGCAGACCCTCTATACCGTCAATAACACTGATAAGCCCGGTCGGCCTATCCCTGTGCTTGGGCTTAACAATCTGATTGGAGGACAGCTCTCCCCCGATGGTACCAAGCTGGTGTTCTCCCGTGGCACTACCGACTGGCCGCGTATTGGCTACCGGGGCAGCGCCAACGCGGATATCTGGGTCTACGATCTCAATACCAAAGAATTTAAGCAGCTGACCGATTTCGATGGTCAGGATATGTGGCCGCTCTGGATGCCCGATAGCAAGAGCGTGGTTTTTGTCTCGGAGCGCGATGGTGCCTACAACCTCTATAAAATAAGCGCCTCGGGCGGGAAGGCCACGCAGCTCACGAAGTATGTCGGGGAGGGAGTTCGCTTTCCCACGGTTTCTGCCGATGGCTCCCGTGCCGCCTATGAGGTAGGAGATCGGATCGAGACAGTAGCCCTAACCGGAGCGGCAAGTGCGCCTAAGATGGTAGCTTTGGCAGTGGCGGCTGATGACAAGAGCAACCCGGTCGAGAACCTGACACTCAGTAGTGGCGCGTCTGAAGTGGTTCCCAGCAGCGATGGTGAGCAAGTAGGCTTTGTGGTACGGGGGGATGTCTTTGCGGCACCGGCAACCGGCGGAAAGGCAATACGCCTCACCGACGGTCCCCAGCGCGAGAGCGATCTTGCCTGGTCGCCTGACGGCAAGACCCTGATCTATGTGAAAGACGGGGACTTCTACGCTCTTACC
>NZ_JANNYP010000856.1:0-2024 GCF_031410135.1 Armatimonas sp. | reverse complement strand
GAAGTAATTGCCCGTCTACGCGGTTTCTTTTTTGGCAACGAGTTGGATTCCTTTTTTGCCTTTTGGAGTCGCCGCGTTTTTCAGCCTGCTACCTCACCACTTTTATGACCTGCACCCGGGAGAATCCCCCCTTGACGAAAGGATACGAGATGAAAGCGGGAGAAATGACAGACGAGCAGATCGTGGCGATTTTGCAGGAAGCGGACAAGGGCGACAAGAAACTAGCTGACCTTTGCCGAGAAAAAGGCATCAGCGTCAACACGTTCTACACCTGGAAGAAGAAATTCCAGGGCATGCAGACCAACGAAGTCAAACGACTTCGGGAGTTGGAAAAAGAGAATGCCAGACTCAAACGACTCCTCGCCGAGCGAGACCTGGACGTTGACATCCTCAAGGAGCTGGTTCAAAAAAACTCGTGAGTGCTGAACAGAAGAGAGTAGCAGCCAAACATTTGGTTGAGGTCAAAGGATTCCAAGAGAGGCGCGTCTGTCGTCTGCTCCAGCTCGCTCGTTCCAGCTTGCGCTACCAGCCAAAACAGGACGAACCTGAAGAGAAAAATCTGACTGAGCAACTCAAGGCTTTTGCTAAGAATCCTCGAAAACGCAGGCGTGGCTACCGGCTAGTTCATCGCGAGATCAATAAAGAACGCATCAACGAGGGCAAAGATCCGCTCAATCACAAGCGAATCTATCGCCTCTGGAGAAGCGAGGGACTCAGTGTACCAGCGCGGCGAAGGCGAAAACGCATCCGAAGTGGCAATCCTGCCACCGACCTGGTGGCGGATCGACCCCATGCGCTCTGGTGCTTTGATTTCGTCCATGAGGTTACCTTGAATGGCCGGGTGCTACGAATCTTCTGTGTCAGCGATGAGTTTACACGTGAATGTCTTGCGATTGAAGTGGGCACTCACTTTGTTTCCGAAAGGGTCGTCAAGACCCTGGAAGCACTCATGGAGCAACGTCTTGTCCCAGGGGCGTTTCGCATGGACAATGGGCCGGAGTTTATCGCCTTGGCCCTACGTGGTCTATGCCACCGACGCGGAATTAGCCCAGCCTATATTGATCCGGGCAAACCCTGGCAGAACGGGTTTGCGGAGAGCTTCCATTCTCGTCTGCGAGATGAGTTTATGGATGGGGAGGTATTCTATGGAGTGAAGGATGCTCAGGTTCGTCTTAACTCTAGTTTCCGGTAACTGAGGGGTTTGGATTAGGCAAGTCGGGCATGGTCAAACACGGTACAACAAGGTGCTTAAATCAAATCGCATCGAGGCCGACCATGCCCACATCAGTATACCGAACTGCACTTTTCTTGAGCCAACTCGTTGCCCGACTCCCCATCGGGACTAATCTCGCTTTGGCACACCTGCTTTTTACCCTCCTGGCAGGGCATCTTCTTCAAAGTAGAGGGGCACTTTTTCCGGCACTGGCGACAACTGGACTTAAAGACTCAAAAGTCAGAGCAGCGCAAGCGGCACTCAGAGACGGAAAATGGAGCATCGCCTATCTCCTTAAAAGACTCGACTGGCTCCTACGGAAAGAGGCCAAGGCAATCGCCCACCACATAAATGGATGGCAACCCATGCCTATTGACTGGGTAGGCTTCTACCGACCTCGGCTCAAAGAATGTACGACCAAACACTTCAACAGTCAAGCGCAACGAGCACTACCCGCTATCGAGTTGGGCATGGTGGTAAGACTCAAGAAAGTCGGAAATCGCCTCATTGCCTGCCTGGTCACTACCACAAGAAGTGGAGATACGGTGGAACTGCTCAAAACTGCCAAGGCTCAACAAGGAAACAAAGATGTCCTCCTGGCGGATTCTCAAGTCAAGATTTCTCATCTACACGAGGCCAATATCGAGCGATTTGTCGTGCGTGGAGCTACTAACTCATGGTTCGCTCATTTTTTGAGGGGTTTAGCAAATTTGAGGTAACCTCGTTTCATGACCGAAACGCTCACTCTTATCACGGAACGGGTAGATGACATCCCCGTATTATTCGAGCAGATGCAGAAATTGGAGATGGC
>NZ_JANNYP010000855.1:0-8123 GCF_031410135.1 Armatimonas sp. | reverse complement strand
CCCCGAGCAAGATCAAGAGCATGCCCTGCTGTCGCGCCGTCTTGAAGCGCCGCATCCCCAGCCACAACAGCACCCCACCGACGATCACGCTGAGTACAAAAAAGCGGGCCATGTTATCGGCCCGTCACGTCTCGCGGCTTTTGCGCTTGCGCTACTTGCTGATCCATGATCTCTTGATGGCCCGGAGCGGCCTTTGTAGCCAAAGGCTCTCCAGTCCCGCCGCTCCAACCGGCGGGACAAAACAACCAGCGGGACTAATCTCCCAGCTTGAGCACGGACATAAACGCTTCTTGTGGAATCTCGACATTGCCGAACTGCTTCATGCGCTTCTTGCCCTCTTTTTGCTTCTCCAGCAGCTTGCGCTTTCGGGAGATATCGCCGCCGTAGCACTTGGCAATGACGTTTTTACGCATTGCGGAGACGCGCTCAGCGGCGATGATCTTGCCACCAATCGCGGCTTGGAGTTTGATCTCAAACATCTGGCGCGGAAGAATCTCCTTGAGCTTTTCGACCAGTAGCTTGCCGCGCGGGTAGGCCTTGTCACGGTGGGCGATAAAGCTCAGCGCGTCCACGGGCTCGGAGTTGACCTGGACATCTACCTTTACCAGTGTGCTGACACCGTAGTCGGAGAGCTCGTAGTCGAAGCTGGCGTAGCCTTTCGTGCGGCTCTTAAGCTGGTCGAAGAAGTCCATGATGATCTCGGCGAGGGGGAGCTTGTAGTGCATCATCACGCGATTCGGAGCGGGATACTCCATCGTCCCCATGATCCCGCGCCGGTCGCGGCCCATGTCCATCACGGTCCCCACGTAGTCGGTGGGGACAATCACCATCGCCTCGACATACGGCTCCTCAATGCGCTCGATGCTGGTGGTCTCGGGCCAGTTAGCGGGGTTGTCAATGACCTGCATGCTGCCATCGGTTTTGTAGACATGGTAGATGACGCTCGGGGCGGTGCAGAGCAGGGAGAGATTGAACTCGCGCTCTAGCCGCTCTTGGACGATCTCCATGTGCAGAAGCCCCAGAAAGCCACAGCGGAAGCCAAAGCCCATCGCGGCGCTACTCTCGGCCTCAAAGCTGAGCGCCGCATCGTTGAGCTGCATCTTGGCGAGTGCTTCTCGGAGATTGGGGAAGTCGTTGGAGTCCATCGGGTAGAGGCCACAAAAGACCATCGGCTTGGCGGGGCGATAGCCCGGAAGCGCCTCGACTCCCTTGCCCTCACGCCCAGCCACCGTGATCGTGTCGCCCACGCGAGCATCGGTGACGGACTTGATCGCGGCGTGAAAATAGCCCGTGCCCCCAGCGCGTAGCATTTCCGCAGGCTTCATGCGCGGCGCAAATGTCCCGACCTCACTGACCGGGAACTCCTTGTTGGTGGCGATAAAGTGAACCTTGTCGCCCGCCTTGAGGGTGCCGTCCACGATACGCACATAGGCCACCACGCCCAAGTAACCGTCGTAGTGGCTGTCAAAGACCAGTGCCCGCAGTGGCTTCTCAGGATCACCCGTCGGCGGCGGCACTTTCTGTACCACAGCCTCCAAGATCTCCTCGATCCCGATACCCTCTTTGGCGCTACACGGAATCGCCTCCGTGGCGTCAATCATCAAGAGACTCTCGATCTCCTCCGCCACACGATCGGGGTCGGCGGCGGGCAGGTCAATCTTGTTGATGACCGGGATGATCTCCAGCTTCGCGTTCATCGCCAGATTCGCATTGGCCAGGGTTTGCGCCTCGACACCCTGCGCGGCATCGACAACCAATAGCGCCCCTTCACAAGCATTGAGAGACCGTGATACTTCGTAGGTGAAGTCCACGTGGCCGGGCGTGTCGATCAGATTCAGCTCATACTCCAGCCCATCTTTGGCAGTGTAGGCCATGCGCACGGCGGCCATCTTGATCGTAATGCCCCGCTCGCGCTCGATATCCATCTGGTCGAGCACCTGCGCCTGCATGTCGCGCTTATTGACCGTGCCGGTAAACTCCAGCAAGCGGTCGGCGAGCGTGGACTTGCCGTGATCCACGTGAGCGATGATACAAAAGTTTCGGATGCGATCCTGAGGAACAGACATAGACCTCTATTGTATCGCGTCGCCTCGCCTCTGAGCCGCCCTAAGAAATAAGGCGTCTGCAATGGCTTCGTTCCTCATCCGCAAAGCCCGTGCCGGGCTACGAAGTTCTCAAAAGGCGATTCACCGTGAGTAGTAGTTCCTTGGGATTGAACGGTTTCGGGACAATTGCGGCAACCTGAAACCGCATCAACGCTTCGGTGATTTGTTCTTCATAGTATCGGTTGTTGTAGAGAGGAAGTTGAGTTAAACAGATGGGGACTGAGCGCAGGACTGGGTTTGCCTGGATCTTCTCAACTAGCTCCAAACCATTGAGCTGTGGCATAACCCCATCTGTGATTAGCAGGTCAATTCCGCCTTGCTGAAGCCGTTCCCAGGCTTGCTGGCCGTTCTCGACTGTCTCAACCCAATACCCGGCTCGCTCTAAATTGACTTGGATCAAGCGACTAATATTGATTTCGTCGTCCGCGACCAGGATGGTTTTCATGGGCACATTATATTGTCAAAATAGCTTGGAACCGCGCGGGAGTTTGGGCATACGGACGGTATGCAAACAAAGACAATACAACTACTTGGGGGCGCACTGGCCGCGCTCGCTCTGCTCGGAGCTGCTCCGAGTAGCGCTCTGGCGCAGAATCGGCAGAAAACGAAGAACGACTGGCGAAACCTCTCGATTATCTCCGGGGGGCTGGCGGCGTTTGGGCTGATCAAGAACGATCCAACGCTCTCCTTTGTCGGTGCGGCAGGGGCGCTGTACTCGGTAGATCGCTATGAGAAAGACCGCAAGAGCCAGGACAAAGGTGCCCGTGCCCGTGCCCGCTTGTTTTCAAAACCCTACATCATTCGCGATGGGCAGCGCTACTACCGCCGCACGATGGTGGACAAGGGGAAGAAGTACTACCAGTTCGAGCGAAGCCGAGAGAGAAACTAAAAAACGCCCGTGCCCAGCTCAGCACGGGCTTTGTTTCCCTAAGGGCGACGCCCCGTTCATGGGGCGGAGCTACTGGTGCCCAGTGGGATCAAGCGGGTAAAATGGCATCGTTTAAATCTATCTTGGCATGACAAAGCAAAGGTCGAATTATGAGTAATGCTTTTATGGTACAGTTTTGCCATGTCTCTCAAAGTTGCCATTATCGGCACTGGCAAGGTCGCCCGCAGTAACTATCTCCCGTATCTGGCAAAGCAGCCTGGTATTGTGCTGAGCTACTACTCGCGCACGTTTGAGAAAGCCGAAGCCTGCGCCCGAGATTTTGGCGGCCAAGCTTTTGCCACGGTCGAGGCCCTACTCGCCGACGAGCCTGACACCACGCTGGTGCTCACCCACGAGACCCAGCGCGCCGAGGCGATAGAGGCTCTGCTGGCAGGCGAGCCCAAGCGGCTGTTTTTTGAGAAGCCGCTGGTAGCCCAAAACGGCCAAGCCAACGTCAGCGAAGAGGACTTTCTCCAAGCACACTCGCTCTTGCAACGCGCCGAAACGCTCGGCTGTGAGACAGCGATGGTCTTTAACTATCGCTTCTTTGAGCAAACGCAGCGGGCACTGACAGTAGTACGGGAGCGTAACTTTGGCAAGCTCACACAAGCCACGCTTTTTGTGAATTACGCCTGCTGGAGCCACTGTATTGACATGTTGAACCTCTTTGGGGGACGTGCGGCAGAGATCTCCGCGCTGGCAGGAGAGACGCTCTACCAGGGTGCAGTGGATGTCAGCGGGGCGTTTCGGCTAGAAAACGGGGCGACGGGCACGATTTTAGGCACCAGCGGCACGAAGTTCGACCACTCCCTCTACGAGCTGCACTTTAGCTTCGAGCGCGGTAGCCTGCACTTCTCCGATCTCGACGGCCCGCTGGAAGTCTACGACCATGCGACCCGCTACAAAGAAACCCACGGGCTGATCGGCAACCACTCGCGCTGGGATCAGTATCGCGCCTCGTTTGCGAAGTCACTGGCGGCCTATTTGGATTCAATTCGCCAGAGCACCCCGCCGCCCGTTCCCGGTCTAGCGGGGCTGGAGGAGCTCCAGTTCGAGGCCGCCCTACGCCGCTCCATCGCGCAGCAGCGGCCTGTACAAGTGCAGGAAGAGCTGCCGTTACTTCTTGCCGGTTGAGCCGGGGCGGGTAATCGGGACGGCGGCGAGCTCGGCGGGAAGCTCCTCCTCGGCGTAGCTAACGGCATTGATTGAGAGAGTCGCGGCCAGTGGAGCGCCAAAGTCCAGCGTCCCGCCGCTACGATCCACGACCACGCCCACGCCACAGAGAGTTGCACCCACGCTCTCCACCAGCTCCATACACTCTCGGATCGAGCCGCCCGTGGTGAGTACATCGTCCACAATTAACACGCGCTGACCTGCCGTCAGGTGCTCCGGGCGGCGTAGCATCCGCTTGCCGTTGGGGCCTTTCTCGCCGTAAGCCGCGGTCACACCCAGCTGTTTGGCGACTTCATAGGCGAGTAGAATTCCGAGCGTGGTTGGCCCCAGAACAACATCGGGCTTGGTTGCGGCGCAGCGCTCCGCGAGCACTTTACACAGCGCCTCAACATGCTGCGGGTAGCGCAGGACATGGAACTTCTCAAAATACGTGTCGGAGTGGCGGCCACTGGTAAGCACAAAGTGCCCTGTGAGCAGCGCACCGCTCTCGCGGAAAATCTGAAGAACATCACTATCGGTCATATCGCCCTGAGTATACCCAGACGGCATACGGTCTTAGGCGTGGGCGCTCTTTGCGATCAGCCAGTGGCTCCCAAAGAGCAGTGCATCCACCACGATAAAAATCACGACCTTGACCAGGAGCTTCGCCGCTTCGTGGCGGTTGGTCTGCAAGAGAAACTGAAAGGCGCTCTCACGCTGCTGGGTGAGCACTTCCGCCTCCGGTCGCTCTGGCTTCTCGCTCGACTCACTCTCCAGACGCGTCCCGATTTTATGCTCCCAGAAAGCATCGTTGGAGAGGTGCCGCTGGTAGTCCCACTTGTCTAGGGCAAAAAGGGGACTGAGGAGCTGAACGAGCGTGTAGAGGAGCATACACAGCGCGACGGCAAGGGCAATCGCCGCGACAAAGCACACCGAAAGGCCATAGGTTTCCAGGGTAGACATCTTCATGATGCCTCCCATTGAACCGCGCAAACGCCCCACTCACCTGAGGCATTTGGCTCATTATGCCCGGGACGTTTGGTTCATATTACGCCATTCGAGCTGTCCTAAGGCTGGTTCTTTACTGTGGCACTCAGCCAGTGCTCTGTCGCGGTGGCGATCTCCAGAGCCCGCTTGCCAAGAAGTGGGCCGACATGGCTAGTTCCTGCGTAGCGGTGGACATCGGCGCGTAGACGGGTTGCGAGGGCAAGGCTGGTCTCGGGCGGGATATCAGTGTCACGCTCCCCGATCACAACCAGCGTAGGACAGCCTGGGTTCGTAAGCTCGACTCCCGCATGGAGTGTGTTGAGCACCGCCCCAGACTCATCGCGCCAGCGCTTCCAGGCAAACTGGATAGTTTTTTCGTCGCTATCGGGCATGGAGTCTCGGGTCTCTTGCAAAGGGCCGTTTGCCCAGTGAACCACGGGCGGCGCTGGCTTACTCTCAGCACGAGGCCAAGAGACGCCCTTTGGGGGAACACTATTGACCAGCACCAGCGCGGTAGGCTTGCGCTGAGCTGCTGCGGCAAGTGCGAGCAGCCCCCCCATGCTCGCTCCAATAAAGATCAACGGGCTGGCATCTTTGGGAATGGTGGCAATAGCCTGCCCCACGTAGTCCGAGAGCTGGGTATGCTCTAAGCCACTCGTAGCGGGCATGAGATCAGGAGCAAGCGTGCGCCAGCCTGCCTTGCGAAAGATCGGCTCCCAGAGAAACCACTCCCAGCCCCCTCCCCCAGCGCCATGAAGAAAAATAGTCGTCTTTTTCAAGATAAGTCCATGTTCGGTAGCGGTCGGGTTTGATCTAGGCGACACTACTTTACCAGAGAGTCAGCACAGAATACAGCGCAATCAGGTGGTCTTTCGTCACCAAAGTCGCGCCCTCTAATTGCGCCTGAGCAATCAAAAGCCGATCAAAAGGATCGCGATGGTGGTGCGGCAGGCTTGAGAGAGCATAGATATGGTCAGGGGTAATGGACAATACCGACATTCTGCCTGTCTCGACTTCTTCCGCAATCATCTGTGGCAAGAGTTTGGACAGAGTCAATTTGCCAAGATCACTCTTAATCTGTAGCTCCCAGAGCGTCGCCAGGCTCACATAGAGATCGTTGGAAGTATCTTGTAAAGCAGCAAGAGCCGTCTCAGAAAGCTCCTCGGGGCTTTGAATTGCCCAGAGAAAAACATGCGAATCCAGAAGCAATCTCATTCTTCGCCCATCCAAAAGGAGTCTGGCAAGGGATCATCAAAATCTGGAGCTATATACATTACGGTCTCGCGCTGCTGCCCCAGGGAGCGCCGGGCAGGAGGTGACGTTTGGGGACTGTAAAATAAAGTGTGCTTTTTCCTAACCGCTCCCCGCAGGGGAGCCCGGCAGCTCCCCTGCCCAGAAGGTAAGGGGAGCTCGAAAGGACAAGCAAGAAATGGCAGCAACAACAACCAGGTCAAAGACCAAGCAGGCGGGACGCTTTAGCCCTGAGCAGGTCAAGCAGTTTTTAGAGCAGGGCAACATCCAAACGATGGATGATGTCCAGAGCGCTCTCAAGGATCTCTTCAGCCAGACTCTCCAAGCCATGCTCGAAGGTGAGATGGAGCACCACCTGGGATACGCCAAGCACGAGCGCCTCGCCCAGAACGATATCGAGACTCGCCCAGAGCGAGCCGCCAGCAACCGGCGTAACGGGCATACGAGCAAGAACGTACGAAGTGATTATGGCGACATTGCGTTGAGCGTTCCTCGTGACCGGGAAGGCTCCTATGAGCCACTGATCGTGCATAAACGGCAGAAGAATGTCACGGGCATCGAGGATCAAATTCTTGCTCTGTACGCCAAGGGGGTGAGTTGCCGGGACATCCAAGACCACCTTCAACAGCTCTACGGTCTGGAAGTCTCTCCGACTTTCGTCAGCAATGTAACAGATAAGGTCTTACCTCAGATCCGGGCATGGCAGAGCCGTCCCCTGGCTCCGGTCTACGCTCTGATGTTCTTGGACGCTATCCATTTCAAGGTTCGGCAGGAGGGGCGTATCGCCAGCAAGGCGGCGTATGTGGTCATCGGAGTAGATCTAGAAGGCATGAAAGAGGTACTTGGTATCTGGATCGGTGAGGCTGAATCCGCGAAATTCTGGCTCTCGGTTCTGACAGAAATCAAGAGCCGTGGCACAGGAGACATCTTGATTTGCTGCACGGATAATCTGTCTGGCTTCTCAGAAGCTATTGGAGCTGTGTTCCCTCAAACTCAGATTCAGAAGTGCATCGTGCATCAGGTAAGAAACAGCCTCAAGTATGTCTCCTGTAAGGATCGTCAGTCGGTGGTCAACGCCCTGCGCTGTGTGTATACAGCTCCGTCTGAAGCGGCGGGTTTGGTCGCCTTAGAAGAATTCGAGAGCGTCTGGGGTACGGTGCGCAGCGCACCTAGCCCTGGGGTAAGCGCTATCCTCTGGTTGTCGCGTCGTGGCGTAGCAACTGGGGGGAGCTTGCGCTGTTCTTTGGTTTCTCTCCTGAGCTTCGTCGTCTGATTTACACAACCAACATCATTGAGAGCTTCCACCGTCAGTTGCGTAAGGTCACTCATGGTAAAGCGCTGTTCCCCAACGATGAGTCTCTCCTGAAGATGCTGTACCTGGTGACGGCGGATGTGCAGCGTCGTTGGACGTACCGCATCCCGCACTGGGGTCAGATCCTGTCTCAGTTGAGCATTGCCTATGGGGATCGCGTCAAGCTCTCAGTGTGAGAGAAAGGAAGGGTCTCGGAGAAGGAAAGCAAATCGTCAAAAAGAAAAAGCACAGATTACTTGACAGACTCTCTTGTGAACGTCGAGTCCTGCACAATGGGAATAGTAGGTGTCCATAAAGGTTCCTTGCCTCTTGAGCATCTCAAGTGAGCCCCTCAAGAGAATATTACATTTGACGGACTTGCGTGGGCACCTGTGTTAAAAAATTCTGG
>NZ_JANNYP010000854.1:0-1832 GCF_031410135.1 Armatimonas sp. | reverse complement strand
TGCGCACGCTGTCATGGCCCCAATGGGAGCTTCTACGGACCCGATCTCGGTAAGGGCAAGACCGACTCCCAGCTCTATAAAGCCGTCCAGAACATGGCCGACAACCAGGGACAGATCGAGCTTGCGCCTGTCGAGGTTGAGGCTCAGACCGCTTACCATCGGGCGATTATCAAGCGCGAGCCGTTTCTGGCGATCACGGGGCGGACGAAGACGGAGCTTCGCGGTGAGATGACTCCTAAGGCGAGTGTGACCGTGATGATCGGGGGGAAGCCACAGAAAGTTCGCACGGAGCGTTTTACCTGGATGGCGTCTCTGACAGCCACCGGCCCAATTGTGGTGATCGCAAAGCTGAAAAACGCCGAGACTCGCCTTGATCCTGACAAAGCCACGCACTCGCACCCTCAGTCTCCCGATGCTCCATGAACCCGAAAAAGCATTGACAAAGGGGCTTGGGCATGGTAGACTTTCTCCTCGGTCGTCTACGATCGAAATGCCCTCGTAGCTCAGTGGTAGAGCACTTCTTTGGTAAAGAAGAGGTCATGGGTCCAATTCCCATCGAGGGCTCCATTCTGGCGCAACGCACTCGGATAGAGTCGTTGCGTCTTTCTGTGTAAAACACAACGGAGCTAATTATATTATGGGTAAGGCAAAATTTGAGCGTCTGAAACCCCACGTCAACGTGGGTACGATCGGACACGTGGATCATGGCAAGACCAGCCTGACAGCCGCGATTACAACGGTTCTGTCCAAGAGTGGTGGAGCCAAGGCGATGGCCTACGAGGCCATTGACGCAGCGCCCGAAGAGAAAGCGCGTGGAATTACGATTAACACGGCACACGTCGAGTACGAGACCGCTGCACGCCACTATGCACACGTAGACTGTCCCGGACACGCCGACTACATCAAGAACATGATCACCGGCGCGGCCCAAATGGACGGCGCGATCTTAGTGTGTTCCGCCGCCGATGGCCCCATGCCCCAGACCCGTGAGCATATTCTGCTCGCCCGTCAGGTGGGTGTGCCCTCCATCGTCGTGTTTCTCAACAAGGCCGATATGGTTGATGATCCCGAGCTTCTTGAGCTGGTAGAGATGGAAGTGCGTGATCTTCTGACGAAGTATGACTTCCCCGGTGACGACACTCCCATCGTGATTGGCTCTGCGACTCAGGCACTTGCCGGTGACCAGGGCGAGTACGGCGAGCCGTCTATCCTGAAACTGATGGAAGCGGTTGATAGCTACATCCCGACTCCTGAGCGTCCTAAGGATCTTCCGTTCCTGATGCCGGTTGAGGATGTCTTCACGATCACGGGCCGTGGTACGGTTGCGACGGGTCGTGTGGAGCGTGGCCAGCTTAAGGCTGGCGAGCAGCTTGAGATCGTGGGTCTTAAGGACACAACGACGACGGTTGCAACTTCTATGGAGATGTTCCGCAAGACGCTTGACTATGTTGAGGCGGGTGACAATGCGGGTGTTCTTCTGCGTGGTATAGACCGCAGCAAGATCGAGCGTGGCCAGGTGTTAGCCAAGCCGGGCTCAATCAAGCCGCACACGAAGTTCGAGGCTGAGGTCTATATCCTTGCCAAAGAAGAAGGCGGTCGTCACACTCCGTTCTTCACGGGTTACCGTCCTCAGTTCTACTTCCGTACAACGGACGTTACGGGCAACATGGATCTGCCCGAGGGTGTCGAGATGGTGATGCCGGGTGATAACGTCACGATTAAGGGCGAGCTGATCGCTCCTATCGCGATGGAAGAGGGTCTTCGGTTTGCGATCCGTGAGGGTGGCCGAACCGTAGGCGCTGGCGTCGTCTCGAAAATCATAGCCTAGTGAG
>NZ_JANNYP010000853.1:0-4329 GCF_031410135.1 Armatimonas sp. | reverse complement strand
ACAGGCTGAGTAACATAACCCAAATCCTAAAGACGGCTCCGTATTAATCTGGGTGCCAGGTGGGACGTTCCAGATGGGCACGGATGAGGAGTTGATTGGTAACGCGTTTGAGGGTAAGGGTAGTCAGCCCATCCATACCGTGACTCTCAGTGGTTTTTGGATGGGTAAATATGAGGTGACCATTGGCCAGTTTAACCGCTATGCTGCTGAAGTAGGATTAACCAACCATCCTCTAAAAGATTTTTTTATCAGCGAAGGTTATAAAGATAACTATCCTTTTGGTAGTAACTGGTTTTTGGCAATGGATTATGCAAACTGGGCTGGTTTGACCCTGCCTACAGAAGCTCAGTGGGAATATGCTGCAACGGGAGGAGATGGTCGGCGTTATCCTTGGGGAAATGAGTGGGATCCGACACGCTGTCGTAATGCTGCCAGCGTTGAAAACCGTCGTCCCGCTGAGGTTGGAAGTTTTCCTTCCGGGGTAAGTCCCTTTGGCATGCATGATATGGCAGGAAATGCTTGGGAATGGTGCCGGGATTGGTTAGCTCGTTATCCATCCGAACCACAAACCGATCCTTTCGTGTCAAAAATAAGTCCTAGCAAAATTATGCGAGGAGGTGGTTCTAACGCGTTACCACAACAATGTCATTGTGCTATTAGAGGCCTAAATGGAATCTACAGTGGAAGTCCTAATACTGGTTTCCGCCTGGCTTCTCGATAATCTCGTGTCGGTTCTTCGCGTTAGGGACTGATTACGAACTGACCGAAAAGCGCCGCAAAGCCCGTTCCGGGCCACCGAATTGGTTCCCCTGTCCAGAACGGGCTTTGCAGCAGAAGGCGATTGTAGACCCTGGTTTCCAACGGGCGGTACAGCGATTCGTGGAAAAGGCTCTGATGGCTTTTTCATTCGTCAAAGTCGGGTAGAATCCCTCCTATGCCCTACCAAACGCCCGGCGATGACCTCGTTGCCCTGCTCGATGCGCCTCTGACTCCTCTGTCATCGCTCTCCCCAGATCGGTCGCACTTGTTGCTGCTTGGCTACGAGGCGTACCCGCCCATCGCGGATCTTGCACGGCCCTATGAAAAGCTGGCGGGGGTTCGCTTTGATGTGACACGCCCAGGGACGCAGCGGCTGACTCGGTATAGCAACCTGACGCTTTTGAGTACGTCCGACGGCAGCGAGCGCCCTGTGATGGGACTGCCTGCCGAGGCGATTCCCGGTGGGCCGGTCTGGAGTGATGACGGAAAGTACTTTGCCTTCTTTGTCGAGAATCCGGGCGGGGAGCTCTCTCTAGCACTCGGTGAGGTTGCAACGGCAACCGCCCAGATTCTGCCAGAAATCTCGCTCTCGGACATGCTGGCGGCTCCGATCCAGTGGATAGACAACCAGACCCTCTTTCTGACACTCGTCGCGGATTTAGGAGCCGCCCCGACACGCCCTACCGCACCCGACGGCCCGATTGTCCAGGAGGCCAGTGGCAAGCAGACCCGCGCGGCGACCTATCAGGACTTGCTCACCAGCCCCTACGACGAGGCACTCTTTACCTACCTGGCCACGGTTCAGCTGGCGACCTTCGATATTCTCTCCCAGACTCTCACGCACGTTGGTCCCCCCGTCTTGGCCACCAGCGCACGCCCCTCGCCGAGCGGGGAATTTGTTCTGGTCACGCGCCTCGTCCCACCATTTTCCTACCGCGTCCCCTACCAGCTCTTCGCCCGCCGCACCGAGGTCTGGGAGCGAGCGACGGGCCAGCTTGTCCACACGATTGCGGAGCTCCCGATCAGCGATGAAGTCCCGCAGCAGGGTGTCCCGACTGGCCCACGAGGCGCACAGTGGCAGCCCAATCTCCCCGCCACGATCCACTGGGTCGAGGCGCTCGACGGTGGCAATCCCCTCGCCAAAGTCGAGCACCGCGACAAAGTAATGACGCTGAGCCTTACCCCCTTCGCGAAGCCGCACCCAGAGGGTACCCGGGTCGCGAGGAACGAGCGGGGGGAGGTGGAAAGCTTCCGTTTGACGCATCGGTTTGCCGGTTGGGACTGGCCGGATGACCCGCACGCCGCCATTGTCACCGAGTACGACCGTGACCGGCGCTGGCGGACGACGTATTACTTTACGTGGGGAAGCTGGGAGGCACGCAAGACACTCTTTGATCTCTCCGTCAACGATGCCTACGGCAATCCGGGGAGCTTTATCACGACCCAAAAGCCCACGGGCGAGCGGGTCATGGACACGCGCGAGGGCCGTGTTTTTCTGGCAGGTCGTGGTGCAACGCCCGAGGGTGACCGTCCGTTTCTGGATGCCTTCGACCTGAGTACCGGTGAGAAAGAGCGAGTCTTCCAGTGCGGCGACACGCACTTTGAGACGTTCCTCGCCTTTATCGGCGACGAGCTTCTCACCAGCCGCCAGAGCCGCACGGAGCCGACCAACTTTTACATAAGCTCCCCCTCCTCCCGTTTTCCCTCCTCCCCCGGCCCCTCCTCCCAATCCTGGGAGGAGGGGAGAGGAGGGGAGCTTGAGGAGCCCCCCCTTTTGGACTCCCCCTCTCCCAATCCTGCCTCCCAGGATTGGGAGGAGGGGGCTGGGGGGAGGAGGGCGTTGACCCACTACACCGACCCGCACCCGGGAGTCACGGGGCTTCACAAAGAGCTAGTGCGCTACGAAAGGGCCGATGGGGTTCCGCTCTCGGGAATGCTCTATCTGCCCCCCGGAATCGCACCGGACTCCCAGCCCAACCTGCCGCTTCTGCTCTGGGCCTACCCGGAAGAGTACAGCGACGCGGCGACGGCAGGGCAAGTCCGTGGCTCCGACAAGACCTTCACTCGGCTCATGGGAACCAGTCCCCTTTGGTTTCTCCTGCGCGGCTGGGCAGTGCTGATGGATGCCGCCATGCCGATTGTGGGTGATCCCGAGACCATGAACGATACGTTTGCTGAGCAGCTTGTCGGCGCGGCGACAGCGGCCATCAACACCCTCACGAAGCGCGGGATCGCCGACCCGAAGCGCGTGATGGTGGGGGGACATAGCTACGGCGCGTTCATGACCGCCAATCTCCTTGCCTACGCCCCCGGACTCTTTCGCGCGGGGATCGCCCGCTCCGGTGCCTACAACCGCACCCTCACCCCGTTTGGCTTCCAGAGTGAGCGCCGGAGCTACTGGGAAGCGCCCGAGATCTACCACAAGCTCTCGCCTTTCACCCACGCCGATAAGATCAAAGACCCCCTTCTTCTAATCCATGGTCAGGCAGACAACAATCCGGGGACACACACGATTCAGTCTGAGCGTTTTTACCAAGCCCTTCAAGCACACGGAGCGACGGCACGCCTCACCCTGCTGCCCCACGAGAGCCACGGCTACCGGGCACGTGAGAGCGTGCTCCATGTCCTGTGGGAGATGCTCGACTGGGCGGAGCGCTTTAGCGCAGGTACCGAGAGAGACTGAGCCAGGCTCCCGTTGCCCCTAGGAAACCTCCACCGGAAACGAGAGAGATCGCCAGAAGAGGGAGGTTGACGGGCTCCAGATAGCTCGCCAGCAAGGGAATCGCGACGGTTAGAGTGTCCGTATAGCGAAGCAAGGCAATCAGTGCCAGAGCTGCCAGGAGCCCTCCGACAACTCCGTGAATCAGCCCCTCGATCAGCATGGGCAGGCGGATAAAGCCGGGGGTGGCACCGACGATCTTCATGATCTGGATCTCGCGGCGACGGGAAAATACCGAGAGGCGGATGGTGTTGACGACCACCACGAGGGCACCAAAGAGCAAGAGCGCTCCGCCCAGTAGCCCCAGGTTTCGGATAAAGTCCGCCAGCCGGAGAACCACTTTTAGCTCCTCCTCTGGCACATCCACGTTCTCGACATCCCCCTGCCAGCTCCGAATGGCACTCGCGATGACGGCGGTCTGCTCGGCACTGCGGAGCTTTATCACGAACGTGTCGGGCATGAGGTTGGGGAGACCGACCGTGTCAATGGGGAGGCTCTTTGCCGCATCGGCGAAGGCATCGTCCCGCGAGCGATAGCTGACCTCAGCCACGCCCGGCAGGGCGCGCAGCTTTACCTCAGTCTCTTTCAGCCGCTCCGTGGTGATCTCAGGCCGACAGAAGACACGCATCTCGAAGGCGTCTACCGTGCGCCGGCTCATGGTGCGGAGCTGGGAGAACGTGAGATAGAACGATCCGACCAGAGTAAGCGCCACTCCAATGGTCGTGATGGCCGCCACGGTCATCAGGCCATGCCGCCGCTGGTTGATCAGTGCCTCACGAAAGAGAAACGTAAATGCACGTGTCACGAGGCGTACCCATAAGCCCCTTCGGCTTCGTCGCGAGCGAGGGTGC
>NZ_JANNYP010000852.1:0-7675 GCF_031410135.1 Armatimonas sp. | reverse complement strand
TCCTGCGCTTCCGTGGTTTGACTTCATGGCTTTTGTGGGGGGCGTCTGTTTCTACAGTTATTTTTGGAGTGCTTTTCCTCTACAACGAGCCTAACGCCTGGGTGCCTCGGTGGAAACTTAACCTATCCTTTGCGAACTTCCTCGCTGCTGCCGTCTGCATGACTTTCGCCACTCTCCTCTTCCTCCTGGGGCGCTGGCTAGGCCGACAGGAAGACACCGAGACGTGAGGGGACTGGCAGAAAACTCTTCTTTTTTGCCAACCTTTGGAAGCCGATCTCTGTAGAGGGGGATGGCTCTTATCTGTGAGCGGGTTTTTCGCTAGGGCAAGAAAAGGTCAATCCTAGGCTCAATTCGCTAAGTGCGGAAGATGCGGGAGTGGTACAGCTCGTTACTCCTCTATCGTCCAGTAGCGCTGGTTCGATTGGATAGTTCGAACAATTCTGATTTGTGAAGCGAGAGTATAGTACACACTAATTTCTTCATCATGGGAGTTATCAACCCGAACTCGACACACATATATAAAGCCGAGCCAACGATTTGGGCTGTCTGCGTAGCGATCAAAATAATTAATCCAGTTCCCACAGAGGCTACCCTCCATCTGTTTCGCAGTTTCATCAAACTCTTTCTGTCGTTGTTTCAGCATGTCGGAGGCGAGCAAGTCGAGTTGGTTGCTCGTGCCGTAAATAATCAACCATAGAGGCCAGCGGGTGAGGGGAATGGAGAGGAGGAGCGCCAAAATGGCAAGGAGCGCGTTGCGCTGGCGTGTTAGCGTGCGAAAGTCGCGGCGGAGACGGGACTGGTGTGTCCAGGCGAGTGCACCAAAAAGGATGGGCGCGAGGGAGATGGTTGCGCCTGTCCAGGTGGTCTGACTCCGGACACCTAGTGCTGATAGTAGAAAAACACAAAGGACTGGAGAGAGAACAAGCCCGAGCCCCATTTTTAGTGTGATCCGCATATCGCAGTATATCAGCCAAGGTTAATATCTTGACTGCGTTGCTTTTCTGCCTCTCTCTGGCCCCTACTTCCACCTTCCCTTCCGCCGTCCGATAAGTTTACTTTACAGCTCACCAGTTCGGGAGTTTCCGGTGAGACAATACTGAGACGAGAGAAACAAGGTAAGCTTTCCGTCACCGGCCAGAATGCACTGCTAAGTGGTCTCCTGGCCTCGGTTCATATCATCAGCATGTCGATCCTGATCTTTACTCTCCCTGGCTTCTCTGTGGCACTAGGGGCCGTTTTCGCCGTATACTATACTCATAGTCACGTAGGAAACTACGGATTAAAACGATCTACTCCACCGGGAGTGAGGTCGTTTTTTTGTTTTGTGCCCCGATTCATCTGTCCGTGCCCCGCCCTTTTGGGCTACCAATCAAGCGGAGATGATAGATTACCAAACTCAAGTCCTCTTACGTTTTTTGGTACGAAGATTAGGTAGATGAGTTTCTCTCACTGCAGATATCCACCGGCTCAGGGAGCGGGCGGCGAAGCTCACTCCCCGACCATCCCTCCAGGGAGTACCTCGAAAACTGTAGATTTCTCATGCAAGTTGAAGACAATGCTACCCCAGCCCTCCTACCCCGTTTTGGTTCAGCGACGGTGGAATGTCTATCTGCGCCCGACCCGAGAGCCGAACTCGCGGAGCTTCCTGCTCGTTAGCTCGGCGACCCGGATTTTCTCTCCGCTGGGCACGGTTCTATCCTGGAAGACAATCCAGTCCCAACCACCTTTCGCGACCGTCAGCACGATACCCTCACCCCCTTGGTACTGCATCTCTTTTGGCGTGGCCTTACGCCAGGCACCCTTAACTTGCTTCTCGGGAGGGTCGTTTTGATACAACTGCCAGACGTAAGTACCATTGAGACGAATTGTGAGTTCGCCCCCTTTTGCGGCGGACTCGCCTTGCTGGAAAGCCCGATTGTTAATAACGACCCCCACTCGCCCACCAATAACATCCATGCTCCAGGTATCCATCAGGAAAACTTGCTTCGTAGGTGGCCCGTAATTGTCCGCAAGGGCAAACTTCATCTCGGAGCTGGTGCCTACTTTACTGAGCTGTTTGGAAAACTCAGACAGCGGCTGATAGTGAAAGTCAACACCACGGCGTTTTACCAGCTCGACAAGCTCTTTCTTAATCGCCTCCTGATTCGGATTCTGAAAGGGACGATCCCCCAGTCGTGTGCTGAGGTAGCTGAGCACGTCTTCTTTTGTCAGTAAGCTTGCCTGCGCGGATTGCCGGATTGCCTGACTGGTTCTTGGCACGGCTACCAGGGGGGCCAGTGCAAGGCTAAGAACAACTATTTTGAATAACTTCATTGACTTCCTATCGCCTGATTAAGGCATTCTCAAAAAAAGGGGTTGGCTCCGAGAGGTCTCGGTGCTATTGAAAACATTGAGGGGGTCTTGGCTTGTTTCTGTTGGCGGCGATAACCCAGCTGCAGTTGTTCGCCGTTCAACAATTGCATTCGACCAGGAGAATTGGCAAAAGGAAGTTCCTTCATGGCGTTGTTTGTCATATTCTCTCAACAATATACTTTTTTCTAGGTCCAAAGGTCTTTGCGTACCTGCGATTACGCCCAGCTCAGCCAGCCATTGATATCTACACCGGATGTCAGTGAGGAGAGCACGCGAGTTCGTCCGGTACCGTCGGCGTTAAAGATATCAATGAAATAACCATCCACCCCGGCACTGTAATTTCCGAACGCGATCTGGCGACCATCGGGACTCCACACGGGAGAAAAGCTGAGTTGCATGGATTCCGGCGTGCTCTTGGTAAGGTTGGTGACCGTGCCCGATCCATCCGCATTCATCACGCAGGTGTCATAGACTCCGATGTTCCCGCCTCGTGTAAACGCAATCTTCGCACCGTCGGGGCTCCAGTTAGGCCCATAATCATAGGCTTGGGAGGCGGCAAGTTTTTGCGGGGAGCCAGAGCCGTCCGCGTTGATGACATTGATTCCCGCCATTTCTGGCCTCGCGGGTTGCCCTTGACGGTCGCCACTGTCCAGATAGGCGAGCTTGCTACCATCGGGACTCCAGGTAGGATATTCGGCAAAGACGGTGGCTGGGTCGGTCACGCGGGTCAGGCCCGTGCCATCGGCGTTGATCACGTAGAGTCGCGACACGTTAAAATACAGCAAATCATACGTCCCGCCTGAGGAATGGAATGCTATCTTTTGTCCATCTGGGCTCCAGATCGGGTTACGGGGCTCACCAAGGAAGGGAAGGGGAAGGTTCACGACGCCGCTACCATCCGTGTTCATCACATAAAGGTCGTTGCCACCCGATTTCGAGGAGCTAAACGTGATCCGACGGCCATCGGGGCTTAAATCAGGCATTTGATCAAACCAGGGAGCATCAGGGGTGACCTGGGTCAGTCCCGTACCATCCGCGTTCATCATGTAGATACGATCAAGAGCACCTTGTGTGAAACCCTGGAAGCAGATTTTGCCTGCGGAGAGCACGGTCACGGGTACTTGATAGGCTTTGCCGGACTCACTCTCAGTTGCCTTGAGGGTCGTGCTGCCGTTGGAAACAGCGCGTAGCTGCGCCGTATCGCCGTTGGCTGTAACCGAAACAACAGCCCCGTTGGCGCTCTCCCAAACCCACTTTGTCGGGTCGGTCAGCACGAGGTTACCGTCGGCGTCCTCCGCGCTGGCTGCCAAGTCCAGCACCTCGTTGAGCCGGAGCGAGATCGTCTCGTCTTCCGCACGACTGGTGGCCCGACCGGGGAGAGGATTGTTTCGGTTAAAACGCACTCGGCTGATCGTGCTTGCAAGAGTCACGGACACGTTGTTGACAGCATCTTGCCTCAGAACCAAGTCCGCCGTGCCCCGTGCCTGCGCGATTCCTAGCCCGCCCGCTGACGGATGCGCTGAGACCACGAATCGCGCCGGGCCGAATGGGAGTGCGCTCAGTGTAACCATCACGGTGTTAGTGGAGCCGGGACCCGTGAAGCGCTCGACGACTTGCTCCTTGTAAAGGCGGTCATAGATCGGGCCGTTGTCGCCATAGACATAGAAAAGGAGCTTGACACTCGCGGTGCGCGACGGGATCAGGCGGGATGATTCCGGCCAGACAATCGTGAATTGCAGGACGCCGCCTCGGCCAGCAGGCACGGCGCTCGCCGCGTTGTTGCCCCCGCCGCAGCCGGTAAGGAGCATCGGTGCCGCGAGCGCACCGCCGCCCGAGAGCATTAAAAATCGCCGCCGTGTCAGCGCTTTCGCGCCATCGCCGGGCAAGTAGGGAGAATCCATGGTGTGTTTCCTTTACTGAACGCCGACGTTGACACCGGTGGTATCGGGATAGAATTTGTCGAAAAGGTTCTGGCGCACTTCGATCAGGTCGGGAAACTCCCGCGTGAGGAATGTCGTATCCTTAACCACCACAGCGCTTCCGACGGTGGCTTTGATTCCCAGACCCGCCTTGACACTGTTGCCAGGGGGAGCTGACTGACGCTTGAGTTCGATATCCGCGTAGCCGTCGCACTTGAGGAACGGTCCCGCCAGGCCCAGCAGGCGAAGGGACAGATCCGCCCCCGGCCCGACAGCGCACTTGAAGGCACTTATCTGGTTGAACTGCAACGCGGTCATTTCGACTTTGTGGCTGGTAACGGGTTCCACACCTCGCGCGGGCGTGTAGGTGAAACCCGACTGGAACGTCAGGGCGATTCGAGGAATCTCGAAGCCGAACTCGATCTTTCCTTCGCGGTTGAAGAAGATATCGAGTACCGGAACATAGGGAATCGAGACGGGGATGCCACCAAATAGCGCGACGATGTAGAGCGTGGGGCCGACCAGCGTCTTGAGTTTGACACGCCCCGGACTGGACGCCAGCTTTTTCACGACAACGACCTTGAAGTCGGCGCGGATAAGTGTTGTGGGGACGTAGCGATACGCCTCAAGCACGCCCTCGCGGATGAGGATCTGGCAATCTATATTGAACTTGAAGGTGACCGAGCCTTCACAGGTAACCCCGTTGTCCTTGGTTCCGGCCAGAACCAGCTTTGTGAGAACGATCTTGAACTCACGGGAAGTGTCGTCCGCTCGGCCACGACCACGTCCCGGGGGAACGAACTGCACATCGGGATCGTCGGGGGTGAGGTCCGTGAAAGTGGCGGGATCGTAGTCGACTTTGAGGCGCAGGTCCGCCTGTTTGAAGGCATCCTCAAGAGTGGCTGGCTCGGTTTGAACGACCACGCCGCCCGATCCATCGGGAGTGGTGCCGACAACTTTGAGGAGGAATCCCTCGGCCATGGTGCTCAAGATCACCTGTCCGGGAGCGAGTGGCGGTACGCTCCCGTGCAAAGTGAGCTGGGTGGCGGTGCGCCCGGTGACGCTGACCGAACCGTCGGCGGGCAACAGGACGGCATTGGGTTGCAGGATGGCGGGCAGCGGCGTGTCGCCTCCGCCTCCGCTGCCTCCACCACAGCCCGCTAGTAGTAGCACGCCACTGCCAAGCGTCGAGAGAAACTGCCGCCGCTCTAGCGTGAGGTGACCGAGATTACGATAAGGCAATTGCACTTTGTGCTGAGCCATTCCATTGCTCCTTTCGGAAGTCCGCGTGACGCATAGGTCATGCGCTTGGGAACTCCCTTCCAAGACAGATGGATGGTGCCTGCATCGCAGGGCATAATGGTCAAGAGGAGTGATGTCGTGTTTCGACATCCAACCAGGTGTCAGCGCGCCCAGGGGAGTGGAGCTAGCTTGAAGCAACTATACTCTTTCTGATTGAATATTGCCAGTCACCCAGAGCCTTTTCACGAATCGGGTCGCTGTCCAAGAGGATCAAGCAACAGGCTATTATTGGGGGCCATCCGTGGCCTTCAAGGTTGTGCATGCATATGTGAAGATTGTAGACCCGGCGTTTTCCTGGACACTTGTCCTATCGTCGCTTTGGCGGAATCCACTCTGAAGGTTCCTTTCGGGAGACACTTGGGCGTGGAGCGCTCCTGTGGGTGAGAGCTCCCCAAGGCGCTCTGGCGGGTACAATCAGCCATGCCCACTCCCTTCGACGCGACCACCAAAGAGCTGGTACGATTCCAGCCAGAAGACTGGCTCGCGCTCCTCGGACTACCACCGGAACCCTGTGAACTGGTTGACGCAGACTTGGCAACCGTCTCCACAGAAGCCGACCGACTCATCCGCGTCAATTCTGCCAAGCCTTACCTCGTCCATATTGAGTTTCAGTCGGGGCACGATGGATACTCAGTGCCGGGGCGGATGCTACGCTACAACGTCTTGGCGGGAGAGCAGACCGGCCTCACAGTTCTGAGCTATGTCATCCTACTCAGACCCGAAGCCGATAGCCCCGCTCTCACAGGGATCGTCGAGCGCCTCCGTCCCAACGGAACCCGTTACCTCGGCTTCGAGTTCGGCGTGATCCGGCTCTGGAAACTACCCGTGGCTCAGGTACTCCGCGGCGGCCTGGCAACACTTCCCCTGGCTCTGCTCGGAGACCTTGCCGGCACCAGCCCCGAAGAGGTAGTCCAGCAAGTGGCAGAGCGTCTGAGTACAGAGGTCGCACCTGAGAGCATCCGCAAGCTGTGGACCTCGACCTACCTCTTGGCGGGATTGCGGTACGCACCCGAAATTGCCGGTAAACTATTGGAGAAAGTAGCAGCACAGATGAAAGAATCCATGACATATCAGAAGATCCTCGCCGATGGTCGCGAGGAAGGCATCGCTCAGGGCGTGATTCAAGGTGTGGCTCAAGGTGTTGCGGTGGGCGAACGCCGTCTCTTCTTGAAGATGGCTTCGCGCCGCCTGGGTGAGCCCGATGCGGCAACCATCGCCAAGGTTGAGCTGGCCTCGGCTCTTACGATTGAGAAGTGGGCGGAGGCATTGGATCAGGTTGAGACTTGGGCCGAACTAGTGCCGATGTCTGTATCGTAATCACTCATGTCTGACCCTCTCGCTTTAGCACTGGAGCAGATATTGCGAGAAGAAGGCCTGGCCGAGGGTCGAGCAATAGGAATCGTCGATGGAATGCGGCGAATCCTTCTGATTTATGGGCGACATCGGCTGGGTGATCCCAATGGGGAAACTCTAGCGGTTATCGAGGCAGCACCAAGTGAACTGATCGAGCAGTGGGCTGATGTAATTGATGTTGTCGCGAGCTGGAGCGACCTCGTCAAAGCCTGACGAACGACAGCGATTTCGATGGCGTGAGTAGTCTGTGCGAGGAGGCATAGACCGCTCGCGCCATCTCGTTTTTTGGAGCGTTTTCCGCCCCTTCCCCATCTACCCATAGTCAAACAAACGGTTGTTTAAGTGAGCAAGATATCTAAGTCGTAGAGGGTTTGGAAAGCGACACCACTAGGACTTTATCCACCCGATGGCCGTCCATATCCAGAACCTCGAAACGATAATCAGACCACTCAAAATGATCGCTAGGCCCCGGGATTCGCTCCATGCGCGACATGACAAACCCACCCAGCGTGGCGTAGTCACGGCTATCTTCAGGCTCTTCCCTCAGCTCAAGCACATGGACGAACTCATCTACAGGAAGCATCCCATCGAGCAGCCAAGAGCCATCTTCGCGCTTGACGGCGGAGAGATCTTGCTTCTTCGCTCCATCCGTTCCAATCTCTCCCACGAGTGCTTCCAGAAGGTCGTGCAGGGTGAGCAGCCCGACGGTGTTGCCGTACTCGTCTACGACCAGCCCCATCGAGCGCGAT
>NZ_JANNYP010000851.1:0-1503 GCF_031410135.1 Armatimonas sp. | reverse complement strand
CTTCATCTTCAAATCGATGATCGATGAGCTTCTGGGAACAGACTTGTTAAAACCCATTGGGTCGTTGAAGTAGCCCTGAATGATGTTCTTGTTGTCTTCAGACAAACCCATGATCCACATGACCATGAAGAACGCCATCATAGCGGTGACGAAGTCAGCATAGGCAACCTTCCACGAACCGCCGTGATGGGCGTGACCATGGGCGGCCTTCTTCTTGACGATAATGACTTGATTGTCTGCCATTACGCCGCCTTCTCCTTAACCTTAGTTTCCATTTCTGTGAAGCCGGGGCGAACGGCTGGCTCAATATTTCTGCGCGCGAACTCGATACATGTGATCGGAGATTCGCCCCGGGCAAAGCTCAACAGTGCAAATCGAATGCAGTTCATGTATTGGCCCTCACTGTTCAGACGGGTGGTCATTGCGGCCGAAAGCGGAGCAAAGATTCCGTACGCCAACAGAATTCCAAGGAACGTACCGACAAGAGCGGCGGCAACCGACTTACCAATTTCTGCCGGGTCTCCACCGATTTTTCCCATCGTGATGATAACGCCCAAAACAGCAGCAACGATTCCGAAACCCGGCATGGCATCTCCCACCGTTTGGATCCCAGTAGCTGGAGCAGACGCTTCTTTGTGCGCGATCTCAAGGTCTATTTCCATCATCTCGCTAAGGTCGTGCGGACCGACCGAGCCAGTAAGAACAACCTTCATCGTATCGGCAAAAAAGTGTACGGCATGGTGGTGAGCAAGGAACGAGGGAAAGGCTTTTATGATCTCACTTTCTTCCGGAGTCTCGACATGCTTTTCGAGTCCGAGCAATCCTTCTTTTCGCGCGACATTGAAGAGTTGGTACATCATCTTCAGCAGATCAAGATAGGCATCTTTGGTGAAGGGGTCTGGTTTGAGCAAACCCATGACGGCGGCAATGGTGGTTTTGAGTCCGCCGATTCCATTGGCGGCGATGAACGATCCTAAACCGGCACCACCAAGGATGATGAATTCGTTGATCTGAATCAACACCGCGATCTGACCGTGGTGCATGATGTATCCGACCATGACCGACGCGACCACCACTACTACCCCGATAAGTACATTCATGCGTTCGTCTCAAAGCCCTCCTCGCACACAAGGAGTCCTACAAAGATTGTCGGCAAGTCGCCTGGCAATTCTTACACCGCGTAGAATGACGAGGTAAGAATGCGTTTTCTGGAATTGATCGGTGATCCAGTTCTCAGCTTCCTCACGTTTGTGGGCGAGTGCTCCACCCTGGTCGGCGACTCATTTCGCCGACTTCTGCACAAGTTTGAATTCGCGGAAACGCTTAACCAGAAGGCGTTTGTCGGGGTCTCTTCCGTTCCGATTGTCGTGATGACGAGTATTTTCTCCGGAGCGGTGCTGTCACTCTATTTGAGCCAGTTCTTGGGTGCATACGGAGTCACCACGTTCGTTGGAGCGACTGTCGCACTGAGTGTTGCTCGTGAAATCGGCCCGGTCATCGCCG
>NZ_JANNYP010000850.1:0-8348 GCF_031410135.1 Armatimonas sp. | reverse complement strand
CTCTTTCTCTACGGTTGCCACAGCGGCAGCGATACTTGCACTATCGGTGACATCGAGCGAGATGACCCGCACATCGCCGGTGAGCGTCTTGGCCGCCGCCTCGCCCTTGGTAAGATCCCGCGAGCCCAAATAAACCGTGATGCCCTGCGCGGCGAGCTGCCGTACGGTCTCCAGACCAATGCCCTTGTTCGCGCCCGTTACCAGAGCGACTGTCGTTGTGTTTCCCATGCTCCCTAATACAGCGACATTTCCTGGCAGTTCCCTAGCCATTGGGAGAGGGCTTAGGCGATAATTCCCTTGGCTATCTCGCCGTGCACATCGGTGAGGCGGTAGTTGCGGCCTCCGTAGAAGTAGGTGAGCTTCTTGTGATCCATGCCCAGCAGGTGCAGGATCGTCGCGTGCAAGTCATGGACATGGCACTTGTCTTTGACCGAGTAGAAGCCGTAGTCGTCGGTCTCGCCGTAGCGGAAGCCACTCTTCACGCCGCCTCCTGCCAGCACCATCGTGAAGCCGTGCGGGTTGTGGTCACGACCATCGTCGCCCTGGGCCACGGGCGTGCGCCCAAACTCCCCGCCGATCACTACCAGCGTGTCTTTAAGCAGGCCCCGTGACTTCAGATCTTTCAAAAGCCCTGCAATCGGCTTGTCGACTTCGGCGGCGTTGCTCGTGTGGTCTTTTCGGAGGTCCCCGTGCTGGTCCCACTTGTAAGAGTGTGTCACCTGCACAAAGCGCACGCCCTTCTCGGAGAAGCGCCGGGCAAGGAGACACTGGTGCCCAAAGTTGCGCGTCTTGGGATCGTCGAGGCCGTAGAGTTTTTTGGTCGCCTCGGACTCGCCCGCGATCTCTTGGAGCTCGGGCGCGGCAAGCTGCATCTTGAAGGCAAGCTCAAAGGAGCTCAGTCGCCCCTCCATCGCCGGGTCGGGGCCGGAGTGCGCGAGCTGCTCGCGTCCGAGCTGCCCTAAGAGCTCTAGCTCCAGCTTCTGCGCCTCACTCGGGGTTTCCGTGTTCTGAATAAACGGGATCTTGGCCTGGCCCGCATCAATGCTCGCGTTGCCAATGGGCGTGCCCTGGGTCCATGCGGGCAAGAACGCCGAGCTCCAGTTGCCGACGCCGCCATGGGTGAGCGTGGGGCAGATTGTCAGAAAGCCGGGGAGGTTCTGGTTCTCCGTGCCGAGGCCGTAGGTGATCCACGAGCCCATGCTCGGGCGCACGAAAGTATCGCTACCCGTGTGCATCTCTAGAAGTGCGCCGCCATGGCGGGAGTTCGACGCGTGCATGGAGTGGATAAAGCACAAATCATCCACGCAGCCTCCCAGGTGCGGAAAGAGGCTACTCACCTCGATCCCGCTCTGTCCGTAGCGCTTGAACTCCCACGGGCTCTTGAGCAGATTCCCCGTGGGGCTGGAGACGATGCGCGGGATCGTGCCGGGAAAGGGCTTGCCGTGGTCGCGGGTGAGCAAGGGCTTGGGATCGAACGTGTCCACTTGGCTCGGCCCCCCGTGCAAAAACACAAAGATTACCCGCTTGGCCTTCGCGGGGAACTGCGGCGCTTTGGGCAAGAGCGGATTGCGACTCGTGTCTTTTGAGCTGGCCTTTGCCTCTTGATCCAGCAGGCTCAGGAGGGCCAGGTTGCCAAAGCCAATAGCGCTACTTTTCAGAAGCTGGCGACGTGACTGTTCGTGATTAGTCCACATAGAGAAACTCATTGGCGGCGATAAGAGATTTGCAGAGGCTCTGCCAGGCGCTGAGGCGCGGGTTGGGCGCTTTGGCGTAGGCAGTCTCGAAACGAGCGAGAAAGTCGAAAGACCGAAGCACCTCGGCGAGCGTGGCCGGGCGTCCGTAGCAGGTCAGGTAGAGCTGGCGCACCCGCTCGGCATCGTCGAGGTCAGTCTGTTTGAGCAGCGCCTCGGACTGGGCCTTGGTGGCACTGAGCACGACGCTACTATTGAGCATAAACAGCGCTTGTGGTGCGACCGTGGTGCTGGGGCGGTCGCCGTTCATCACGGTCGGGTCACCAAAGTCAAAGGCCGTGTAGACATCGTACAGGGCGCTACGCACCACGGGCAAGTACACGGCGCGGCGGCGGCTGTCGTACTTGACCGGGTCGGCGTTGGCGGTGCTGGTGACGTACTGGCGGGGCCGGAAGGTAAGCAGCGTGCCGCCCATGGTCTTGTCCAGCGTCCCGGCGACAGCCAGGATGCTATCGCGGATCGCCTCGGCCTCCAAGCGGTGCCGAGGGTAGCGCCAGAGGAAGTGATTGTCGGGGTCGAGCGCGGCGGCTTTCGCGTCAAACTTCCCGCTCATCTGGTAGGTATTAGTGAGCATCAGGCGCTTGTGGAGCTTCTTCAGGCTCCAGCCATCGTCTTTCACGAAAGTCGTCGCTAGCCAGTCGAGCAGCTCGGGGTGGGTGGGCAAGTCGCCCAGCGCCCCGAAGTTATCCACGGAGCCGACGATTCCACGCCCAAAGCGCCAGCGCCAGACCCGATTGACAAAGACCCGCGCGGTGAGCGGGTTCTTCGCGTCGGTGAGCCACTGGGACAGCTCCAAGCGCCCGCTACTGTTCATCGGCAGGGCAGGTTGGTTCTCGCCTGAGATCGCGGTGGGGAAGCGGCGGACGCACTCCTCGCCCAGCGTCAGGTAGTTGCCGCGCAGATGGACTTTGAGGTTGGTCGGGGTTCCCTCACTCACGGCCATGGCGCGCGGCAGGTCGGGGCGGGATTTCTCCAGTGCCGTACGCTCGTCATCCAGGCGCTTGAGCTCCGCTTGAACCTCTTTGGGGAAGAGCCGATCCGGCTTGTCGGGAAGCTCCAGGCGAACTTCCAAGCCATTTTTGAGGCGCTCCGTCAGCTCCGCGACCAGCTCGGGGATCAGGCTGGACGCGGCGGCGATGTTTTCGAGGCTCTGGGTGAGCGGGGCATCGGGGCGGGCGATGAGGAGTAGCTTGTCTAGATGCGGGAAGTAGCTATCGCGCTCTAATTTGATGCGATTTGCACCTTCTTTGAGCGCAAAGACGCCTTCGGCAAACCACTGCTGGTGCTGCGGATAGAAGCCCCCGGTCACTTTCCCAGCGGCGCTGGATGCCACTAATGTGCCGTTCACATAGATACGGCAGGCTCGGGGGTCGCCGGAGGCGTAGCGCAGGTCGAGCTGATATGGCCCGGCAGTGGGCACCGAAACCTCGTACTCCGTGCGGTTGGGGTACTTCTCCGCGTTGACCAGCACGCCGATCTCTTTGCCAAACCCGCCCTTGTCTTTGTTGACATTGCCGCTGGTGAAGTCCTCAGCCTCGCGCAGAATCGCGCCTGTGGGCGCAGCGCCATCGGGTGTGGGGATCGTCGCCGTGAGCGTGACGGCGGCTTTCTGGGTGGCGAGGAGCTGACGAGCCGCTTTCTCATAGGCGGCGGTCTGCGGGCGCACCTGCGCTAGCAAAACTTTTTCCGCCGCCTCGCGCTTTTTCGTCGCTTCCTCGCGCCGGGTCTTGATCTGCGCCTCGATGGCGGCGAGCTTATCCTGATCCTCTTTGGGAGCCAGTGGGCGCTCGTTCCAGTCGGCCATGTTCTTAAAGTTGAGCATGGTCTTCGTGGACTTAAAGATTCCGGCGAGGGCGTAGTAGTCGCGGGCGGGGATCGGGTCGAACTTGTGGTCATGACAACGAGCGCACCCTACCGTCAGGCCGATAAACGTCTTGCCTAGCGTGTCCACCTGCTCATCAATAATATCCAGCTCCTGCTTGACCGGATCGTCCTCCGCGAGCATCTTGGGGCCAAGGGCGAGATAGCCCGTGGCGATAATCCCGTTGTCGCCCGCGCCGGGGATTAAGTCGCCCGCGAGCTGCTCCTGAAAGAAGCGATTGATGGGCTTATCGGCATTGACGGCATTGATGACCCAGTCCCGGTAGCGCCAAGCGTTGGGATAGACCAGGTTCTCGTCCACGCCGTTGGAGTCTGCGTAGCGGGCAACATCCAGCCAGTGCCGTCCCCAGCGCTCCCCATACGTCGGGGAGGCCAGCAACCTATCCACCACGCGAGCAAACGCCCCCGGCTGCGTATCGGTCAGAAACGCATCTATCTCTTTGGGGGTCGGGGGCAGGCCCGTCAGGTCAAACGTCGCGCGACGGATCAGCGTCCGGCGATCCGCAGGCGGCGCGGGTTTGAGCCCCTTCTCTTCCAGCTTCGCCAGCACAAACGTGTCCAGTGGGTTCTGCGCCCACCAGCGGGCCTTGACCTTCGGGAGCGCGGGAGTCTTCGGCGGCACAAACGCCCAGAATGGCCCCTTGGGCTTGGGCGGCGTTTTTGTCGCACTCGGCCAGGGTGCCCCCGCTGTGGCCCAGCTCGTCAGCACGGCTCGCTCCGCCTCGGGCAGCTTCCCCGAGGGTGGCATCTTAATCGTCCCTGTGTAGCTCACCGTGGCAATAATTTGTTTTGCCTGCGCGGGTGAGATCGACTTATCCAGCCGCAGGTTACCCAGCTGCTGATTCGGGCCATGACAGGCGACGCAGCGTGCCAGCAGGGTCGGACGCACTTTTGCCTCAAAGACACCTTCGTTTTGGCTGGAAGCAGGCACAGCAAGCGCTCCCAGGAGCAAGAGCGGCGGCGCGAGAAGAGAACCTAGGGAGAGGAATTTCATCGTGGTTGTTGCATTATACCTCTTAGACCGCCCCCTGGAAGGAGGCGTCTGGGTAGCCTGCGACTGCAAAGCCCGTGCCGGGCTGGGGAAGCGATTCGGTAGCCCGGCACGGGCTTTGCGGCACGAAGTGCCACTCGACGCCCCGTTCACGGGGCGGTCTCTCAGGTATAATTGGTCCATTATGGCTTATAAACTCACGGTCAATGGGCGACCCGCCACAGTGGACGCCGATGCCGATACCCCGCTGCTCTGGGTGTTGCGCGATATTATGCACCTCTTTGGCACCAAGTATGGTTGCGGCATTGGAAGCTGCGGCGCGTGCACGGTGCATGTCAATGGCGAGGCGATTCGCTCCTGCCAGATGACAATCGCCGATACGGCGGGTAAGAAAGTCGTTACAATTGAGGGGCTCTCTCCTGATGGAAAGCACCCGCTTCAGGTCGCGTGGCAGGAAGTGGACGTCCCACAGTGTGGCTACTGCCAGGCCGGGCAGATTCTCTCGGCGGCGGCGTTGCTGGCAAAGAAGCCCCGCCCCACGGACGCCGACATTGACGACGCGCTCAGTGGCAACCTCTGCCGCTGCGGGACGCACATGTCCATCCGCAAGGCCGTCCACCGCGCCGCCTCAATGACACCACTGCCTGTGATTAAGCCCACGGCTAAGACCACTGCAAAACCGACCACCAAGCCCAAGACCGGAGGCAAGAAATGAACCGACGAGACTTTTTCAAAGCCACCGCACTGATTGGCGGCGGGTTCGCTCTTGGCCTCTACTCCGACTCCGAGACGCCCGCTCAGGCACAGACGCCCCGTCCCGCGGGTCTGGAGCCCAGCGCCTTTATCAAGATCGCCGCTGATGGCAGTGTGACACTCATCAACCGGGCACCCGAGATCGGACAGGGAATGCGCACAACGCTGCCGATGCTCATCGCCGAGGAGCTGGACATCGACTGGAAGTCGGTCAGGGTTGAGCAGGCCGATGTGGACCCGCGCTACGGTGGGCAGTTCACCGGGGGAAGCGGGGGGACACCCAGTGCCTGGGAGCCACTCCGCCGGGTGGGAGCCGCCGCACGGATGATGCTGGTCGCCGCCGCCGCTCAAGAGTGGGGAGCCGCCCTAAGTGACTGCCACACCGCCTCAGGCGAGGTCATTCATAGCGCGACCAATCGCAAGCTCGCCTACGGCCAGCTCGCCGCAAAAGCGCTTGCGATGCCTGTGCCCGATCCGGCAACCATCAAGCTCAAAGACCCGGCCAGCTACAAGATTATTGGAAAAGCTACTGGCGGCGTAGACGTGCCCAGTATCGTGACAGGCAAGCCGATCTTCGGGATGGACGTGAACCTGCCAGGGATGCTCTATGCCGCGTTCCACAAGACCCCGGTGCTGGGTGGGAAAGTGGTCAGCGCCAACACCGAGGCGGTCGCCAAGCTCCCCGGTGTCAAGAAAGTTCTGGTCGTGCCAGGCAACCCGCAGATCGGGCTGGAGTCGGGCGTGGTAATCGTGGCGCAGACCTGGTGGCAGGCGCAGACCGCGCGCAAGAAGCTGGAAGTGGTCTGGGACGAAGGCAAGTGGGCGGGCTACAACACGAGCGATCAGGCTAAGAAAGCTGCCGAGCTTCTCGGGCAGGCACCAGCCAGTACCATCGGAAAAGTGGGCGACCCGGAGGCGGAGCTGGCAAAAGCCGCCAAGGTGATTGAGGCGCGCTACGAGTACCCGCTCATTGCCCATGCCCCGCTGGAACCACAGAACTGCACCGCCTGCTTCAAAGACGGCAAGCTGGAGCTCTGGAGCACGAGCCAGATTCCTAGCCCTGGCATCAGCGGCGCGGCGCGGGCCGTCGGAGTCGCACCGGGTGATGTCACGATGCACCTGCTGCGTGCAGGGGGCGGCTTTGGGCGACGCATCTACAACGACATGGTGGTAGACGCGGCCTGGGTCGCCAAAGAACTCGCAGGAACACCCGTGAAGCTTCTCTGGAGCCGGGAGGACGACTTCGCGCATGACTTCTACCGACCCGGTGGCTGGCACCACTTCAAGATCGGGCTGGATGCCAGCGGAAAAACTATCGCCCTACACGATCACTTTGTGGGCTACGGTGAGAGTGGGCGCTTTGTGGACAGCGGCGGGGTCGGGCCGGGCGAGTTCCCCTGCCGCACGATCCCGAACTACGCGCTGGGCCACTCCATGGTTCCGCTGGCCGTGCGCACGGGAGCCTTGCGAGCGCCGGGTAGCAACACCCATGCGTTTATCTTCCAGTGCCTCACCGACGAGCTAGCGCACGCCGCCGGGAAAGACCCGGTCGCGTTTCGTCTGGAGCAGCTCGCCGCGCTCGAAGCCCTGCCCGCAAACCAGCGTGGGATGGACATCGAGCGCATGCGCATGGTTCTCAACCTCGTGGCCGAGCGCTCGGGCTGGGGCAAGAAGACCTTGCCGAAGGGCACGGGCATGGGAGTCGCGTTCTACTTCAGCCACCGAGGCTACTTCGCCGAGGTCGCCCAGATCAAAGTGAGTGCCAAAAAAGAGATAAAAGTCGAGAAGGTCTGGGTGGTCGGGGATGTTGGCCACACGATTGTCAACCCATCGGGGGCGGAGGGCCAGGTCTGCGGCTCGGTGATTGATGGCATGAGCCAGCTCATGGCGCAGGAGATCACGCTTGCTAAAGGCCGCGTCGTGCAGGAGAACTACTCGGAGCATCCGATGGTGCGCCTGAACCAGGCCCCACGCGAGATTGACATCCACTTCCATAAGTCCAACAATCCCCCCACCGGCTTGGGCGAACCCGCGCTTCCCCCAATCCTACCCGCCATCGCCAACGCCATCTTCTCCGCCACCGGCGAGCGCGTACGGACACTCCCGCTGGCCAAGCTGGGCTACTCGTGGGGGTAGGTTGCCCTCATCCCCCCGGCCCCCTTCTCCCAATAACAAGCCCTTCGGGTGGGAGAAGGGGGAGTCAGAGTCCAATTATTTGATCATGGATAGCTACTTTACACTTGATGCTTTAAGGCTACCGTACTCAGTACTTCAAAAACAAGAATTTGGCTGGCTGCTTAGTTTGAGGAAATTCCTACAATGGAACATTGTTGCAACCGAGGGGATAAATGGCTTCACTAAAATAGACTCCATAAGTATAAAAGATGTCCCTCAACCACTCCAAGAGGAGTTTTCCAGAAAAATCATGATCGCGACGGATTATGGCTACCTAATCTTAAAAATTGGCAAGATTGATACAATTGGCAATCTTCTTCAATTCACTGCACTACTAGTTAATGAGAGCAGGGATACTGTTTGGGAAATAGGATCAGCGTCTATACATATAAACGGTAAAGTTGTCACAAAATGGATTGATGGCCTCAGAACAGATATTGACGAAGAACAATCAATATTAACTCTGAGATCATATAAAGATTTCAATTTCTTATATCCAAAAAACTATAAATCCTATTATCATCCTAATGATTTCCCGACACCAAAACTTTTAAGCAATCATATTAATTGTTATTCTAAGTATGAAAAATATAGAATTTCAAAAATACCAGATGACAATATAGAATCTTATTTGGAAAACAAAATGGCAATTGATTTGGGTGTGACTCATTTTGGTTGAAGGGCCCTTCATGCCACTTTGTACCCCACTTGTGGCATCTTCATTTTTAGGTCTGCTCTCTCAATGCAGGGAGAATCCCAAGCAGAACATGTCCCATAAAGCCGAGTTTGTTCCCGTT
>NZ_JANNYP010000849.1:0-1196 GCF_031410135.1 Armatimonas sp. | reverse complement strand
CCGACTCCCTTACTGCTGCCAATAAAGAGCTTCTTGCCATCGCTAGAGACCGTCACTGTGGTCGGGTAGTGCGCGGTGGGGATAAACCCACTGACTTTACTCCCGCCCCGGCGCTCGGTGGCGATCACGGCCACGGCGTTGATATCCGAGCAGGCGACATAGAGCGTCTTCTCATCGGGCGAGAGCGCCAGCGACGAGGGCGTGGCACCCGGCGAGCTCTGTTGCGGCAGGCGCGTCACAATCTTTTCGAGCTGGGGCGAGTCCTCGTCGCGGATCGAGGCCGAGACATCTAAATTGGCGAAATCAAAGACATAGACCGCGTCCTCGTTGCCACAGGAGACAAAGAGCCGCCCGTCGGAGGCCAGCAGCAGGTCGTTGGGGTGCGCCCCGACCGTGAGTGTTCGCTTCGTCTCCAGAGTCGCCGCATCTAACACGAGCACCTGCGCCTTGCCCCAGAGTGCACAGAGCACGTACTTGCCGTCCGTGGTCAGCTTCAGCGCCCCTGGCTTTGCCCCGTCCTCCAGCTCCCGATCGATTTTCTCGCTGCCATCGGTGCTCAGTGCGACAAGGGTATCGCTGGCGAGATCCGCGGCGTAGAGGCGCTTGCCACTGGGCGAGAGTGCAAGGCCACTCAAGTAGACTCCGCTCTGGCGCTTGGTTTTCTTTGCAGCTGCCGCCGCAGGCTTGGTATCCAGCACCGTCAGCGGCGCACCCGGCGCGTAGCTCCCGTCGGCCTGCTTGGTGAGCACCTGAATCAGCCCCGAGTTTCCGCCGCAGATATAGAGAGTCGTGCCATCCGGTGACCATGCCAGCCCCGCATGCGTCCGGCCAAACTTCACCTGCTGCTTGAGCATCCCGGTCGCTGGATCAATCAGGCTCACCCCGTGTGCTGCACCGCCGCCATTGCTCACGGCGAGGAGCTGTCCATCGGGTCGTAGCGCCGACGAGAGAAGCGTGTCCCCAATCTTCACATGCTCTTTGCCCGCCGGAGAGATCGTCCAGCCCGTCGCCACCAGCTTCAGCGAGCCCCCCTTGAGAACCTCTAGCCTTTGCCGCGCCACTAAGACCGCACTTGTCCCGAGAATCAAGGCTCCACTCAGAGCCAGCGTCCGTTTGTTTATCATGCCCCGATTGTAGCGCACGTTACGTGGGAATGGGTTAAATTTACCTGATGCTTAGCGCCACATCTCGGGAGG
>NZ_JANNYP010000848.1:0-1043 GCF_031410135.1 Armatimonas sp. | reverse complement strand
TGAGATTGCCCTGCCAACCCCAAGTGGGAAAGTGACCGCAACGCTTCTGGGAAGTGCAGCGCCCGTCTCGATGGTCTCTCAGGAAGCGGGCGGCGAAGCGCTCAAAAAAGCAAAGCTCAAGTCGCGACAGCGTGAGCTAAGTGCTAAAAAGATTGTCGCTGTTGCTGTCAATGTGAATGTCAAGGGGAAAAAAGCCTTTGTCAGTGGCGCGACCTTGACCACCAATGTGAACATTCTCTTAGACCAGCTCGATCTGGAGGGAAATAAACAGACAATAAAAGTGCGCTGCGACCAAGCGGTCTTCAAAGCCGGAGCAAAACCAGGAACCGGGCGGATTGATTTCTCTGGTAACGCACACCTGTGGAGCTATGGTGCTCTGGAAACAGAGACATCTGTCGAGAGTGGCTGGATTGATCTGGGTGATCCCGACGATGCGGAGAATAAGCCGCCGACGCTTCATCTTGGTGCGGGAAGTACCACGGGCAACATCAAGGACGAGTCCGAGAAGAAAAAGAAGTCATGAGCGATGTAACGCGCCGGATTGAGGTAAAAGAGCTCGCCAAGGTGTACCGGAAGCGCCGTGTGGTAGATGGCGTCTCGCTGAACTTTGAGCAGGGCGAGATTGTCGGCCTACTTGGCCCCAATGGCGCGGGAAAGTCCACGACGTTCTACATGATCGTCGGGCTGATCCGCCCCGATAGCGGGAAAGTGCTCTTGGATGGCAAAGACGTCACCAAGATGCCCATGTACCAGCGAGCGCGGCGTGGGATCGGCTATCTGGCGCAAGAGGCCAGTGTCTTTCGCAAGCTCACCGTCCGCGAGAACGTGATGCTCGTGCTGGAGATGACCGGATGCCCGCGCAAAGATCGCAGCGCCAAGGCGGATCAGCTTATGGAGGATCTGAAAGTGACCCACCGTGCCAGTGCCCGTGGCGCGGAGCTCTCCGGCGGTGAGCGGCGGCGTGTGGAGATTGCGCGCGCACTGGCGGCCAACCCGGCGTTTCTGCTGTTAGATGAGCCCTTCGCGGGAATTGACCCGAAGGC
>NZ_JANNYP010000847.1:0-2081 GCF_031410135.1 Armatimonas sp. | reverse complement strand
TGCATCTGCTCGAATAATACGGGGATGTCATCTACCCGTTCCGTGATAAGAGTGAGCGTTTCGGTCATGAAACGAGGTTACCTCAAATTTGCTAAACCCCTCAAAAAATGAGCGAACCATGAGTCTTATAGTTCATAGTCGACAATAACTCAATGCAGGTATCTACCCGAATCCGGCTTCGCCGGAGGCCAGAGAACAGCCTGACGCGACCCGGAAGGCGTAGGCTGCTCAAGAGCAAAACAACCATTCACGTTCGCTCAACATTCCATTCGGACGCGGAGCAAGCTCCGGGGAATGTATCCGTCCGCGATTCACACCAAAGCGGCGCAGGAGCTCCCACTGATACGTGAGGCCGATCAGAGTCAGGCAGAGGTAGCCCAGACTAAGGGCTAGCCCGGGCTCCTCTTTTAGTTTCTGGGTAAGCCACTGCTTAGTCCTCATCGTCATCGGCGAGCTCGGTGGCTTCGAGGCAAAGCACCCAGTCGTTGTGACGGCCCGAGGTAGGCGGGGCGACATTGATAGTGCCATCGCAGTCCACCTCCTCATCGTCGACCGCGATCCCCGTGCGCGGGTCGTACCAGCTCACGGCAGCGGTGTCGAAGCCAAGCTCGTCTACCGCCAGATCGAGCTCGCCGCCTTCGGGGAGGTAGCAGAGAAGCCAGCCCTCGCCAACCAGGCACCGCACGCCGGTGTCTTCGGTGAGAATGCGCTCCTGAGCAGGGACGCCCGTGGTGAAGTCGCGCTCCTCGATCAGCGAGCGCAAGTGCCGCACCTGCCACGCGCCGGAGAAGTGTAGCGCCTCGGCCCAGTGGGTGTCGGCATAGGCAATCGCGGGGTGGCGGCTAGAGTCGAAGAACTGCCAGACATCCTGACAGCCGTAGGTCACGCCGCACGCTCCCGCCAGTACCGAGCGCCAGAGTGCGCTACGCACATCGTCGTCTCTAAAGCGGCTGGTGTCGGGCTTCCAGTTGATCGGGTGGTTCTCGTAGCACGGCTCCGCATCAAGAGTGGGCTTGACCGGCGTGAGAGCGTAGTCCTTGTCCACCATCGCTGCGTTGTCAATTCGCCGCGCTCCGTGGCCCGACTGAATCTGGTTGAAGTCCAGCCAGTCTTCGGTGTGAAAGTCGTCGCTGGAGTGACAGCCGCCTTGCGGATGGAAGGTAATAAGATGGTTTGGGTCAGAGTCGCGCAGCCCCTGACCGAGCTTTACAAACGTCTCTTTCTCTTCCTCGGTGGTTGGCTTGCGATCCCCGCCGTTGATCCAAATCACATTCTCGCGGTGGAGATAGCGCAGCCCCAGCCACTTGCCGTAGGCGTAGGCATTAGTTGGGTTAAAGATCACCGGCCCAACGCCCCACGCCTTCACTACTTTATCGCCCCACGTCGGCAGCAGGCCCACCATCAGGCCGAGCGAGTCCGCATAGTCCAGCACAGCGTCCACATGCGCGAAGTACTTCTCATTGGGCTTGGCCGGATCGAGGTCATGCAGCGGTAGATCGCCGTTTTGATTGGGCTCCGTCAGCCCCTCGAACTCCGCCAACAGAACCGCCTGGATTACCGTGAAGCCCTGCTCGGCACGCACCTCCAAGTAGTGCTTGGCCTCGTCGAGTGTCAGCCGATGAAACAGCTCCCAAGCCGTGTCAGCGAGGTAGAAAAAGGGGGTCTGGTCGTCCCACTGAAGAAAGCGGCCATTGTCGGTAACGCAAAGTTTCATGGACGCATTTTACCTGTCCAGGCGCATGAATGAGCCTGCTGATGCGACAAGCAGGGTAAACCCCACTCCAGCGGATTAGTTTTCTCGGGGTAAGCAGAGCCAGCGGTAGAAGGTGAGCAGAAGAAATCCGCCACCGAGAAAGATCAACATTCGACCATTGTCTTTGTAGAGGCTCTCTTGAATACCCCAAATTGTGTTCTCCGCTAAACCCGAATAGGAGTAAGAAGAGCTGGGTGGGGGCCAGGCCATTCTACTAGCATTGTCTCGAATCATCATACCAATATACGTTATCCTATACTGTAAATAGCAGCTATCGGGCGGCGATCCTCGGGCATTTTCATGATTCAATGAGAACCCCGTACATGGC
>NZ_JANNYP010000846.1:0-4774 GCF_031410135.1 Armatimonas sp. | reverse complement strand
GGCGATTACTTTGACAAGCGTCAGCCCCTGAAGACGGTTCAAACTTTGGTAAGTCGGCTGGGTCATTTGGGCTACGAAGTTCAACTCTCGCCTAAAGCAATGCCTCAAGAGGGAGGGCTGGAGCCGGTATTTTCAGGATAGGGCAGGGGAGAGTACTTGACAGACCAGAGGGAAAGTGGGTTTGTGTGTTTCTCCTTGACTTCTTCATACTAACGTAGTATCGTTTGCAAATCGTTGGCCGCTTTCTAAATCTGCTGAAGTGTGGATTCTCTTTTCTCAGTAACGCCTTAAAATCGTAGGTGGAGGAAATGATGATCTATTTTGTGGAAGGCGACATTCTCAAGACAAAAGCGGCGGCACTTGCCCATGGAGTTGCCCCCAACGATGACTGTAAGTCTGGGCTTGCCCTCGCGCTTCGTGAGCAATGGCCGGGGATGTATAACGACCTGCGACATTACTACAAAACGTACCACCCCAAGTCGGGGAACCTGTGGATCTGGAGTGGAGTGGGTGGGGTACGAATTGTGAGCCTATTTACCCAGGAACCTGCGCCTGAGCGTAGCCATGGGCATCCTGGGAAAGCCCATCTTGAGTATGTCAACCACACTCTACGTGAGCTGGCTAAGCTGGTGGAGACCGAGAAACTGACCAGTCTTGCGCTGCCTCGTCTGGCAACAGGGGTGGGGGGTCTTGAATGGGCTGATGTGAAGCCCCTGATAGAGAGGCACCTAGGAAGCTTGAGTATCCCGGTCTTTGTTTACGAGGGCTATAAACCCGGTATCGAGGCCGTAGAGCCTGGTGTCTAGTGCCTGAGTAACCAGGTATCATAGGGGATATGGAACTTTCCCCTGAGATAAAGCTTCAGGGGGAGACACCTCCCGGCCCAGAGGATTTTTCCGAGGGCGTATGTGTCTCTCCCGATATGCATCGCGCCCAGCGCATTCCCCCGAGCCAGAGCCGCACGAAGAAGTGGCCGGTGCTGGATACGGGGATTCACCCCAAGCCGATTGTGCCTGAAGACGTGACACTGGAACTCTACGGTGAGGTCGAGGCGCCGGTCTTGCTCACTTGGGCAGAGCTGCAAAATCTCCCTAAAACATCTGTCGCGGCGGACATGCACTGCGTCACGCGCTGGTCGCGGCTGGGCAATCTTTGGGAAGGGATTAGCACGCAGACGTTACTGGCCCAGGTGCGGCTTAAACCCACCGCAAAGTACGTGATGGTCTACGGACGCGACGAAGTGACGTTCTTTCGCGGCGGCTCGGCGACTTGGAGCACGAACCTGCCACTGGAGTATTTTTCGCATGACGACTGTCTGGTTGCCTGGAGCCACGACGGTGAGCCGCTCAGCAACGAGCACGGTGGCCCGCTACGGCTGGTAGTTCCGAAGCTCTATGCCTGGAAGTCGGCCAAGTGGGTCTGCGCGATTGAGTTTAAGGCCGAAGACGCGCCGGGCTACTGGGAAAAAGGCGGCTACCACATGCTGGGCGATCCCTGGAAAGAGCAGCGTTTTCGGTTTAGTGAAGAAACGGGCGATGCACTATGACGCTTGAAGAGCTTCGGGCGCAGTTTCCCAGTACCCAGAACGGGGTGCACCTGAACCACGCGGGAATGGGGCCGACTCCGACGGCTGTCTCCACGGCAGTCAGCCAGGCACTTATCGAGCTGGGCCACGGTGATGGCATGGGGGCGTTTCGGGCGCACCTCACGCGCCAGGAGCGCCTGCGTGAGCGCTTGGCGCGAATGATGAATGTCGAGGCCGCCGGTGTGGGGCTGGTGCGTAACACGAGCCACGGCCTCGCGATTGCGGCCCAGGCGATTCCGTTTCTGCCTGGAGAGAACGTCGTCGTGGGCGCGTGCGAGTACCCCTCGGTGGTCTATCCCTGGCAGGCACAGGCCGTGCGCGGCGTCGAGACACGGATCGTCGCCTGTCTGCCCCCGCATGACCTGCTCTCCGAAGATGCGCTGATTGCGGCTTGCGACGCGAAGACCCGCGTGCTGGCCGTGAGCTGGGTACAGTGGGGAACCGGGCAGCGCATGGACTTGACGAAGCTCGGAGCGTTCTGCAAGGCGCGAAATATCTGGTTTGTGGTGGATGTAATTCAGGGGCTTGGGGCGCTGGAGTGTGATCTGAGTGCCTGTGGGGCCGATATTGCCGCTGGCGGCTGTCACAAGTGGCTGCTTGCTCCCGCAGGTATCGGTCCACTCTACATCAAGCCCGAGCGTCTGAGCGAGCTGCTTCCTACCAATGTCGGGTGGAACTGGGTGAACAACCCCTTTGTCTGGGACCGGCTGCGCTTTGAGGATGCGCGGCCTCGGGCGGATCGCTTCGAGGAAGGAAGCCCTGCGATTCTGGCCACAGCTGCGCTCGATGCCTCGCTGGCTCTCCTTGAAGCCGTGGGAATGGCGGAGATAGAGAGAGCTGTTCGCCACCATGCCCAAGCGCTTCGCACACGCCTCCGTGCGTTGGGCCTAGAAGTCTGCCCCACGGACGGCCACAGTGGGATCGTCCCGTTTCGTCATCCCACAAAAAGTAACGAGGAGATTTTGGCGGTGCTGGAGCAAGAAAATATCTGGGCAGCCGTTCGCTGTGGCTGGGTGCGCTTCTCACCGCATGCCTACACCAACGACGACGACCTCGAACGCGCCATTGGGGGACTCCGCGCATGACACTAGAAATGGGCCTTGCGCTCGCGGGGTTTGCGATTGCGACCGGGCTGGCCCTCGGGACGCTGGGGGCGGGCGGCGCGATCTTGGCCGTGCCCGCGTTTTCCTATGCCGCGCACCTGCCCCACCGCGAAGCCAGCGCAACAAGCCTCTTGGTGGTGGGAACGGCGGCGCTGATCGGAGGGCTGCTCACGCTCCGGCGCTGCAAAAACAACCCTGAGGAAGCAAAACCCGACTTCAAGGTCGCGCTTCCGTTCGTACTCAGCGGGCTCGTGGGCTCCTGGGGTGGGGCACTGCTCTCAAAGCATGTGCCGGAGCTAGCCCTCAAGCTCCTCTTTGGCGCGGTTGTTCTGGCTGCCGCCGAAGCCATGTATCTCCGATCCACTGCATCGGCTCAGGAGTCGTCACAAAAGACCGCTCCCGCCTGGCTCACACCACTCATAGGCCTTGGTGCCGGGCTGCTCACGGGGTTGGTCGGGGTGGGCGGTGGCTTTATGATCGTTCCTGCCCTCACTGTCGTGGGGAAGCTCTCTTTAAAAAGAGCCTCGGCGACCTCGGTCTGGATTATCGCGGGCAATGCCGCCGCCGCTCTGACGGGCTATATCGGCAAAGTTCACATCGCTTGGGGAATGGCGGGAGCGTTTCTGGCCGTGACCCTAGTTGCCATGAGCATAGGTCAGCGCTTCGCACGCCACGCCAACCCCAAGACCCTACAGCGGCTCTTTGCTGCCTTTCTTCTGGTGATCGGGATCGTCACGCTGATTAAGCGCTAGCTGCCTACAAAACGAAGCGCTCAACATAGGCCAGCGCTTGACCGAGCTTAGCCCGTTGCGCCTCAGGACACTGGGGAAGGCAGGTTTGTAAGCGAGTAAACTGAGCCGTCGTGGGACGTGTAAATACCTGCTGATTCAGCCAGCGCTCTAGCTCATGTACTGCTTCGTCTTCGAGGGGGGTGAACTCCAGTAAGGCAGCAGGGATACTCCAGTGGGGCAGTGCTGTGAGTAGACCGATCAGTCGCCGCCGTTGGTAGGGGGCTGCGCCGAATCGTGCTGTCTGGAGGATCGGTTCATCGCTGCTGAGGAGTACTCTACGAAGCGCAGCCACAACCGGACGGCTTGCCCCGATTGTAGAGTCGGCGAGGGCAGCCAGAAGCTGTGGCTTGAAGCGCTCAGGATCGCGCTGGGCCACCGCGTGGAGGGCAGCCCTTCGGAGTTTTGGGTTCGCATCGGTCAGGAAGGGCTCTAATATCTCTAAATCGCCGCCACTCTCGGTCCATCCCAGAAGCGCGAGGGGCTCTGGGAAGTATGCCTGGTAGTAGTCCGAGATGTTGCGATGCGCCTTTGAGTAGAACTGTGCGGTCTGGCGAAGCGCGGTGTAGCGGGAGAGCAAAAGTGTGTCCAACACCGGCGGCGCGGCCTCTGGGAAGCGCTCGACGAGCCCATAGAGAAGCTCTTGTGCAATGCTTGCGGGAGGGCGGATACTCTGCTCGCGTGTCCAGCGGACCAACTGCGCTTCCGTGGCCTCCGTACGTGCATGGCGTGCCGCTAGTCGTCGCAGCCAATCGGCGTCGTTGAGCGATTCCTCTAACCAGTGTGCCCCATGTGTGCCAGGAAGGCGACGGAGTGCCAGCAGTCGGCAGTGCTCTCGCGCGGGTGATGGCCCGTGGTGGCAGGCATGGAGCAGGCCTGATTCCCCTTCGAGGGAAATAAGCAGCGCATGAACCCTACCAATAAACCCTGCGTGGCTGTCGCGTCCCAGACGCTGGAGGTTCTCAATCTCGGGGAGGACGCAGGCAAGACGGTAGGCGTACTCCGGGGTGAGGCGAGCGATAAGCGCACTCTGGGCTGCGTGACGCACTTGGGGCACCCAGTCGTTTGCCCGCTTCAGGAGTGGCTTAAGCTCCTCTCCCGTCTGAGCTTCTTCCAGCCAGCGCACGGCACGCAAGCGCTCGTAGCCGTTGTAGGAGTCCGCCGCCTGAAGAAGAACCTCCCAATCTGGGGCTTCCGTGGCATCGGGATCAAGTAGGGTGAAGTGTTTCATGAGACACTTCGCCTACGCAATAATCTCTTTGATTGGGTCGGTGTGCTCCACGCCCACGAGTTTTTGA
>NZ_JANNYP010000845.1:0-10980 GCF_031410135.1 Armatimonas sp. | reverse complement strand
GGCTTAAGAGGGCGACGGCTGCCTTCGCAGCCAAGAGAGTCTATTGGGCACGGAGGTGCCCGTAGCCCTCTTAAGCCGGAAGACTCGTTCTTCCGGGTAGGAGGTAAAATAATCTCATGCAAAACGGAACCCGTCTTGTGGAGCTCAGCGGCGAGGAGCTGGCCCTAAAACTCATGCTACCGGAGAAGTTCGATCCCGGAGTTGCCTGGCCCCTGCGCATGGAAGGGGCAGACACAAAAGCACTGGTACTCAATGCGGCTCCGGCGTTCCGTGAAAAGGCGCTTATTTGGGTGAAGCAGCGCTACCCTATTGCATTAGCCGAGGGCGAGAAGCCACAAGAAACGACGCTCACGGTTGAGGTATCGGGGATGCGAAGCACAAAAGGCCAGATGGTCTACTCGCTCTTCTCCGGCCCAGAGGGCTTCCCCGACAAAGGCGAGAAAGCCGTTGCCAGCGGACAGTGCGTGATTTCGCCCGAGAAAACCGCACACTTTACAATCCCCAAGCTCGCGCCGGGCAGCTACGCCGTCACGCTCTTCCATGATGAAAATGGCAATGCGAAGCTGGATGCGAAAGCCTTCGGGATTCCCAAAGAGGGCTTCGGCTTCTCCCGCGACCCTAAGATCCGCATCGGCCCGCCGCGCTTCAAAGACACCGCGTTTGCCATCACGGGTGCTGGCTCAGAGCGCACGATCACGATTAAGCTGGTGCACCTATGAGCCCTCTCTCTATCGGTCGTCTTACCGTGACCTGGACGCCTGCCAGTGGCCTCAGCATTACCCTCGACGGCGTGCCGGTGATCCGCCGCTCGACGCTCTATCTGGTGAAAGCGGGCTGGAGCGGGGTGCTCTTTAATCCGACCACGGCACGCTGGAGCGAGACGGCTTGGCGCAAGATTGGGGAGAGCTGGCTAGCAGAGGCGAGCGCCGAAAACGAGAGCGCTGCTGTGGCGTTTGAGTGGCTGGTCACGAAGACTTCTGTTACCACAACCCTGCGCTACCGCCTGAAGCAAGATATTCCCGCCGAGATCGAGTGGGCGGCGGGCTACGTGAACGCGAATTTACTGGAAGGTGCGTCTGTCAGCGGCGACACGCGCCTCGCCAAAATTCCGATCACTCCTCTGACGGGCTCGCAGGAGGCGCGGCGCATCGGGCCGCCATTTACGAAGCTCGCGTTTGAGACTAAGCTCGGACAAGTCGTCTTTGGCTGGCACGGCACAGGAACGAACGAAAAACCCGTCTGCTTCGATGCCCGCACCGAGGCGTTCGAGTGGGCACAAGCCGCCCCGACCTTCTGGCTAGGTCTGGGCTCCCCCGCCCGAGTGGTGCGCTTTGAAGGCGGCGAGCAGGCGGCGGTATTTACGGTAACGGTGGGTTCCCCTCCTCCCCCCGGCCCCCTCCTCCCAATCCTGAGAGGAGGGGGAAGCCAGAGTCGTCATGATGCGTTTGTGCCGCAGGTGGCACAGACGCCGCTGGTAATTCCTACGCCCAAGAAGCTCATGGTCACCGGCCCGCCCGTGCGCCTGACCAACAAGACCAAGATCGAAGTCATTGGCCCCGGCGCGGAGCGTGCGATTGCGCTCCTCAAGAACACTCTCCCCCTCCTCTCAGCCCTGCCTCCCAGGGTTGGGAGGAGGGGGCCGGGGGGAGGAGGGATTCCAGGAGGAGGGAAGCCAGAGTCCTACACAATCTCCGTCCGCAAAGACCGCATCCAGCTTACCGGCAACGACGAAGCGGGAACGCTCTGGGCAGCCCAGACACTCTTACAGTTAATAGAAAACAATGGCAAGAACGATTTAATCCATTCTGTTGAAATTGAAGACTGGCCGACGCTGGGCTTTCGGGGGGTGCATCTGTTTCATGGGCAGAACGCGCTCCCGTTTCAGAAAAAGCTGATTGCGCGCCTCTTCTCGCCCTTTAAGCTCAACCACCTGGTGATCCAGTGCGAGCAGCTCAAGTGGGAGAGTGATCCATCGGTGGCCCCAAGCTGGGGCGGCACGAAAGCAGCAATCCGAGAGCAAGTGGCGTTTGCCAAGGTGCATGGGATCACGATGACGCCGCTGGTGCAGAGCTACGGGCACATGGAGTGGCTTTTCAACAAGCCGCAGAACCGAATGTTTGCCGAGGATCCCGAGCTTCCCTACGCCGTGAATATCTCCAACCCCGCCGCGGTGGGCTATCTGGAGAAGCTCATCGCGGAGGCGGATGATCTCTTTGGTGCCCCCGCATTCCATGCGGGGCTCGACGAAGTGACGATGCGCGGGCGCTTCCCGTTTCGCTCGGCCCCCCGGACATTTGCGGATTTATTTGTGAGCAATGCCCGGCACTGGCAGGCGTTTCACAAGCGGCGCGGCAAAGAGATGTGGATGTGGGCCGACATGGCGCTCCATCCCTCAGAAGTGGTGCCGTGTTTTGGCACGGCTCCAAGCGTTGCCGATGCAAAAATGCTCCGCGACGGGCTTCCTAAAGACGTGGTGATGTTTGACTGGCAGTACGGAGCGCACGACAAGTTTCCGTCGCTCAAGAAGCTCCATGACGCGGGTTTCTCACGGGTTGTGGCCTGCACGTGGTTCAATCCGGGCAACGTCGCCAATTTCTCGAAAGCCGCTGCCGACGTCGGCGCGTGGGGCGGCTTGCAGACAACGTGGTGTGGCTACGAGTCGAAAGCCGAGGTTCTGGATGGCCCGGAACGGCGACAGTTTGTGGCGATGGTGCTGGCGGCAGAGCACTTCTGGAACGGCGGCGCAACGAAGCCCAAGTGGGATGCAGGCGAGGTCTTCACGCGCCTCTGGAGCGATAAAAGTGGCCAGCCCATCAAGCCTCGCGCCGGGATCCTGGTACAGTTCCCCGGCAAGGCACGCGAGGCACGCCTGAGCGATGGCGTTCTCTACCGCCTTTCCTCGATGTTGCTTGCCGGAAAACTCACCGAGCCCGCGCCGCTCTCACTCCCCCTGGAGCTGCCCGGCACCACAGAGCTACGGCTGATCGTCGCGGCCACGCACAAGGCCGAACGTGGGACGAAAGTGGGCAGGGTAAACGTGAACGGCAAAGAGACGGCGCTGGTCTACGGCGTGAATCTCTCCACCGCAACGGACGCTTCCGCGCTCTCCGACCCGAGTGTACGCACCGTTGCACCCGGTCTGCGTAGCCTCACGATCCTGGGTGGCGGCCAGGTAACGATTGACAGCACCAACGGGGAATCTGGCCTGATCGTCCATGCAGTGACGGGGTTGGTATAATCCCCCCATGCTATGCGAGAAATTCGACAACCCCGGTAAGGTAAGCTTTACCACGATCCCCACTAAACTTGACGGAGACATGACCGAGGCGCAGGCGCTGACGCGCTTTGCCAAGCAAGCCATTGAGCTAGGAAAGCTCCAGGAGCTGCTCTCGGCCGCAGGAACCCATGCGCTGCTTGTGGTGCTCCAAGGCCGCGATGCCTCAGGAAAAGACGGCGCGATTAAGAGCGTGGCAGGCGCGATGAATCCGGGCGGAACACGGGTGGCGGCGTTTAAAGTGCCCACTCCTGAGGAGCGTGCCCATGACTTTCTCTGGCGCATCCACAAACAAACGCCTGGCAAGGGCGAGGTGGTCTTCTTCAACCGGAGCCACTACGAGGATATCCTGGTCGTGCGGGTACACAACCTCGCGCCAAAAGAGGTCTGGGAGAAGCGCTACGAAGATATCAATAACTTTGAGAATCTCTTAACAGATAACAACGTGATTGTCGTGAAATTTTTCCTGCATGTCAGCAAAGACGAGCAAGAGAAGCGGCTTTTAGACCGCGAGGCCAACTCCGAGAAGTCCTGGAAGCTCAACCCCAGTGACTGGACGGAGCGTAGCTTCTGGGACGACTACAGCGCGGCCTACGACGATGTCCTGGAGCGCTGCTCGATGGAGAACGCCCCGTGGTACGTCGTGCCGTCGGACAACAAGTGGTTTCGCAATGTCGCCATGGCCGAGGTGCTGATCGAGGCTCTCAAGCCCTACAAAGCCGAGTGGAAGGCCTCTCTCGCCAAGCTCGGGGCGGAGCAGAAAGTTGCGCTGGAGAAAATCCGAGCAGAGTCGGCCTAGCTTCCGGCCATCCCCAGCGCCCGCATCACAAAGGCCCAGGTATCGGCCTGCTCCTCGATTATCTTACCCTTGGGCTTGCCTGCACCGTGGCCCGCTTTCGTCTCAATCCGAATGAGCGTGGGCGGGCCACTCGGGTTCTGCGCGGCCTGAAGCCGGGCAGCAAACTTGAAGGAGTGAGCCGGGACGACGCGGTCATCATGATCCGATGTTGTCACCAGAGTCGCGGGGTAGCGTGTGCCGGGCTTGAGGTTGTGGTAGGGCGAGTAGGCCATCAATGCCTTGAAATCCGCCTCACTAGCCGGGTCACCGTAGTCGCTCTTCCAAGCCCAACCAATCGTGAACTTGTCAAAGCGGAGCATGTCTAAGACTCCCACAGCAGGGAGCGCCACGCCAAAGAGCTCAGGCCGCTGGGTCATGCACGCGCCGACCAAGAGCCCTCCATTACTGCCACCGGCAATAGCAAGCTTAGAGGGGCTGGTGTACTTTTGCGCGATAAGCCACTCAGCGCACCCAATAAAGTCGTCGAAGACATTTTGCTTGCGTAGCTTGGTTCCGGCCTCGTACCACTCCTTGCCGTACTCACCGCCACCGCGTAGGTTCGCCACAGCATAGACACCGCCTTGCTCCAACCAAGGAAGCATCGCAACCGAGAAGCCAGGAGTCAGAGGGATATTAAAGCCACCATAGCCGTAGAGATAAACGGGGTTCTTGCCACTCAGCTCCAGCCCCTTTTTGTAGGTAAGGAACATCGGGACTTTGGTGCCATCTTTACTGGTCGCAAAGACCTGCTTTGTCTCAAACTGGCGTGAGTCAAAAGCAACTTTCGGAGCCTTGAAGACCGTGCTAACCCCCTCGTCGATATTGTAGTGGTAGATTGTGGTCGGGCTGGTGTAGCTGGAGAAGGCAAAAAAAGTCTCGGTGTGCTCGCGCTTGCCATCAAAGCCACTGGCGGTTCCGATCCCGGGCAGAGCCACGTCACGCAAAAGCTCACCCGTGAGGCTATGCAGCCGTACCTGGGATCGGGCATCTTTTAGGTACCCGACAACCAGCTTCTGCCCAAAAAGATTGGCCCACTGGAGGGTGTCCTTGCTCTCCGGGATCACGGTGCGCCACGCTGCCGGACGCGTGTTGCTACTGTCCACCGCGACGAGTTTCTTGAGCGGGGCACTCTGGTCGGTGATGACATAGAAAATCTTGCCGTCGTTGCCGACTACGTTGTAGGACGCATCTCCTGTAACCAAAAGATCACGAACCGGTGCATTCAACTCAAGCAGGCTCTTGACGAAGAGATAGTTACGGCGCTCGGTGCCCTTGTTGGCATAGATCACCAGCCACTGACCATCTTCGCTGACCATGCCCCCCAGGTTCCAGTCGGGGTGATCCGTGCGCTCGTAGACTAGCTCATCGGCGCTCTGGGGTGTTCCCAGTCGGTGAAAGTAGAGCTTATGGTTGTAGTTGGCCTCTTGTAGCGCGGTTCCCAGCTCCGGCGTAGCGTAGCGACTGTAATAGAATCCAGAGCCATCCTTGAGCCACGAGGCACCGCTGAACTTGCTCCACTCGATCTTGTCAGGGAGATCCTGCCCTGTTGCGACATCGCGGACATGCCACTCCTGCCAGTCGGAGCCAGAGCGGGCAATGGAGTAGGCCAGCTTACTGCCATCCTCGGAGAGGCTCATGCCCCCTAATGCCACGGTACCATCGGTTGAGAGCGTGTTGGGATCAATCAAAACGCGGGGCTCAGCATCTAGGCTATCGGCGACGTACTGCACGGCCTGGTTCTGGAGCCCATCGTTGCGGGCAAAGAAGTAGCGATTCCCATAACGGCTCGGGATTCCATAGCGCTCGTAGTCCCAGAGCTCCGTCAGGCGCTTCTGAACGGCAGCTCGCGCGGGCATGGGCTTGAGATAGGCTCCCGTTACCTCGTTCTGAGCCGTCACCCAGGCAGCGGTCTCATCGGAGTTGGCGTCTTCCAGCCAGCGGTAGGGATCGGACACGATGACACCATGGTAGGTATCAGCCACCTCAACGGTCTTGGTTATAGGGTAAGTTACTTTGGGCATAGGAGTCACAAATACGGTCGCGGACTTGATCGGTGCAGGCTTCGGCCCCATCTTTACGGGGGGCTTAGCCGTCGGCTTTGGAGTCGGTTTCATAGGGGCAGGTGTTGGAGTGGGTTTAGGTACTGCAGCCACGACTGCCGTAAGTTGCCGGGCGAGAATCAGCGGAAGCTCGGTGCCAGGGCCAACCCGTGCGGAAAGTGTCGCGGTTCCATCGCCGAGTGCATACTGAACAAGCGCTTCCCCACTGCCTGGGAGCACTGCTGAGGCCACCGTCCTAAGAGGGAGCTTGCCAAAAGACTTTGCGCCGCTTCCCAAAAGAAACCGTCCTCCGGGCAAGGCGCGGCTCTCGCCATTGACTAATAAAATTTTGGTGCCCGCCCCCTCGGCCTTAGCTTGAAGACGGAGATTCAGAACGGCAGCGCTCACCTCGGAGAGGGCGGTTCGGAGCCGACCAATAGCCGCTCCCGACTGTCCCGTGAGATCAGAAAGAGCCTCGTGGATCTTCTCAATCACTTTTTCCGGCTTGCCCCGCCCACAAAACTCCTGCGCCTCGCCAATCCGAGCGCGTGTCGAGACAAGTTTGCCAGGCAGTAGCGCCTGAGCAGCACGGCAAGAAGTATCGGCCTCCGCTAAGGTCTCAATCGCACGAACAAAGAGCGTCTCCCCCGCTTTAACAAAGATCGTCTTGGTGACCATGCCCGGCTTGGCAAGAAACGTCCCGCCTGCCTTCCATGCCCGCACAGTTCCGTCGGCACTCCCTGCAGCAAACTCAATGCGCCATGCACCGCGCTTGAGTTTCAAACTGACGGCAACCATGGCATTCTCGGTGGTGCTCGGGTTGGTAACCGCAAGTCCCAGGTGCGCCCCACTGCGAGCCACCCAGACCGTGGAGTCGGCACGGGATGCCTGACCACTGGCAGGGTTCTCCAGCCCTGCCCACGCTGCAAAGGGCTGCTGCCAGCCCTCCATCGCCGCCGCCTTCGCCTCGGGTGCGGCCACGGCGAGCTGATCTGCGGCCACACTAAAGTTCAGAGATACAGAAGGAGTCTGAGCCTGCACTGGGGCTGCCAGTGCCACCAGTGCCGCCATGCCAATCATTCGCATAGCCTGCATTGTACCAAATATAGCCCTCCTCCCAGGTTTGGGGAGAAGGGGCAGGGCAGCAGGGCAATAAATTCAGGACTTTTGACCCATGCCTAGCATTGACCTCAAGGGTACGATACGCTCAGAGTAATACCATGAGCGAAGTCCCTAACTACGATCCCCTGCCGGATAACGATTCCTTAAGCGAGGAACAGCAGATTGCCGCCTACTGTGAGAAAGGCCGTGCCCACTGGCCCGATGAGCCCGTGACGCCTCTTAAGAGCGCCAGCGTTCAGTGCCAGATGGAGGAGACTTTCTACCAGCACTACCTGCGCTACTTCCAGAACGCCGAAGAGAAGCGCCGCTGGAACGTGGACACTGATATTCCCTGGGCCGCCGCAGAAGGAAACGCATCAGAACTCGTTGTCTCTATTATCGAGTCGTTCTGCGCCGTGGAGTCGTTTCTGCCCGACTATACCAGCAAGATCATGGCCCTCATTCGGAAGTCTAAAGGCCGCACACTCTTCCAGGCAAACTGGGGCTACGAAGAGAGTAAGCACTCCCTCGCACTGGAGCGCTGGCTGATCGCGTCAGGCAAGCGCACCGAGGACGAGATGGAGGACTTCGAGCGCTCCCTGCTGGGGGCGGAGTGGAAGCTCCCGTTTGAGACGCCGCGCCAGATGATCTGCTACACCATGATCCAGGAGCTCGCCACGGGCCTGAACTACACCAACTTGCGTAAGCTCGTCCATGAAAACGGCGAGGGTGATCCGTGTTTGGACAAAGCCCTGCGCTGGCTCTCCTCCGACGAGAGCGCCCACTATAACTTCTTCCGCAAGGGGGTCAAGACCTACATGACCCTCGACCCTGAAGGCACCATCGCCGATATTAAGTATGTCTTTGACAACTTTGCCATGCCCGCCCACGCTCTTATCCCGGAGTGGGAAAAACGCGGCGCGGAGATTGAAGCCTCAGGAATCTACGGCCCTAAAATGTATCTCGCCAAGATCCGCAAGCCCGTTTTGGAAGATCTCAATATCAGCCGCACCCAGCTCCGCGAAGCTGGGCTTCCAGGCCATGAAGTAGATGAGGTTGCCGACCGGGCGGAGACGAAAGCCGAGCGAGCAAAGCAAGCCCTCTATCCACGCATTACGTCCTTGCCTGCCATTCCCGTAGCGGCATCCCGCACCAACAAAACGCTCCTGACAGTCTAAAAATCAAGCCGCCTTACGTACTTGTAAAATCATGTCGTAAGGCTGTTTTTCTGTGCCCCAATTTCGAGAGATCCATCGCTCTATATAAAGCGGAACATAAATCAGTGTAGGGAGAGGCAGATGAGTTGTGTTAAACCATTTGTCTTCGAACGCAATTAGTTTCTTACTAAGCCCAAACATACAGTAGCGACATTTTTCCACTTGAAAACCGGCTTCGTTCAGCAGAGCTGTCAGCTGCTCACGAGTGTATCCTTCACGAACATGGTTAGGATCGTCAAGAGGAGCAGGCGGGTGAGGTACGCTTATCACCATACGCCCTCCAGGCTTACAAACACGGTATAACTCGGACAAAACCTTACGGTCGTCCTGAATGTGCTCAAGAACTTCACAATGAAGAATTAAATCAAAAGAACTATCTTCGAAGGGAACATCCGTAGCCGATCCTTGATATAGATCCAGGTGTTTATGATGTGCAAGGCGAGTACGAAGTTTAGCGATAGACTGTTCGGAATAGTCAAGCGCAGAAACGTGTTTGGCCTTTGGTAAGACTATAACCGTGTACATTCCCGTGCCACATCCTGCATCAAAAACGCGTTCAAAGGGCTCTGCCATAATAAATTCTTTAATCAAAGGGCGTTGTACAATGGGGCGAACATTATCCCCTAACGCAATAAAAAGGCGCACGGCTTTCCGTACCATTGTGATATTTGAGAGAGCAGAACGTAGAGACATAAATTTATCCAGTGTGTTATATCGTACTCAAAAGATTTGGGCAAAATAGGCTACAATAGGGCGCTATGCCTAAGTCCATCTCCATTATCCCGGAAGACGTTCGAAAGCCGGGACATGTCAGCTTTGACCCGATTCCCGTCAACCAGTACCAGAAAACCCTCGCCGAGGAGCGGGGCCGCTACTCAGACTCCGACCTGCGACGTATTCATCATGATATGGCGGTGATCCGAGTATTTGAGGGATTGCTACAAGAGGTCAAGACCCAGCGACAGTACAGCGGTATCCCCTACGACCACCGTGGACCTGCCCATCTTTCCATCGGCCAGGAAGCGACAGCGGTGGGTCAAGCCTATCTTCTGGATACCAATGACCACCTCTACGGCTCCCACCGAAGCCATGGTGAGATTCTGGCAAAGGGCCTCTCCGCCATTGATAAGCTCGACGACGAAACTCTGCTCGGGATCATGCGCAGCTACGACAATGGCTCGGTCTTGCGGGTCGTGGAAAAAGATAATGCTAACAGCTCCGTGCAGGAGCTGGCGATTGACTTTCTCTTGTACGGCACCCTCGCCGAGATTTTCGGCCGTGAGACAGGCTTTAACAAGGGCATGGGCGGCTCCATGCACGCCTTCTTTACACCCTTTGGTGTCTTCCCCAACAACGCCATTGTCGGTGGCTCGGCAGATATCGCAGTGGGAGCGGCTCTATACAAGCGGGTCAACCAGAAAAAAGGCATCGTGATTGCCAATATTGGTGATGCGAGCGCCAGCTGTGGCCCCACCTGGGAAGCGCTCTGCTTTGCGACCATGGATCAGTTCAAGACCCTCTGGCCAGATTATGTCCGAGGTGGCTTGCCGATTATCATTAACTTTGTCAATAACTTCTACGGTATGGGTGGCCAGCCTGTCGGTGAGACAGGGGGCTTTGGGATCTTGGCACGGCTGGGCGCGGGTCTGAACGCCGATCAGATGCATGCAGAGCGCGTGGATGGCTACAACCCACTGGCGGTCATTGATGCCATCGCCCGCAAGAAGGCGCTTCTTGAAGCAGGGGAAGGTCCCGTGCTTCTTGACACTATCACCTACCGATTTAGTGGTCACTCGCCCTCGGATCAGTCAAGCTACCGCGAAAAAACGGAGATCGAAGCGTGGCAGCGTGTAGACCCACTGGTCACTTTCCGTGAGGATCTCATCACTGCGGGAGTCTCCCTGCGTGAGGACTTTGAGGGAGAGTACGAGCGCATTGACAATCTCCTACTGCGCGCCTACAAGAAGGCCATTGATCTGGATCTCTCGCCGCGTGCCAATCTCTTTGCCGTGGGAAATCTCTTGGAGAGCACGATGTACTCCAACGAGAGTGTCGAGAGCCTAGACTCGTCACGTGCTCCTGAGGTGCTCCTGCCCAAAGACGAGAACCCACGTACCAAGCAGCTCGCCAGCAAGAGCCGCACGGGACTCGCAGAAGACGGCACTTATCTCTCGGAAGCCCGTTGCGTTGGCTTTAAAGACGAACTTTTCGAGGCGATTATTGATCGATTCTACGCCGATCCGACACTTGTCGCCTATGGCGAAGAAAACCGCGACTGGGGGGGGGCATTTGGGGTCTACCGTGGCCTGACCGAAGCCTTGCCCTACCACCGCCTCTTTAACTCCCCCATCTCCGAGGCCGCGATTGTGGGCACCTCGGTGGGCTACGCACTCGAAGGGGGCCGCGCCCTCGTGGAATTGATGTACTGCGACTTCATGGGCCGCGCTGGAGATGAGATCTTTAATCAGCTTGCCAAGTGGCAGTCCATGTCGGGCGGGATGCTCAAGATGC
>NZ_JANNYP010000844.1:0-2711 GCF_031410135.1 Armatimonas sp. | reverse complement strand
TGCCACGGGTAGGAGGGAGGGAGGGGAGGGAGGGGGCGTGGCCAGCCGCGCACCTGAGCCCGCAATGTCCCCGCGGGCGAACGCCTCCCTCAGGTTCCACACATGCACGGCCGCCATCGGCAGTCCATCCGCGAACGTCAGCACATCAAGCCCGACCTCTCGCTGCGTCACGACCGAATTCACCGCTCGCGGGAACTGGTATTCGACCGGTTCCTCCACCGTGAGTATCTTCCGGTCGGGTTGATTGAGTTGGTGGAGTGAGGCGTAGAGGGTCGTTGTCTTGCCCGAGCCAGTTGTGCCTGTGATGAAGAGTCCGCGGTAGAGTGTTTCGAGGAAGATCCTGACAGGCTTTGGAGTGCGTGCTTTGCTCAATCGGGAAACAATGGTTTCACCAATGACGACAGAGGGGCCAGTCTCGGATGGCTGCGGATTTTCGTTATTTATTTGTTTGCGAACACGAGCCTTGCTAAACGCTCCAGTGATAGCGTTGTAGGCCAGCCGTAGCATGTACTCAATAAATTGACAGAGCATAGAAAGTCTCCAAGATCACAAGGTGATGTGAAGAGAGTTGTCCCGACGATAACGGCGGGTTTGTAGATGGGAAAAGGGACGTGGCCTGAGAAAGGACTGACCCAGCCCCTACCTCATCTGTAAAGGCTCATGGTTCGTCTACTGCAAATGGTGGAGGGCTACTCCAGTGCCCCGGTCTGGCCCCAGGAATAGCCCGCCTTTTAGCCCGCCTACAGTCGGTGGCGGCCCCACATCCAGAAGGGGTTCCAGAACCAGAACCAGCGCCGTACCCACTGCAAGAGCCATGGATACTCAGTCTCATGCGTCAAACGAGCAACCCTTCTACGGAACATCTCGCTCTCCAACTGGGCGGCGTAGCCGCCTTCCTCAACACGCTTGATATCGTCTTCAAAGAAAGTCTCACGCGGTCTCGTTCTGCGGCTCTCCAAGGCTAGGAGCTGAGCCTCGTAGTGCTGCTCCAGGGTCTTGACTGCCGCTTCCGCCTGAGTCGCAATTGCCTTCAGAACAACTGCCCGATTACAGGATCGGGCGACCCTCTGGTAGACCCGATCTGTGCCAATTGCTTTGAAGAGTGGAGCTGTTTCAGATTTGCCCAATGCTGTCGCCTGCACTTGCTTTGCCTTGGCGATACGCTCATGCAGGTCATCAAGGCGCTTCTGGTGCAGATGCTTCTGATACTTAAGAAGCTTGATCTCCGCATCTGCCCGGTGCCACTGGCTTACGATTCCAGAGCCAAACTCGTAGAGGACATAGCCAAACACAAAGAACATCGCCATGAGCCATGAGGCCACTTGTTGCCCTAGTCCAACCTGTGTATTGCTATTGAGAGCAAGGATGCCTGCGGATTTGACGAAAGAGCTCCAATGGATCGCTGCATCAATGGTAATGCTCAGGATGGCAAATCCCGCTCCTACCTTCATGAACCGAGGGCCGATCTCTTCGTTCTGTTGCCGGAAATAGGTTGCCCCCGCAGGCATTCCGAGCTGGTGGAAAATGTGTCCGAGTGCCCAACTTCCTCCCAGTGCGGCAGGCAGATAGAACAGTAAGACTAGCGGTTTGTTCGATAACGCCTTACCGCTTAGAAGATCATCCATACCCAGGATGCCGGATGCTGTCATGATCGAGGTGAAAACAGCGAGGCCAAAAAATATCGCCAGGAGGAATCTCCAAATTTTTCCCCCAACAATCTCCAATGCTTTTTCCGTAGCTGGTTCCTGGTAGAGTTCCTGAGGCTCAGTGAGAGCTTCAAGGAGGTGTTCAGCCTCCGCTTGATCGCCTTTTGCCTTCGCAAGCTCCTGGGCGGCAACTGCTGGTAACAAATTTCGATCCCGATATTCCTTGGTGGAAGAATTAGGATCGTCCACGCTGTAGCCGACACACGCTTCCCCGGCACGAGCGGCAGCAATCTGATCAGCGAGATCAGCTCTGCCCCGACAAATAATGGCTCGTTTTCGAGGCCCTATCAGAGCCTCTTCGCGCTCCAAAAGCACATCTTTTTCAGCGCTTGTGAGTGCGGCATTGTCTTGAACCGCCCGCTGGTTGTGCTGATCGACTCGTTTTTGCGCCTCGGCAAATAGCTTCTTCGAGTTCTGAATCGTCTCCAATACTGACCGGTTGTAGAGGAAGCTAAGTTGTGAAGCCGTGGGAGTGCGCCCCTGGTTGCAAAGAGTAGTGAGGAGCTTGCTAAGCTCCGTATTCTCAATCGGAACATCGGGTGCCAGAATCGGTAAGTCTACCCAGGCTCCCCGCGAAAGAATGTTGCCATACTTATCACGGTTACGTGGGTTGGGATTAGAAGTGACTCGTTGCTCAGTAACCTCGGCAGGCTCCGTATCATCACGGTGCTCGGCGAGCACACTGGCGACTGCCGCAGAGATAGCACTAGAGCTTACGCTAGGAGCTTCATGCTCAAGTTTACTGGCAACGCCGTTGCGGCTGAAGCGTCGCAGAAATTCAGGTGCTTTCATTGCGCACCTCCTGAGAGCTGAGCAGGAGGGCTTACGAGTGCCTGTGTGATTCTGTCCTTGATCTCATTAAAAGGAGCGTCTCCTTCAAGGAGTAAGCCCCGGCGACCAAACGGCATAAGTTCCTGACGGACTCGATCTCGTTGATCGCGATTGACACCGATGAGAATGACGAGCTTGACGTTTGCCTGCGCACCCAGAGACTTGATAGATTGG
>NZ_JANNYP010000843.1:0-5534 GCF_031410135.1 Armatimonas sp. | reverse complement strand
CTCCAAATCCCGCTCCCAGACCAAGGGAGCAAACGCCAAAAGTGGCCAGTTTTTTTGCAAACTCTCTCATGCTTATTTATACGAATGGGGAGTTCAAAAAATTCCCACAGTCAGCGCAGTGACAGCGGCAAGTAGCGGCGTAGAAGCGCTGCACGGGCCAGCCCTAGTCGGGAGCCACTGCCCTTGCCCAGCTCTAATAATGCCTCCGCAAACTCCGTCGGCGCCAGAGGCTCCGTGAGGGCCAGCACTCCGGAGAGTCGCCGGTTAGAGAGCAGCTCCAGTGCCTCACTCTCTTCGAGTAGGTCCGCCTCACGAATCCGCGCGGCGGCCTGCTCCCAGCTCGTGCGCAGGCTGTAGGGGTGACGCACTAAAAGCCGCTCACGGGCGGACTGCTCGGCGGCAATGAGAACTTGCGCCGCACCTTGAACGCTACGGACAAAGAGCAAGGGATCGTTCTCGGGTCGATAAGTGATCTCATGGCTGATCTGGTAGAGTGCACCGGTGGGAAGTGAGCCCTCACCATGCACACCACGGATCGTCCCCCCGAGCAGACAGACCGCCTCTTTCTGGGGCTCTAGCTCCTTGAGCAGCGTCAAGGCAGGCAAGTGCAACAAGACTGAGAGCCGCAGTCCCGTCCCGACATTGGCAAGAGAGGTAGTCAAAAATCCCAAGCGGTCGTCCCAGGCCAGCTCCAGCCCACGTGCAAGAAGCCGCTCCGCCGCGCTTACCCGCTCAAAGACTTTTTGTGGCTCACAGCCGGGCGCAAGGGCTTGGAGGCGTAGGTGATCCTCTTCATTCACTAAGATCGAAAACGAGCCATCCGCGGCCAGTAGCGCCCAGCGGCCTGGTGTACCATCTGCCATCTGTGGAGAGATGCGCTGCGCTGCCACCAAGGCCAGGCGCTGGTTTTTCTCTAGCTTTTCTAGCTCGTAGGGCTTGAGCTGGGCAAGCTCTCCCGCCTTTGCTGCCTCTCGCACGAGCTGCGCCACCCGCTTGCGCTCCGTCACACTTGCCCGGTGGGGAAACGGAAACTCTGCCAGGTTTCGTGCCAGCCGCGCCCGTGTCGAGACTGCAATCTCACGCTCCTCCCCGACTTGCTCCAACCACTCAAAACTCACGGGGCATTATAAGCCGCTTTCCGATTTAGCGCTCCAGCGGGGAGTCTCTGGCGGTATAATTCTTTCGCGTCATTATGCTTACGGAACTATCTGTTGAGAACTTTGCCCTGGTCGAGCGGGTGCGGCTTCGCTTTGGAGCCGGACTGAACCTGCTGACCGGAGAGACCGGGGCGGGCAAGTCTATCTTGCTTGATGCACTCGGGATGGTGCTTGGGGAGCGCACGAGCGCGGACTCGGTGCGCCACGGTGCCGATAAAGCCCGCGTCGAGGCGGTTTTCACGGTGACCACCGGCGACCCACGCCTCAGCCCCGCACTGGAAACCACAGGAATCGAACCCGAAGACGGCCTGCTTATTCTCTCTCGCGAGCTGAGCGCCACGGGAAAGAGCAATGCTCGGATCAATGGGCGCACCGTCACCGTGGCAACCCTCAAGATCATCGGGGATGCGCTGGTGGACATCCACGGTCAACACGAGCACCAGTCGCTGATGGTAGTCGAGCGCCATGTCGAGCTGCTCGATGCCTGGTGCGGCTCGGAGACCGAGGTACTGAGAGCAACCGTCGTCGCGGCATGGGATAGCTACACGGCGGTTCGTGGTGAGCGCGAGGCGCTCCTGCGTGAGGCCCGTGAGCGTGCCCGCAACCTGGATCTGTATAGCTACCAGCGCGATGAGATAGACGCCGCTTCTCTGGTGCCAGGCGAGGACGAAGACTTATTAGCCGAGAAGCTGCGCCTCGGGAGCGCCGAGCGTCTTCATGCGGCATCGGCGGCGGCGTACGGTGCCCTACAAGGCGGTGCGCTAGACGGGCTCTCGCAGGCCGTACGGGAGATCGAGCGGGCGCAAAAATTCGATGAGGGGCTTTCCAGTATCTTAGAGTCGCTTAATAGCGCCCTCTACGCCGCTGACGATGCCATGCGGGAAGTGCGCACCTACCGAGACTCCGTCGAGTTCAACCCGAATCGCCTCACCCAAATCGAAGATCGCCTCGACACGCTCAAGAGCCTCAAGCGCAAGTACGGGGAGAGTACCGCAGATATTCTCAGCTACCGCGAGGAAATCGGGCAGAAGCTGAGCACTCTCGAAAACGCGGAGGAGCGCCTGGCAGAGCTGGAAGCGCTGGAGAAAGCCGCCTTTGCGGAAGTGGAGAAACGCGCCGCGGTGCTGACCAAGGCCCGCAAGAAAGCCGCCGAGCCGTTTGCCAAAGGAATTCAGAATGAGCTAAAAGACCTCGCGATGGCGGCCACCCGGTTTGCCGTCTCAATTGAGCCACGCGAGCCCGGCCCTGGCGGTGCGGATGCCCTGGAGTTTCTGATCTCTCCCAACCCCGGCGAGCCGCTCAAGCCGCTCGCTAAGATCGCCTCGGGAGGAGAGCTTTCTCGCGTCATGCTCGCACTAAAGTCCGTCATGAGCAAGCACGTCGCCCCACCGACTCTGGTCTTTGATGAGATTGACACCGGAATCGGAGGACGCACCGCCACGACACTTGCCGAGAAACTTCACGCACTCGGAAAGTCTGCCCAGACCCTCTGCATCACCCATCTGCCTCAGATCGCAGCCCGTGGCGATGCCCATTTCTTCATCGAGAAGCGCACCGAAAAAGGCCGTACCACGGTTAGTGTGGTCGCATTAGACGGCGAGTCCCGCGTGCAGGAGCTTGCGCGCATGCTCGGTGGCAACGGCTCAGAGACCGTACTCGCCCATGCTCGCGAGATGCTGGGAAAGCTCTAGTTCCACTCGATCAGAAGCTGGATTCGCCCGACGGCACGCCAGCTATCGAGCAAGCGCCAGGCTTCCGTGGGGTCGGGGTCTGCGCTGGCTCCGAAGAAACCTTGACGGGCCAGAGACGCGACGATGCGCTCGGGCTCACCGGTGAGAATATCGCCGCTGGGAGTGACGACACGTACAATGCGGCGCGGGGGGAGCGGGCGGTTCTTAATATCGGGACGCTTCCCACGACGCGGCGCATGAACCAGAAGTAGCTCGACCAGTAAAACGCCAATCAGGAGCACGGGAATCAGAGCGATCCAGAAAGCGGCCACTCCCCTTCCCTATCCTTCCTGGCTACGCTTGGCCCACAAATCGCCCAGAGCAGATAAGGGGGTAGAGGTAACCACGACGGCTTCTAGCTCCTCCTCAGGCACGGAGACGCCATTGGAGCAGCCACCGGCACAAAGCGGCTGAAGCGGGGCGGCCAGCAAGAGATTCTGGCGCAGCAGGTCCCCGACATTGAGAATGCTTCCCTCCACCACCGAAGCCTCCACGTTCTCATCCACGATCTTCACTTCGCCTTGGGCATAGGCCGTGTTCTCGGGAATCAGATCCAGCGACTCTTCAATCTCTGTCTCCACCTGCTGCCGGGTCGGGCTGAGGCAGCGGGTGCACTCCATCTCCAGGGTAGAGGTGACACTTCCATTAAGAAGCAAAGCGGCTCCCGTGTTATTCAGAATCAGGGTTCCCGTCACGGGGGTCATGGCTTCTAAATCACTAATTGCCCCCACGGGAATATCGAAATGGTGGGTGTAGCGCATCCCGGGCGTCCTTGCCAGAGTGCCAATATCCAGGAGAAGCTCGGTGGGGCCTGGCACACCAATCGCCAGGCCATTTCCTCCCCGAGCATGGGGCTTACTGCCCTTAGGGTCCGCCGAGAGGACTCCGCCTTCGCCTGGGTCATCGTCAATGTGATACGCAAATCTAGACATACGTACTCATCTTATCGCCCCCAAGCACCTATACGCTAAACTTTAGCGACGAGTGGCGCTAGCCAGACGCTCATTTTCCTGGGTCGTGCGCTCAAGTAGTTGGCGACCACGCTGAACCTGGCTGCGCAAGCCCCCAATCTTCTGCTCCACTCCTGAAACCAGGTTATCGAGCTGTTGCTCCACCGTTGCCAGTACCTCACGAGCGTAGGTATCTGCATCGCGGCGCATCTCCTGGGCGTAGCGCTCCGACTCCGTGCGTAGCTCGCGAACATAGCGCTCGGCTTCGGCACGGCTGGTATCCGCATCGGCGCGAGCTTCACGACGGAGCACTTCGGCATCGGCTTCGGCTCCACTCGTGATCGAGCGTGCCTGAGAGTTAGCCTGCTCCATGATCACCGTGTTCTGAATCATCGCATCCGTCTTACGGCGTGCCTCGTCGAGAATCTTGGTGGCTTCTTGACGTCCCAGCTCGATCGTCTGCTCCGCATCACGCCGCCCCGATGCCCTAGCTTGATCGGCTTGCGCGTGGGCTGCCTCCAGAAACTGCCGTGCATTGGTCTGCGCACTACTCAGCTCCTGCTCGGCGACAGAGCGGGCATTCTGAAGCTGCTCCTGCGCCTCAAACTCAGCTTTCTCTAGGACGCGATCTGCCCCCTCAGCGATCAGACCAGCCTTGCGCAAATCCTCCGGCAACGAGGCGCGGACTTTCTGAACAAGCACATAGAACTCATCATGGTTAAACCGTGAAAAGCCCATCACAACCGTCGAATTATCAATGAGCGCCTCCAGGCGCTCCAAACACTTCAGCGTATCTATGACGATACCGCTCCTTCCCGTAAAAATCGGGTTTTCAACGCGCGCTGCACCGGTTCGGGTGCTAGCGCGGAGATGTCGCCACCCAGGCGCGCAATCTCTTTCACAATCGAAGACGAGAGATAGAGATACTCCGCACTCGTCATTAAAAAATAGGTCTCAATATCAGGTGCCATCTGCCGGTTGGCCAGCGCGATCTGGAACTCAAACTCAAAGTCCGAGACAGCCCGCAGACCACGCACAATCACATGAGATCCTTGCTCACGAACAAAGTTCACCAGTAATCCATCGAAGCTTGTCACTTCCACATTCGGCAGTGAAGCCACACATTCTTGGAGAGTTACAATGCGCTCTTCGGGAGTAAAAAGCACATTCTTAGTGGAGTTTCGTCCGACCGCGACTAAGAGACGGTCGAAGGTTCCTGCGGCACGCTCGATAATATCGAGGTGGCCGTTAGTTGCTGGGTCAAAAGACCCTGGGTAAACTGCCGTGATAGGTTGGCCCACGATAGGCCATTCTACCGCAATTTTAAGAGTTTTTTACAATATTTGAACCCTTTACAAAAAAGATGGAACTAAATTGCCATGAAACGAAACACGAACTCCCTTCTGCGCGGCGTCCAGGTTGCCGCCCCGTGCCATGAAAGCTGGGACGCCATGCCCGGCACCGACCAAGTCCGCTCCTGCGAGCGCTGCCAGCACAAGGTCTACAACCTCTCGGAGATGAGCGCCTCCGAGGCAGAGACGCTTCTGAGAAACTCCGAGGGACGTCTCTGCGTGCGCTTCTACCGCCGCATGGATGGCACCGTGATGACCAAGGACTGCCCCGTGGGCACCACCGCGATCCGCCAGAAACGCATCGCCCAGACCATCGCCGGAGTCGCCGCTGCCGTCGGAAGCGCC
>NZ_JANNYP010000842.1:0-4540 GCF_031410135.1 Armatimonas sp. | reverse complement strand
TTTCCGGCCTTTGACGAGCTGATCAGGCGCTACCGGGGTGCGATCACGCTGGTGGCGGAGCAGATTGTGAGGAGCCGTGCCATTGCCGAAGAGATTGCCCAGGAGACCTTCCTGGCGGCGTTCAAGGCGCTTCCCTCGCTCGATGCTCCTGGGGCTATCGGGGGCTGGTTACGTGCGATTGCTCGCAACTTGGCTCTCAAGACCTTGCGAAAAGAGCGCCGCTGCACCGCCACCGATGACCTCGATGCGCTGGTGCGAACCGCAAGCTCAGAGCTGGCGATTGCTCCAGACTGGGCGGCACGCATTGAGCAGGAGGTGGTCTTTCAGGCACTACAGAAGCTTCCGGGCGATCAGCAAGAAGTGCTCTATCTCGTGGCCTACGAAGACTGGAGCGTCGCCCGCATCGCCGAGTATCTCAGCGTCCCCGAAGCCACGGTGCGGGGACGACTCTACCGGGCGCGGCAAGCACTGCGCCAGACCATCGCCATTCAAGAACAAGAAGAGGAACAACTATGAAACCAGAACTGAAAAAAGCCCGAAAGATGCTGCGCGAGATCAGCTCGCTCAGTGAGCACATTAGCCTGACCCGCGACCCAGGCCGAGGAAGCGCAGGGGAGGAAGACGCCATCCGCGCCTACAACGACCTGCTGACCTATATCCAGGCGCAGGGGGTAGAGACTATGGGAATGTTCTCGCCGCTGCCAAGCGACGCCAGCTTTGATCGTCTGGGCGTTGCCAGCCGCCTTCTACGGGCGCTTCTGGATGCGGAGCTGGAAGAGGAGGAGAGCATCGAGAAAAGTGTGAAAGTGGTGGTCGGCAAGCACGGCACGCACACCAGCCACATCAATATCGAAGAATTGGGTAAGCTCAAGGACATCGGAGCCGTGATCCGTGAGCACCTCCCCGATTGGATGCGCGAAGCCCCTCCGGCGCCTCCCGCACCGCCTGCCCCCCCTGCGGCCCCTACTCCGCCCTTCCCGCCGTCCGACCGGGACGACGCATAATCCCACGGCGGCTCTGCCCCACGGGTGGAGCCGCCTCTTTCGTCAGGTCACGAACAAGATCTTGCTTCTCATCGCCGCCGTCGTCTTTTCCATCGAAGCCGACGCTGTAGAGCCGATGCTCCTTAAGCAAAAGCGGCTTCCCCGAAAATACATCGGTGATGGGCGTGCCAGGCGGCAAGTCTTCCAGGCGTGTCAGAGGCTTCTTTGCGACCCGCTCGAACTCCTGGATCGCCAGAGCCACACGCGGGAGGCGATAGGCCAGCTCCGTCAGCAAAAGCTCGGTCGCGAGCCCACTGTAGCGCTGGGGATACCAGTAACCCGCAAACGCCTTTCCCCGTGTGTCCTCGGCGGTATCTAGTGCTTTTAGAACCCGCCACTGCGCCGTGAGGTCGGTGTCAGGGATCGGGGCGAGAACCGTCTTTACAGCACGCCAGTAGCGCAGGTTGATCACCTCGGAGGCATCGGCGTAGAGCTGCCAGCCAAGCGTGTGGTCCAGCCGATCCAGCTCCCGCCAGAGCGGGTTGTAGTCCAAAAACGGCTCGTTCTCGGGCTTATAGAGTTTTTCACGGTGCTCGCGGGCATCGCCCTGCTCCTTGACACACTGAAGGAGCCAGATTTTCTTAAGAACGCCAGGGGGGGTGCGCCAGGTCTCCCAAGCGCGATTGGTCTCCGCAAGGCGCTCAGGGTACTCCAGAGCGACCAGGAACAGCACCCGTGCCGAGAGCGTCGCATGCCGGTTCCTAATCGTCCAGACCAACAAGCCGGGCTCCTCGGTCAGCTGGTGCGTAAAGCGCTCGATGAGCCCCAGTGTCGCCAGCGCTTTTTCGGGTTGCTTGTGGCCCTTTGCATAGACTTGAAAGAGCTGCGCCAGGCGGTCACAGGCCAGCAAGATCTCACGCCGCCGCTTCCACTCCTCTTCGTTGAGGGCACCATGCCAGCCAAAGTCACAGTGGGGCCGTCGCACGCCCTCTTTCACAAGTCGGAGTGCAGGCACAGCAGCTTTGAGCACTTTTCCAAGGAGGGCCGCGTCGCCGTCCTTGAGCTTACTGGTTGGGCTTAGCATCCGCCCAATGGCCAGCCGCTCTTCGGGAGTCCAGTTAGGAAGTAAGTTCACCGCCTCACGGTAGAGCGGCGCGGCGTTGTCTTTCTCCGCAAGTACCGGGCGTTTCGGAAGCTCGCGCATTTCCTGAGGCAGACCCGCCTGCATTGCCCGTTCGCGCTCTTGGGGCAGCGTCAAGGCCAGCTTGGGCAGGCGGCTATCGCGCTCGCTCATGAGCGACAGAACCCAAAAAACGCCGCCTAAGAGAGCAAGCCCCAGCACCAACAGAGCCAGTTTAGTTACAATTCGCGAAGGGGTCATCCCCATCTACTCCAGTGTGCCCGATTTCTCTGACCGCACGCAGGACAGGGCACAACAATACCTTTCAAGTCGGCGCTGTAGATACTGCTCATATCCCTATCATAGCGCTTTTTTAAGGAGGGTGAAGTTCTCTATAAGTGTTTGTCCCTCTTTGCCGCGTACTTTAAGACTGAGCGGTGATGCCCCACGCCCACGTAAAACAGGAGAATGTGTAGAGTACCAAGAGCCTGATTCTGGGAGTTCAATGGAACAGTCTACGTTTGCGGAGAGATGTAGTTTGTAGTTGCCTTGTGCGTCTGTTACTCCCCCACGGCCGGAGGTACTAGCAAACGTCTGAAGCCGTCCGTCTCTCGCAAACTGGAGTTGGCGCGTGACCCAGAGTGGGAAGTTCGCCACTGGTTTACCCGTAACTCCTGAGACAACCCGCCCACGGACTGTCACGCCAGGGGTAAGGACAATCCGTAGCTTGCTCACAGATGCTGCTCCCAAGGAGTAACGCACGATTCGTGTTGGGGCTGGGATTCCACGTTGTTCACGCGTTGGTAGATACTTAGCAACCTCCAACATATAGTCCCCCGGAGCCAGTGGTGTGATCTCGAAACGTCCCTGTGAATCTGCCTTGTAACGTTGTATATTCAATGGTGGAGCATAGGGTACAAGCATCATACTGGCATGGGGAACGGGCTGTCCAGAGGAGTCCACGACCTCAACGACCAGACGGCGAGCAGAAGTCACGACTAGGCGCTGGACAATCGTGTCAGGACTCACTGTGGGGATAGTTGCGGAGATGGCGAGTTCGGGTTCGTCGAGTTCAAAAAGTTTTTCCTTGCCACTTCCTCCTGAGAACGTCCCCAGAGGGCCTGTGACGAAGCGCCCTTGCGCGTCTGTTTTACCGGCGTAGTAGCTGGGGAAAAGTGAGCGGATTTTAGGTGAGCCAGGGACGACACGGACTTTTCGCCCAACAAGCGGCTTGCCCGTCTCATCGGTGAGGGAGGCAACCCAGCGCCGGGCAGGCTCCAGGGTGATGCGCCCACCGCCACTCGCCCGCTCTGTCACAGAGTAGCCTGCCGCCGCCGCCACAATAGACTCGCTCCGTTGGTGAACACGACTTGGGATTCTATAGGTCCCGTCCGCCGCCGTTCGAGTCTCGGTGAGCAAGGCGTAGGTAGGCTTGACCTCAACAAACCGCTTGCCTTCGATCCTCCATCCCCCTGGAGTGCTCTGTCCCACCAAACACACCCGAGCATTGGCGATAGGTTCTCCGTTCCGCTGTTGCATACGCCCTTCAGTGGCAAAGGTGAGGTCACGTAGAGTCCGCTTTGGCACAGCCGTCGGTTGGGGGGGAACCTGCCGGGCGACGGCTCGCCAGGGAATCAGCGCAGGAGTGATCAGAAAACTTACCAGCGCGAGTAGTCCCAGAGCTTTATTTTTGGGGAGCGCAGGCTGTGCCAATGCTTCCAGTCTTCGACGGAGGCGCGATGGGCTGGCGAAGGCTCCTACGGCAAGCTCGGGCGTGTGACGAAGCGTGGCGGTCAGCAATACACGGGCGTAGTCGGCGCGGGGTGCGTTGGTGACAGCGAGCGCGAGGGCATCAGCGGCTTGCTCTCGGGCAAGTTTTTCCTCGCGACGGGCGTACCAGACCAGCGGATGAAACCAGAAGAGAGTCTGGACGACAGCACCAATCGCCTCCCAGAAAAGATCACGGCGTTTCACATGGGCCAGTTCATGCGCAAGAATCAGGTACTCGTCGGCAAGCGCGGGTTCAGGGAGCAAGATTGTTTTGAAGGCGAGAAGCGGGCTGGTAAAGTTCGCAAGACGGGCAATACGCGGGGCACGAAGCAAGCCAAAGCGCTGAGCGAGTGGTGCAAGATCAGAGTGTACAGTAGGCATGGCGCGGCGAAGGAGTAGCGCGGTCTGCACGGCGGCGATAGTAAGCCGAAGTAGGCTAATAAAGCCCCCCATGACATAAATAGAAGCAATAAAATTTATTGCATCAACGTGAGGAGCAATTGCATCAACGCGAGGAGCAATTGCATCAACGCGAGGAGCAAATGCATTAACGTGAGGAGCAAATGCATTAACGTGAGGAGCAATTGCATCAACGCGAGGAGCAATTGCATCAACGCGAGGAGCAATTGCATCAACGCGAGGAGCAATTGCATCAACGCGAGGAGCA
>NZ_JANNYP010000841.1:0-2943 GCF_031410135.1 Armatimonas sp. | reverse complement strand
GGATCACCGCCGCGCCAGGGCTGTAGCGGTCGAAAGCATTGCCCTTTTCTTGTTGCTGCGCCAGGGCAGCCGATGCGGTGAGCGTCAGTGCGCCCGTGAGTAGATTTCGTCGGTTCATAGGTTATTTATCCTCCAGATCATAGCGTGCAAAGATCGGCTGGCCGACCACGGAAGGCGGCACCACTTTACGAAACGCGTCCATGTGCGGTGTCTTCATGTGGGCATCCAGTGCCGCGCCGTCGGTCCAGCGCTCGTAGACAAAGAACGTGTTGGGGTCTTCGATGTCCTGATAAAAACGGTAGTGCAGGCAGCCCGGCTCTTTGCGGGTCTCGACTCCCATCACGCGCATGGCCTCCAGAGCCGTATCGCGCTTGTCGGGGTGCACGGTCGAGGTTACTTCAATGATCACCATGCCGCCCATTTTACCTGACGGATGGCATTTTGGGGACGGGCGAGAAACGGGCGGCTAAAGCGGCCCGCTGTTGCGGCAAGACCCATGAATGGGCCTATAGATCAGTGAGTTTCCAGAGACAGACGTCTTTGTCAGTTGTAGGGAGGACGAGGTATTCATCGCTCATAAAGCCCGAGTGGTAGCCACAACGGATCCCGTACTCTTTGGGTAACTCCAGCAATTTCGTGAGGGTGTAGCTTTCTAGGGAGACACAAAGGACAGCATAGGCTGTAGGTACAAGAAGAAGGTTAGTGTGCTGATAGAACGAGAATGCGGAGGTGGCGTCGTGCTGATACTCGTAGAGAGCTTCGCCGGTAGCAAGACATAGAATCTGGAGATAGCCGCCGTTTCTCCGTAACCCGGAGAGCGCCAGTCGCCCCTCCGTTAGCTCTTGGGATGCTGTAACCACTGAGGAGCGTTTCAGAAAGTAGTTGGCGATTTTGCCCGATTCGATTTGTGCCACACAGCCCCGGTTTTTCAGCGTGCCATTGAGATAGAGGGCACCAGTTTGGTAGGCGTTACAAGCCTGCACCTCAAACCCAGGCAGTGTATAGAGTAAGTTCCACTGGTGATCAAAAACAAACTCTCCCTGAGAGTAATGGCACTCATTTTTCCATAAAAAGCACAGGATAGGCTCCGTACCACGCTCGTTGTAGTTCAGCGCGTCCCCCATAAGAGTAAGGTTTCCATAGATGCCGCCGCACTCTCCCACACCCGAAAAATAAACTCTGCCTGCCTCCTGATCTATCAAGAAACTATGAATACGCAACTCGGGTTTGAAGAACGTCTCCCAAAGAATCTCTCCTTCTGGCAGGCTATAGGCGGCGAAAAAACCATCCTTTCGATACGCGTATAAAATCGGCTCCTGAGGGTGATTTGCAACCGCCAGCGCAGTCTCCTGAACGCGAAAATGGCAATTGGGATGCTGTATTTCCATAGTGCTTCAGCCTGCTTGCCGCAACAGTGGACCGGTTTACCCGCCCGCTTCCCACGGTCTCGGGGCGTTTTTCCAGTTGCCTGCGCGATCTTCGCCTGCCACCAGAATGCCTTTGTCATCCCAGCCCAAATGGGCCTTGACCTCGGCGGCGCAGTAGCGGAGGGTGAGGCCGCAGCGGCGGCGGTCGGAGTTATTCGGCTCAGAGCCGTGGAGTAGCAGGTCGGAGTGGAGGGAGGCTTCGCCCGCACGCAAGCTATCGTCCACGGGGGCATCGCCGAATTGCTCAGCGTTTTCGATTTTTAGGTTGAGCACGTTGTCCTCGGCAGCGCTGGAGGGCAGGTGCATCACGGGGCCGTGCAGGTGCGAGCCGGGGATAAAGCGCATGTTGGCGTTCTCGGGGTCGGCGTCGTCTATGGCCAGCCAGACGGTGACGGTCTTGCTCGGGGTCAGTGGCCAGAACACGGCATCTTGGTGCCAGTCCACTTTCTTGCCGTCAAAGGGCATCTTGCAGAAAAAGTGTGCCCCCCAGCCGATCACATCGGGGCCGAGAATATCACAGACTGCCGCGATAATCTTAGGGTGCTTGAGAATATCGTAGACGAAGGCGTGTTTTCGGTGGGCCGTGGCAATCGAGTAACTACTTCCGCCAGAGGCGAGAGTCTGGGTTAAGACTTCGTCGAAGCGGACACGGAGCGCGGAGATCTCGTCGTCGGTGAAGATCGGGACGGGGCGGATGTAGCCGTGCTGGTTGTAGTGCGCGAGCTGCGAGAGCGAGAGTGCTTTTGGCTCTTGCGTCGTTGCAGGGTGAAATTTGAGATCACGCTCAATGGTAGTGAGGTCGTCGGGGTCGGGGACGTAGGCAAGGGCCTGCGGCTTTGCGGATTCCATGCGGCTATTGTAGCAGGTCACGCCAGTCCGGGCCGACCTGGGTGCGAGAAAGCCCTTTCTTGCGCCTTGGCTCGCGCTCCTCGTTCTTGATCCAACGCAGGTTGAGCGGCGGTGTTAGATCATCGCGCTGGGGGCCACGGAGCTTCCAGAACGTGTTGCTCTCCACAAGGCAGTCCAGCGGCGGTAGGGTCGCGGTGCCATTGGCTCCGATCTGGCCGATCACTACCCCACGGGCGCAGTCCACAACGGTGTTTCCGGTCAGCCGTGCCCGCTTGACTTGCCAGTAGCCATTGAGGGGCGAGCTAGGAATGCCGTTCATGAAACAGAGCGTCCCGTAGAAGCCGGTGCCCGTCAGCCCCTCCAGGTAGTTGTCGAACACCTCATGATCCTCGCCGATCACCCGGATGCCGCCGGTCTGCGGCTTCTGATTGCCTAGAAAGACATTGCCGCTCACCTTGCAACGGTTCCCATGCCGTAGGGTCAGAGTTCCAGCGCACTCTAAGAAAGTGTTGTTCCGATAGAGATTCTCCTAAGTACAGGACAAAAATTGTAGTGCCTTCTCGCGCTGACACTCTTTGACAGTTCTGCACAAAGAGGTCATCCAATTTTGGAGTGCGTCCAAGCCGAGGCGGAACAGGCAAATGGGGGCACGTTCATGCTTCAAGCA
>NZ_JANNYP010000840.1:0-2677 GCF_031410135.1 Armatimonas sp. | reverse complement strand
GCACACCGAGCTCCCCGCGCAGAATCTTGGCGACCCGCGTAGCCTCTTTCAGATCGAGCCCGAGTTTGTCTGGTTCCCGCGTGTGACCGTGCCGCTCAAAGCGGGCGACTGCACGTTCCATCACGGGCGCTGCGCTCACATGGCGACCCCCAACTTCACCGACGATCCCCGGATAGCGCATATCGTCATCTTCATGGAACCCTCGACGACTTATGATGGCAAGGGCCACGTCGTCACAGATCCGCTGAAGCTAGCCATCGGGGAGCCTATCGCAGGCGAGCTCTTCCCCGAGGTCTAACCCCTTCGTATAGCTGTACTCAAAAGGTGCCCAGTCACGGCGCTGTCGCCGTGGGGGAGGTTCCCCACCCGCCGCCCACAATGCCAAATCGGATCATGCGCGGATTGTACCTTGGACGGAAATCGTCCTACTATGGGGCGCTTCGCGCCGCCTCCCTCGTACCTCGGTCGGGATCTAGATCCGTTTCTCCCGCACAGCCCAACCGATCGCCGGACGAATTGCCAGCGTCTCGGGGTCTTGCGCCACACCAATAAAGCCTGCGATAAGTTCCATAGATTGCTCCGAGGTCAGATATTTCCAACAAAAAGGAGCCGTAGAGATGCCTGAGAGAACTTCATCAGAGGTCATTCCTTGCCACTCCGAAAGCGTCCCAAGGTGCGGATTTCGATAATAACTTGTGCGTGCGGCAGGAACCGAGACGCCATTGATCATTTGCATCATCAGCCCACGGGCTTCTTCGATGCGACCTTCGGCCTTCGCTTTTTCCATGGCTTTCTCAACTTCCCTGAGTGGGCTTGGCGAAGCTGCCTGGCGCAGAGAGTGGAGCCACTGCCATATGCCTCGCAGACTACGCTGCTTGGCTTTTCCCCCTCCCAGATAGGGGAAAAAAGCGGTTAAGTGCCCCGTGATAGAGGTACCGCCACTCCCTGCATTCCATTTATAGAAGTTCTGCCAGAAGGTCTCGTCGCTCTCCCCTCGGCTGGCTGCGACAAACTGATCCAGGACAGGTAGTAAGTGCACCATCCACCATCCTAGCTTATAGGTCTCCAGCCGCGCTGCACAAGCACGAAGCTGTTGCCAGTCCTCGGGAGTTCCTTCGAGCACAAAGCTGGGAATGCCACACATTGTATTGAGCTTGTAAGTAAAGTAGCCCTGCATGGCATCTAGAAGAGTCACTTCAAAAGCCGCTTTCTCGACGATACCTGTCGTAGAGAACGTGGGGACAAGAGTGTCGTGTGCTTGATCACCAATATGAGTACGAATCTGCTGAGAAAACTCCGCAAACACCTCCTCCCAGTCGTTGCCTACAAAGCCTTTCACAAACTCATCGCGGTGCACTTCCAGAGCCACTTTACCTTTATGGCTAACAAACTTCCCTCGGAGTGCTCCCGTGTGCTCTTGGATGTGGATGGCAAAGCCTTGCACGATGAGTAGCCAGATCATATCCGGGGAGAGAACGAGGGGGTAGTGGCGCATAAAGGCAGTATTTGCCGCCGCGATAAAGCCGTGTGCATAACCCCCAGACTCGGGGTTAAGCAGTGCTTTTGTCTCACGCGAATAGGCTTCAAGCTGCGAGTCGCCCAGCGCGTGCTTCAGCGCGGTTTCGTAGGGAACTGCGGGCAGTGGCTCTGTGGCGGGCGTGACAGGGTTGCCAGGAATGACGCGTGGCGTGGAAGTGAGAACAGCCATGGGAAATTATACCAAGCTCAGATAAGTTGACACCGCAGGGCAGATTGTGTACCCTGTGCCTATGCCACAGCCGCCTCTTTACAACGACAATGTCGCCGCCTCGAACCCACTCCGCACCGAGCAGGCCCGTGAGCTAGAGCGCTATATCGAGCACCTCAAGACCGAAAAGAGCCGCCGGATCTCGGATATCAAGAAGCTCCGCCAGCGCTTTGCCGAGAGCATTGGCTGGCCACCGCCGGGCAAGCCTGATCCAAAAGAGCAAGCTAGCTTCACGCAGATCGGGGTAGACAGCCTGGGCGTTTATTATCGCGCGATGATTCCGGTGCTGCCTGGCGTGCACGCCGAGGGAATCTATATCACGCCCAAGAGTGCAAAAGGCCGAGTGCCGCTGGTGATCTCGATGCACGGGGGTGGGGGCTCGCCCGAGGTGGCGCTCTTTAATGGCGGCGGCAACTACCACGACATGGTGCGTGGTGGGGTCAAGAATGGCTACGCGGTCTTCGCACCCCAGCATCTCTTCCGCGCCGACGGCTTCCCCGGGGATATCCGCAACCGCACCGACGAGCGCCTGAAGCTGGTAGGAACAAGCCTCACGGCGGTGGAGATCGCCAAGATCACGCGCAGCTTAGATGTCTTGCTGAAGCGCCCCGAAATTGACCCGAAGCGGGTCACGATGGTCGGGCTCTCTTACGGGGGCTACTACGCGCTGGTGGCTCCCGCGCTTGAGCCGCGCATCAAAGTGGCGGTTTCGAGCTGCTACTTCGGTGTCCAAGAGTGGCGCTACGAGCACGACGAACTCTCCGTCCCCTCGGATTTTCGCTTCCCAGATCGCTTCACCCAGCTCCTCGACTCGGACTGAGTGGCTCTGAACTGTCCGCGGCCTCTACTGATTCATGCGGGCAAGGGCGACGACGAAGCTCATCGCGCGGGTGGCGTCAAGCTGGCCCCAGCATCGGCGGAGCACTACAA
>NZ_JANNYP010000839.1:0-6409 GCF_031410135.1 Armatimonas sp. | reverse complement strand
GGAGCAGGCGTAGTGCATCGAGCCCTTGGCCCTCCCCCCGCTCGTTCCTCGCGACCCCCTCCCGATAACGGGAGGGGGTTGGAAAACCCATCCCCTCTTGCTCCCCCTCCCTTTCCCGTTATCGGGAGGGAGGGGGCCGGGGGGAGGGAGGGAAACTCTATGAGATTAGAAATCATTCCTGCCATTGATTTGTTTGGCGGACAGGCAGTTCGTCTGCGAAAAGGCGATTTTGGGACGAGCGAGAAAGTCGCCGACGATCCGGTAGCAACAGCGCTAGGCTTTGAGAAAGCCGGGGCGACGCGGATTCATATCGTGGATCTCGACGGCGCAAAGACCGGCGAGGCGACCAATCATCCCGTGATTAAGGCGATTCTCGCGGCGGTCAGTATTCCCGTCCAAGTCGGCGGGGGGCTGCGCACGCCCGAGAAAGTCGGGGCGATGCTGGCACTCGGGGCGAGCCGGGCGATTGTGGGGACGAGCGCGGCGGGCAACCCGGCGGCAATTTCCGCTATACTGGAGCAGTACGGCGAGCACGTGATTATCGGGGCCGATGCCAGCGACGGTTTTGTGGCGACGCATGGCTGGAAAGAGACCAGCGGCGAGCGGGTAGAAGACTTTTGCAAGCGCATGGCGGCTCTGGGGGCGCGGCGGTTTCTGTTTACCGATATTGCTCGCGACGGGATGCTGGAAGGTGTCAATGTCGAGGCGACGGCGGCGCTGGCGGAGGCTGTGGGCCTGCCGGTCATCGCGTCGGGCGGCGTGGCGGGAATTGCCGATATTGAACAGCTCACTGCCGTGCAACAAAGGGGCGTGGAAGCTGTCATAGTGGGCAAAGCGCTCTATGCCGGGCGGCTGTCGCTAGCCGACGCCCTTCGGGTAGCAGCAGGAGGATAGTACCGTGCCACCAGAGGCAATGTTTCTAGGTTTTGCAATGATTATCGGGGCGCACGCTGGGATGAAAGCCATCTTACATCACCGCCTGAAGATGGCGGAGATCAGGGCAAAAGGAGTGCAGTCAAACGACGCCTCGATGCAGGCGACGATTGAGGAGCTACGCAACGAAGTGCGCCAGCTTCGCGATACCACCATGCGCTACGATATGTCTTTTGATGCCGCTCTTACCCGCATGGAAGAGCGCGTGGATCGGATGGAAACGCGCGCCAGCTACAATACTACCAACGCGAATGATCCTCTCGCACGGCTGCGAACGGAGCAATAAAGTATGACAGGAGAAATCGCGGTCTTTATTCCTATAATTGCGCTCTGCATTCCCATTGTTGCCATTTGGGCCAAGCACAAGGAGCGCATGGAAGAGATTCGTGTGCGGCAGGGAGGCACCACGACGGTGTCAGTGGACGAGTCACTGCGAGTTGAAGTGCAGCAGCTCAAAGAGCAGGTGATGGCCCTGCGTGACACGACCACCAAGTTCGATCTGTCTTTTGATGGTGCCCTTGATACGATGGAGGCGAGGATGAAGCGCATGGAAGAGCGCCAGCTCAGCCAGACCTATCAGACCACCGAGACGGGCGAGCCCCTCGCACGTCTGAGATCGGAGCAGTAGCGATGGGAGGAGAGATCATCGCCGTTTTTATCTTGCTCGTGATCTTTGTAGGCATCATCTCCATCATTGGGGTGTCCTCCTGGCACCGGCAGGAGATGGAGAAGATCAAGGCACGCAAGGGGCTTGAGGGGAATACGGCTCAGATAAGCGAGGAGCTGCGTGCGGAGCTCAATGCTCTCAAAGAGCAGGTGCTGGCGCTTCGAGACACGACGACCAAGTTTGATCTGGCGTTTGACTCGGCGCTGGATGGGGTGGAGGCGCGCCTGAAACGTGTTGAGGAGCGGCAGCTGACGCAAAACTACCAGACCACCGACGATGCGCAGAAGCTGACTCTGGGGCGGTAAACTGTAGCGATGCAGGAGCCAAAAAAGCGCAAGTGGATTCCCACGGGGACGATCCGAAAAGATGCCATCTCGGAGCTGAGTGGCTTGTGTGCCAGCCAGCACTACCCAGGGATTCTCTGGGCACACAATGATAGCGGCGACCGCTCCCGCTTTTTCGCCATCCGCGCGGATGGGAGCTTTGTCGCGGAGGTCGAGGTCGAGGACGCTGCCAATAAAGACTGGGAAGATATCGCGCTGGATCGCGAGAGCGGCACGCTCTACATCTCGGATCTGGGCAACAACGACAACAAGCGCGATGATCTCTGCGTCTACAAGCTCGCCGAGCCCGCGCCGAAGAAGTCCACCGTGACGGCCACGAAGATTCGGGTGGCCTATCCCGATCAGACGGAGTTCCCCCCAAAAAAGACCGAGTGGCGCTTCGACTGCGAGGCGGTTTTTGTCTTTCGTGGCAAGCTGCACCTACTCACCAAGCACCGCATGGCAGGCTCACCGTTCTTCCCCTCCGATAGCACCGTGCTCTACCGGCTGGATAGCGAAGACCCTAAGCGGGTGAACACGCTCACGCGCCTGGATCAGCGCAGCAAGCTAGGCGGCTGGGTGACGGGCGCGGATCTCTCGCCCGACGGAAAATATCTCGCGGTGCTGGCGCATCTCCCCGTGGCATCTGTCTGGATCTTCGAGACACGCGGCGGCGGAGATAAGCTTCTCAGCAAGCCCGTCAAGCGCCAGGTTCTAGAGAGCGCCAAGCAGTGCGAGGCGCTCTGTTTTCTGGACAACCAGACCCTCCTGCTCGGCAATGAGCAACGTGAGCTTTTTCGCCTTCCGCTTGCGGAAGTTACTCCGGTTTAGGGGCCGCTTTCATCAGCTCCAGCAAGACAATGGTCTTGTCAAAGAGTAGCGTACGCTCAATATAGGCCGAGATTGCAAGCTCCTGAACGACGTCTTTGGGGGCTTTGCTGGGATCTTTGGCGTACTCTTTGGGAACACGCTTGCCGCCATAGAACGTCTCACTCTGTTTCTCAATCTCGCTCTTCTGGCTCTCCGTAAGAAGCTCCCGAAGGGGCTCTAAGATCGTCTTGACCGTCTTGCGAGTGGTCTCCAGGCGGCGTGAGGCGGCGAGGCGCTGCATCTCCAGAACACGCTTTTCAATGGTATCGGGCACGCCGCCCCCGGCAATGGCCTGAGCACGGGCTTTGGCAACCTCGGAGCCAATCCGCACTAGGTCTTCATCGTCCTGCTTGTTGAGCTCGACAGCACTCTCACGTGCCTTTTTGAGCGCAGGCAAGAGCTTGCCGATCTGCTCGGGCGTGAGCTTGAGCGGAGCCAGCGACTGAAGCAAGCTAAGCTCGACAAGCTGCTCCTGAACCACAAGAGCCGCTTTATTGGGAGCAGGCGCGGCGGGTGGTTGCGGGAAGAGTAAGCAGAGAGCAACGAGAAAAGGAGTCATAATAGCCCTATTGTAGCACGTTATGCCGCTTTCTTAAGGGCCTTAGGTTGAAAGATAAGCTTCTCAAGCTGGCTCTGGGTCAGAGGTTTGGAGTAGAAGTAGCCCTGCACCTGATGGCACTTGAGCCACTGCAAGACCTTAACCTGCTCGGCAGTCTCCACGCCCTCGCTCGTTACTTTCAGGGAGAGAGCACGCGCCAGATGAATAATAGCCTCGACAATGGCCACATTTTCTTTTTGATCCGTCATGTGGGTAATAAACGAGCGGTCAATCTTGAGCGTGTCTATCGGCAGGTTACTCAGATAGGCCATCGAGGAGTAGCCCGTTCCAAAGTCATCAATGGCGATCTGCACTCCGAGGGCTTTGAGGCGCCCTAGAATGTCGCTGGCACCGGTGGGGTCTTGCATCATCACGCCCTCAGTGATCTCTAGGGTTAGCTTCTGTGGGGCTAGCTCCGTGTCTGCCAAGATCATCTGTACGGCGCGGTCTAGATCGCTTCGCTGAAACTGCCGGGTGGAGATATTAACACTGATATTGAGAGGAGTCTCTATCTGTTTGTTCCATATCCCAAACTGGCGACAAGCGGTGCGCAGCGCCCAGTAATCCAGGCTACTGGAGAGGCCAGATTCCTCCGCAATTGCCACAAAGCGTGAGGGGAGAATGGTTCCTAAGCGAGGGTGCTCCCAGCGCGCGAGCGCCTCGACTCCTACCATTAGGCCACTTTCCAGGGAGATAATCGGCTGGTAGTAGAGCATCAGCTCATCGTTTTGGAGGGCATGACGCAGGTCGGCTTCGAGGGCAAGGCGCTCCTGTAAGTGAAGGTTCATGCTCTCATCAAACGTGGTATGTCGGCCCTTGCCCTTCTCTTTGGAGCGGTACATGGCGATATCGGCGTTGCGTAACATCTCACCCACGGTTGATTCTGGGTTGCTATAAACCACGCCCACGCTACTACGACAGAAGATCTCTTGTGACTCCAGTAAGAAGCTTTCTTCCATCACCATCCGAATGCGCTCTGCAAGCTGCTCCACATTGGTAGGGGACGAGAAGTGCTCTACCAGGATCGTGAACTCATCACCACCGAGTCGGGCGAGCATACGGCCAGGCCCCAGGAGCCCATGAATGCGCAGGGTAATCTGCTGGAGGAGCTGGTCGCCTGCTGCATGGCCCAGCGTGTCATTAACCAGCTTGAAGTTATCCAAGTCCAGAAAGAGGAGCGCGACCTGGCGACTATCGCGAGCCGCCCGAGCCAGCGCCTGCTCCAAGCGCTCCTGAAAGAAGTGCCGGTTTGGGAGCCCGGTGAGGGCATCATGCTTGGCCTGATGGACAAGACGGTCTTCGACATGTATACGCTCAGTGACATCCAGCGCGACTCCAATAATTCCCACCACCTGATTATTCTCGCCTCGAAGGGGACTACACTGCACATCAAAGGAACGAGGCCCAAGTGGCATCGTCCAAGCGCGTTTCTCTCCCGTCAGAACATCCTCGATATAGCGTCCATACTCGGAGGTGCGACGGAAATGAAAGTGTCTGTAGATGGATCGTCCCACCACTTGGGGAGTGATAATTCCAATACTGTTCATCCCCTGGCCCTCAAAGAACGTCACCTTGGCCTGATCATCTAGTGCAAAGACAACCACGGGTAAGTTGGCTAAAACAGCCTTGAGGCGTGCCTGTGTCTCCGACATGGAGTAGATGGCATCGCTCAGCTCCTGAGTGCGCTCCTCCACACGGGCTTCTAAAAGATCGCGGTCTTGCTGAATGGTCTGACGCTGGGCAAAGAAAGCGCGTACCATTCCTGCCAGCTCATGAACTTCCTGCGTGTCCGGCTTTAGGGTTGCCAGAGGCTCTAGGCTCTGCTCACGTAGAGCGGCTGTCAGACGTCTAAGGGGGAAGCTGATCCAGTGGTAGAGAGCAATCGAAAGGACGAGAAGTAGGGCGGTACTAAAGAGAAACAGCCAGATGGGCGTGGCTTGAAAGGCTTCGTGCTGCATCTGAAGGCTCGGGACATGAAAGCTTAGGTGCAAAGTTGCATGGGGATTATGAGAATCAAGAGGAAATTCTAGCTGTGCTCGCCCCTTTTCATCGAGATCCTCCAGAGGCGCATGTGAGCGACGACAGAGTGCTGCCGTGCTGCCCGAGATTCCCTCAATCTGCTTGAGTACCTCGGTTGTCCAGAGCTTCCCTGCGAAGACAACTCCCGCGTCTTGTGGCAGGCTCGCTCGGTGAAGCTCCAAAAGCCCTTGGGGTGTCTCGATGAAAAAACGCCTATTGTTGTTGTTAAGCTGCTCTCGGATAGCTGCCCAGGTCAGTGCGATACTATTGTGCTTTTGTTGCGTGTAGAGACGCTCGCCGCTGTTATCAAAGATCCAGACTCCATCTAGTCCCTCAGGGAGCGCAAGCGGGTCTGCCAGAAAATCCGTAAGGTCTTTTTGTTGGGCAACCGTTTGGCAGTAGTTTGTCAGCGGAGCCCCTGTCAGCTCAAGGAGGCGATGAATGCGTGCTTGTGCTTCGACATTGAGCAGATAGGCCGCATGGCCAAGTGCTTGTCGCTGTTGATTCTGCCAGGCAAAGAGCCCCATAGAACAACAGAGAAAGCAAAGAGATAGTAAAATGACTACTTTTGTGTGTAAAGAACGCATGAGCACTTCTGCGTTCTATGGTCGGTATTTAGTAAGTGTCTCGTTAGTTTAAAGCGCGATATTTTACGAGGGTCCAAAGAGCTTGCAGAAAGTCCGAGGGGCGGATTTTCTTGCCCTGCGCCATGGTGCGCGCACGGTAGTTTATGGGCAGCTCGTGGATCTTGATGCCACGCTTGAGCACTTTTGCCGTCACTTCTGGGCAGAAGTCAAAACGCTGGGAGTTGAGCGTAAACTGCCGCAGAACATCCATCTTGAAGACTTTATAGCACGTGGCTTCGTCGGTGAGGCGTGCGCCCGGAAAGAGCAGATTCGCCGTGTTGGTAAGCAAAAAATTAGCGAGCCGGTTGGCGGGCTGCATGTTCTCGACCTTGCCCGCAAAACGTGAGCCGTAGACCACCTGCGCCTCGCCCGA
>NZ_JANNYP010000838.1:0-2308 GCF_031410135.1 Armatimonas sp. | reverse complement strand
CTGCCGACGGACGATCAGTCCCTGGCGCTGAAGCTCCTCCAGCGCTCTGAGCACAGAGCGCTCGGAGGCGTTGAACCGTTTCCTTAGCTCTGTCAGGGTGGGAAGTCGATCTCCCGGCTGACGCTCAAGACACTCTTGCTGAAGATACTCTAGGACAGACACATAGGAAGTAGGCATCGTTGAAAATTTCCAAATTCATGTCATGAATTTGCCTATAGTACACGACCTCTCCTTTTTTCGCCAATGAATCTAATTAGAAAGTATCATCACGCATGCCATAAATTCATGACATGATTCAGAATTTCAACTATTGGTGCTGCTCTCGGAGCAGGTTCTTCTGCACTTTCCCCATGGCATTGCGCGGAAGCTCGTCCACTACGACAACACGCTTGGGGACTTTGAAGTTGGCAAGCTGGGTCTTCAGGGTCGCGAGAAGCTGAGCGGGATCGAGTGTCGAGCCAGGCTTGGCGACCACGACCGCCACCCCGACCTCACCAAAGTCGGGGTGCGGAACGCCGACCACTGCGCTCTCTTCGACACCGTCGAGCGCATCGAGAAAGCTCTCGATCTCTTTGGAGTAGACATTGAAGCCTCCCGAGATAATTAAGTCCTTGCCGCGCCCGACGATTGAGACATAGTCACCGGGGACGCCCTCGCCGCCGAAGTGGCCTAAGTCTCCGGTGCGGAAGTAGCCGTCGTCGGTGAGGTCCTCTTTGGTCTTCTCGGGCATTCCCCAGTAGCCCACAAAGACGCCGGGGCCTTTTACTTCGATCATGCCGGGGTTGCCCTGAATGCGCACCGAGACACCGGGCAAGGGTCGCCCGACCGTGCCGCCACAGCGTGGGCCGTCGGTTTCTAAGTACGGGTTCGAGGTCAAGATTCCCGTCTCGCTCATGCCGTAGCGCTCTAGGATCGTGTGGCCCGTGCGCTCTTGAAATGCCGTGAAAGTTTCGGTGAGCAGAGGCGCGGAGCCGGAGATAAAGACGCGGACGCTCTGGCAGACCGCGCGGGAGAAGCTCGGCTCGGCGAGCAGGCGGGTGTAGAACGTGGGCACGCCCATGAGTATCGTCGCACGGGGCAGGTGCTCTATTGCCACTTTTGCATCGAACTTGGGCAACCAGATCATCTTTGCCCCGGCGAGTAGCGCCCCATTGGCCGCGACAAAGAGCCCGTGGATATGAAAGATCGGGAGCATGTGCAAGAGCACGTCGTCGCGGCTCCAGCCCCAGCTGTCGTGCAGCGCGAGCGCGTTGGACGCCAGGTTGCCGTGTGTCAGCATCGCGCCCTTGCTGCGCCCGGTCGTCCCCGACGTGTAGAGCAGCGACGCCAGCGCCGTGTCCGGCAGCTCAACCGTGGCAAACGTCCCTGGAAAGTCAGCACACGCGTCTAGTAAGCTCCCCGTGCCATCGTCATCCAGTGTCTCTGTTCGTGCTCCAACCGCCTCGGCAAGCGGTGCGATCCAGTGGGCACTCTTGCTCGGGCAGACCACCACGCTCGGCGTGGCATCGCCAAAGAAGTAGGCCAGCTCGCTCTCACGGTACGCCGTGTTGAGTGGCAGAAAGACGAAGCCCGCCCGCAGGGTCGCCAGATAGAGCATCAGTCCCTCAGGAGACTTCTCCACGGACGCGGCCACCCGTGCCCCTTGCGGCAGGCCCCGCGACGACAGCCAGCCCGCGATGCGTGCGCTCCCCTGCGCCAGCTCGTCCGACGTGCGATCCCGTCCCCCCGGAACCTCCAAGCAGATCGCACTGCGGTCGTGCGGAAAACGAGACTCCAAAAGCGTGTAGAGATTCATTGGTTTGTTAGCGCCCCACCAGGAATTTTACCGCGAGGTGGCAGAGAGCAAGTAGGGCGGTTCCAAAGATCATCATCAGGCAGTGACCTCAAAGCGTCGTACCTCGACCGCGTTCAAGCCCGTTTGACGGTTGGGTCTCGGCTCGGGCTGCGGAAAGCCATTGAGATCCACGGTGCGGGCGCGAAACTCGTACTGGCCGGGAGGTAAGATGCCCAAGTTTGCCGTCCAGCCCGTCATCCCGTAGCGCAGGGGCCAGTCTCTGGGCTTGCCCGTTTTGGGATCGAAGCCCCAGAGATCGGTAGGGGGCACGTCTGTGGGCAGCACCGAACGCCAGTCGGAGGGAGGCGCGTCGAGGCGGCACGGTTGCCACATCGCGGTGTCCCAGGCAGGATCGTGCACGGGGAGATCGGGCTCTTTTATGGTGGTGCGGCGCAGCCAGTACTCGACTCGCTTGAGCCCCGACAGGCCCGAGACCACGGTTCCTCGGAGCACGATTGGCTTGGTACTGCCGAG
>NZ_JANNYP010000837.1:0-1117 GCF_031410135.1 Armatimonas sp. | reverse complement strand
AAAGACAACATCATGAAGCTCACCGATGGTCTCTTTCGACAGGTCTTTGAGGAGATCTCTCTGGAGTACTTAGACATTCAGACCGAGCACATGATCATTGACATTGGAGCTGCACGGATCGCGGATACCCCTGAGCGCTTCGATGTGATCGTCACCAGCAACCTCTACGGCGATATTATCTCTGACATCGCCGCGCAGATCGCAGGCTCCGTCGGGCTGGCAGGCTCGGCCAATATTGGGGAGCATGGAGCACTCTTTGAGGCGATTCATGGCAGCGCACCCGATATTGCCGGTCAAGATATCGCCAACCCTTCCGGCTTGCTCCAGGCCGCTGTCCAGATGCTCGTTCACTTGAACTTGCCCAACACCGCGACTCTGGTGCACAATGCTTGGCTCAAGACCCTGGAGGATGGTGTCCACACGGCAGATATCTACAATGCCGAGACCAGCCGTGAGTGTGTCGGAACTCAGGCCTTCGCCGCCGCTGTGATTGCGCGGCTTGGTCAGGTACCGGTTCTGCTGCCCTCGGCTTGCTACACCGAGACGCCCGAGTCGGACAAGCTGCCGGTGGCCACCCCCATTATTCCACGCCCCAAGGCGATCAAAGACTTGGTGGGAGTGGATATCTTTCTCCACTGGCGTGGCACCTGCGCTGAGGAGCTGGCACTCCGGCTTCAGAAGCTTGGCTCGGCGCGGTTTAAGCTGGCAATGATCACTAACCGGGGGGTAAAAGTGTGGCCCGGTGGCTTCCCCGAGACGTTCTGTACCGACCACTGGCGCTGTCGGTTTATCGCAAAGGGCACCAAGCAGATCTGTCACGGCGATGTTCTCGCGCTTCTGGCAGGAATGGACATGGCAAGCCTTGATTTCATTAAGACTGAGAACCTCTACGAGTTTGATGGCATCCCGGGCTTCGCCCTCGCCCAAGGACAGTAGTGAAGATCAGGGCACAGCTTAGGGTCTTACGAGGCATGATGTGGAAACTGAGTCTCTGTGTAGCCCTAGCCTGTGCCCTGACGGGCTGTGGAGGCAATACCTCCTTGACGACCCAGGAGCAGCAGCTATCTCTTGCGCGATCAAACTGGACGGCGAAGAAGTTGCGCTCCTACAAGTTCAC
>NZ_JANNYP010000836.1:0-1296 GCF_031410135.1 Armatimonas sp. | reverse complement strand
GGTGCCGAAGGTAACGGAGTCATACAATTCACGGGTACGTTTAGCACGCTGACTTGGACGGTCACTAGTGGAGAAAACTGGACTGGTTTTCAGGTCGGTGTTCCTACCGTCGTCAGCGCAGCTCCCGAGCCTACCACGCTGGCACTCCTCGCCCTTGGTGGTGTTGGTGGAGCCGTGCTAGCACGCCGCCGCAAAATGTCTGCGTAGTCAACTGTCTTATAGACACTCAAGCCCCCGAAGTAGGAACCTCCTGCTTCGGGGGCTTGAGTCTTTTAAGCCTTTAAACACCTACATGACCAAGGTAAATCCATGCTAGTGGGTCAAGCAACCATAGATGATCTCTGCTAATCTACAAGAGCTTGACCTTCTCGCTACGCTATTTTCGGGCCAGATGTTCCGCTGGCAGCTTGACGAAGAGGGCTGGTGTGTTGGAGCAGTGGGAGAGCATACTCTGCGGCTAAGGCAACAAGAAAGCATTGTGGAGTTGGCAGGGGTAGACGAGTTTTTTGTACGCTCTTTTCTCCGTCTCGACGATCTCTCTCTGACGGAACAGGCGCGGCGCTGGTGCGCTCTTGATCCCCTCTTTGCCGAGGCCTGGAAGCGCCAGCCGGGACTTCGCCTACTAAGGCAAGATCCCAATGAGTGCTTTTTTTCTTTTCTCTGCGCCTCCGTCGCCCCCATCGCCCGGATAAGTCAGATGCTCCAAGCGGTCTGTGAGGAGGCAGCAGGCGATCCATTCGGCCCATTTCCCACGCTGGAGCAGCTTCTTGTCCTCCGTGAGAGCCGCCTGCGGGAGCGTGGTCTGGGTTTCCGGGCCGAGCGCGTGGTGGCTTCCGCTCGTAAGCTTGCCGAGAAGCCCGATGGCTGGCTAGAGTCGCTGCGAGGAAAGCCGCTTGTGGAAATTGAGGGAGAGCTGACGCAGTTCCCTGGCATAGGCCGCAAGATTGCCGACTGCATTGCACTATTTTCCCTCGATGCCGACTCCGCCGTGCCCATGGATACGCACATCTGGCGCATCGCTAAGACCCACTACGCCCCCGAATTACGGGATGCTTCCCTAACTCCCGCCAACTACGAGCGGGCCAGCGCTGCCTTTCAGCGTCAGTTCGGTCCCTATGCAGGCTGGGCACAGCAGACACTCTTCTATCAGCAAGCGGTAAAATAGATCACCCCCGTTAGAGGGGGATGACTGGAGAGCCTTCGGCTACAAAGGCCACTTCGGGCCATACGACAGAATTTTCATGGATATTTTTCTCTACAACACCCTCAGTCGCACCAAAGAGCGCCTTCTGCCTC
>NZ_JANNYP010000835.1:0-6644 GCF_031410135.1 Armatimonas sp. | reverse complement strand
CAGATGGCTGGAGCAGAGGCAGTTTCCTCACGACGATACTAGTTATTGATATTTAATGAAAAATCAGTTAACTGTTAATAAAGCACAATAACGCCATCAACGTTAGGCGAGCCAAGAGAAAAGATATGGGACAAGATTAGCTCAGCGCTGGGGCAGGGTGTCAGCAAAGGCGACCGCGTTTCCATTCACGCGAACCGAGATCTCTTGAGTCATACGAAAAGCCGCTGGGTTATGAGTAGTCATTTTGAAAGTTTCCTTGGCGACTTGTATGCCAAAGAAAATCCCAGGTTCCCCGCATTTTGCGTAAAACTCACCTACTGTCGTGCTGCGAGGTAGCCCCAGCAAAAGACTGTCTTGTCCCACTGATCTACCGTCCACTCCGCGATACATGGGTAGAGAAACACGTCCCAGTACGCCTCGTGGATCGGCCAAGCGCGGGCAGTTGGTGTCGTGCGGGAACCAATATATTGAAGCGGCCAAGTCGCAAAGCTATCGGTCCATTTTTCAAAGTCCACGATTCCATAGACTGTTAGCCCCTCAGGAGCCGCTTGGCCGGTGTGGCGCGAGTCCAGAAAGAGGGGGTTCTGGATCGGGTTGGCTCCAAGTCCCGTGGTGAAGACGAGATTAGTTGGATTGGCACCCGCGCCAAACTGACACGCTTGGACGATCCCCGCTAGATACTCAGGCTTTTGTGTCAGAAAATGCGCTCGGCAGAGCTCGATGGCGTCGGGGCAGGTGTAGAACCCGAGGAACTGCGGCTTGCCCGGATCGGGTGTCGTCACATTAAAAGCGTTTTTCGCGGCGTAGGCCAGCGCACTCTGCGCCTGTTGCTCCACGGCGATTTTAGCGTTTTTCTTCACCGTTGCGGGCAGCTCACGCTTGGTGCGAGCGGCCAGAAAGGCACTGTCGCGGTGGTTGCGTATCGTCCAGGCAAAGACCGGCTCGCCTTTGACGAGGCACGAGTCGGAGAGAAACACCTCGCGGTAGCGAGGCTCGCCCGTGAGATCATAGAGGACTATCGCGGCCAAGTTACGGTCGGTCGCCGCCTCCCACTTGTGATCAAACTCTTTTGCTGCCCGTTTCTGCCAGTCCGACTCGCCCCAGGTGAAGGCATTGATCGCGCTCGTGCGCCAGATTGCGGCTTGCTGGGCATCGTAGGGCGCGAGGCACTTGGCCAGCCGCGCCGCCACGCTGGCATAGACAAAACTGGACCAGCAGTCGGGTGCAAAGACATAGGATGGCATGGACTGCATCCAGCTCACCTCGCCATCCAGCGGGTCGCCGTCGGTCTCGATGCCGTAGCCCACGCCGCCGTCGGGCTTTTGCAAGCGTCGGAAGAGATCCGCCTCAAAGATAGCCTCGGTGAGAATATCGGGGATGCCGGGCTTTTTCGGGGCGATATTGAGCGAGAGCTTGGAGTAGAACGCGGGGAAGAGCTCCAGAAGCTCAAGCTGTGCCATCGTGACGCGCATGTGGGTGACGCGACGCGGGTTCCAGTCGCCCGCATCGTGGTAGCCGCCCCAGGCCTCTGGAACGCGCTTGCCCGTGCTCTTTTTTGCCGCCGCGCCGCCCTCGGTGGGGCCATCGAAGACGGTGTAGGTGGTCTCAAAAACAGGATTGTCGAGGGGATGGAAGTCGCGTGGCTTGTTGTAGCTGCTGGTCGGCTTGGCAAGACTCACGCCGCTACGCTCGTGGTAGAGGCCGCGCATCTGAATCTTCAGCGCGTCGGTCCAGACGTTGGCATTAATCGAAAACGGGTAGGAGCAACCGACTCCGGCAACACTCACTCGATAGCGGCCTGGTGTCTGGAAGCGCGAGAAGTCCATACGCCAGACACCCGTTTTATTGAAGTTCGTCTCGCGCTGCATCTTCTCGGTTTCGTTCTCGGCCAGCACGCGCTCGGTCTTGCCTGTAAAGACCGCCTTGCCCGTCTTTTCCTCGATCAGAGAAAAACTCAGGCCGTCGGCGTAGGGCTGTGCGCCGCCGGTGCCGCGCCAGAGCGAGAGAAACGCCCGCTTTGCCGGATCATCGGGGCGGTAGCCGATCTGCTGCACATGGATGGCCTCCGAGAGCGTCTTGGTATCGTCGAGGGTGGTTTCTAGGTTCGGAGTCTTGACATTGAGCTTGCCAAAGTCCAGCGTCACGCGGCCTGAGAGCGGCTGTGCAAGCTTCAGATAGAGCGTGTGGCGCACGGCAAACGTGCCGTAGTCAAGGGGAATGGCCCAGTTATTGGGCTTGGACTTGCGCCAAACCGCCTCAGGCTTCTGGCCATTGACGGTTATGGTCGCTGGATCGTCGGCCAGAAACTCTAAGAGAGTATCACCACGGAGTTTTTCATAAGTCACCAGGCCCTCGTTCTTAGCCCCGATAATCCAGCCTATCTCTTGCTTGTTGCGGATGAGCTTGCGCGATGCACCCACCTTGCCCTGAATCTCATCGCCCGGCTGTGGGATGTAGGTTGAGAGCTGGCTTGCCTGCACACTCCCTGCCTGAATCTCAATGGCGAGCACATCGGGTGCGATCTTGCTCACGCCCTCCACCGTGGGGCTGGTCGTTTGGCCGGACTTGAGTTTTTCAATTTGTGCAAGCTGCTCGCGCTTCCTCGCGTCGGCTTCGTCGCGCTCCCGGCGCTCCCGCTCGGCGCGGGCGGCGCTAGCCACGGCATCCGGCAGAGCAATACCGATGCTGTCTACCTCCACGGCGAGCGGCTCATCACTGCTCCAGTCGCCCGAGAGCTGCCACTGCGCGATCTTGGCCAGGTCAACCGTGCCTTTATCACTGGAGCTTGGCTTGCTAAGTGATGCGCCGTCTTTGGGCAGGAGTGTCACAAAACCGCTGGTCGGTGCGGCAGGAAGCGCAAAGTCGTAGAACGCGATGGCCTCCGTGGGGCCTTTGAGCAGAATGCGCAGTGATTTTGCTCGGTTGCCTGCGAGCACTCTCACACGAAGCGTCGGGCAGAAGTCTTTCGCCTCGGAGAGATCAAGCGTTACGTTTGCGCCGGCACCCCCGCGCGGCGTTCCCGAGAGAGTTGCCACGCCGTTTTGCATCTTTACCTTGCCTTCCCAGGTGCCGTAGGCGAAGAGAAATGCGCCGTCCATCGTGGCAATGGCTTCGGGCGGAGCTGTCTTTGCATGGGCACGGCACGAGACAGCGGCAAGCGGGGCGAGAAGCAGGGCGACGGTTCGTCGGTTCATGGTTGGTTCTCCTGAGGCAGAATGAGTTTTGGTGAGAGCGTCAGCGCGTGGATCGGCTCGGAGTAAATAGGGGGAAATCCGGCGTCCCCGATGAGCTGTGTATCTGGCAGAACGGTGCCCGCAATGAGGGCATCGAGGCAGCTAAAGAGCCCGCTCACAATGGCTGCTGGGTCGAACTCCAGCCGAATGAGCTTGTCTTCCCAGCCCAGCAGCGTCGGCGATCCCGCGTTGGCGTGCGTGGCAACCGTGATTTTAGAAAGTGTGTTGGTGTGGTGGAGGTGCATCAGAAAGCCCTGTGTCAGCGTGTCATCGAGGCTGAGAACCCCATCGCACGGTGTAGTCCGCGCTTGGCGAGCCAGTTCCCAGCCACGACCGGCATGCGATGGTGCCTCGGTGCTTGCCAAAACCTGCCCCGTGAGTGCGTGCGCGGTGCAGGCGGCGCGGAAGATGACACTGGTCTGTGGGGTTTCGGTGGGGGCAAGGAGCGCGAGCCGCTGACAGCCGCTTCGGGCAAGCGCCGCGACGCCGCTCTGAACCAGCTCCTCCATCGCGAGCTGAACCAGATAGCGAGCTGCTCCTGCAAAGGCCACCACGGGAACGCCCTGCGCCTCAATCCAGCGGGCCTGAGGGTGCGTCAGGCCAATGGCAAGGACGCCCACAAGCCGTCCTTTGCTGACTTCCTCCGTGAGGCCCGGCGGTAACAGCGGCTCACTCTCACGGATGCTGCGCTCGGCAAAGTGCAGAAACAGCGCCTCGCCACGGGCCTCGGCGCGGCGGCGGGTTTCTAGAAGAAGCTGGCCCCAGAACGGAGAGACGCCTGCTTGCGCAAAAAACTCGGGGTTGACGGCAAGGGCGAGTCGGCGCTGATCAAGCGTGGGGGAGACATAGATGCCACTGCCCGGCTTACGGATAATCTGGCCTCGTGCGGCGAGCTCCTCCAGCGCTGCCCCCAGCGTCGCATTGCTAATCCCAAGCTGCTCCCGGAGTGTCCGTGCAGAGGGCAGGGCTCCTCCTGACCCAATCTTGCGAGCCAGCTCCAGAAGCTGTTCACGGGTCACATCGGTGCGTAGGTTGGTCATAGATTGTACCGGTATGATTTATATCGTACCGGTACTGATTCTGTCAAGGTACCACGGCCATTCAGTTTTAGCCTCCCGACTCGCTTAGGCTCATCATGGGCACCCTCTGGGTACGGGCTCCGCGAAGGGTTTTGTGTGCTTAACTACCCCTTTCGCAGGCACCCAGGGGGTACCCGACGACCGATCAGCCGTGCCCAGAGGGCGCCCAGGTCGCCGTCTCAGCGGCGGGGGGAGGCTAAAACTGAATGACCGTGGTCAAGATACAATCTGCAAAGGAGAAAGGGGGCGCACGGTCGAATTTACCCCTGAGTCTTGGACAAGATCTCCCCTTGAGCAGAAGGAAACGACGATGAAAAAGTATCTGGCACTGGCGCTTCTGGGCGCACTGGTAACCGGCGCGGCACTGCCACCCGCCCAACAAAAAGTAGACCGTGAGACGAAAGTCCGCGACGACAAGAAAAAGCTGGAGGCAAGCGGCTACTGGCACTATAACGATCTCCCCGCCGCTTTTGCCGAGGCGAAAACTACGGGTAAGCCCATCGTGGTCGTGCTGCGCTGCATCCCGTGTGAAGAATGTGTCAAGCTCGACGACGAGGTGATCGAGGCCAACGCCCAGATGAAGGGGCTCCTGGACAAGTTTGTTCGAGTGCGCCAGATCTCCACCAATGGCCTGGATCTCTCGCTCTTCCAGTACGACACCGACCAGAGCTTCGCTGTGTTTTTACTCAATGCCGATGGCACGATCTACGGACGCTATGGCACGCGCTCCCACCGCACCGAGTGGCAGGGCGATGTCTCGGTTGAAGGCATGGCTAAGGCGCTCGAAGGGGCTCTGGCGCTCCACAAAGACTACCCGAAGAACAAGGCCCTGCTCGCGACTAAGCGTGGGCCCGCTCCCGAGTTCGCCAAGCCCGAGCTGTTTCCTTCGCTACGGGCCAAGTACACCCCGTTTCTCAACTACGAAGGGAAAGTGGTACCAAGCTGTATCCACTGCCACCAGATCAGCGATGCCCAGAAAGAGCTCGCCCTTCAGCGCCGTCAGCTCACCGATACGATTCTCTACCCGTACCCGCACCCGAAGTCGTTTGGCCTGATCCTGAACCCCAAAGAGCGACCGGCCGTGCTCAAGACAGAACCTGGCAGTGATGCCCAAAAAGCAGGCTTTCTGCCGGGCGACGTGATTCTCTCGCTTGAAGGCCAGCCACTTCTCTCCCTAGCGGATATGCAGTGGGTGCTCAACACAACCCCCGCCGCAGGCGCAACGCTCAAGGCCAGTGTCGTGCGAGCGGGCAAGCCCAAGACGATCACCCTGACCCTCCCTGATGGCTGGCGCAAGCGCGATGATATCTCCTGGCGCGTGAGCACTTGGGGCCTGCGCCGTGCAGGACTGGGAGGGATGAAGCTTGATCCGAACCCAAGTGGGAAAGGGCTGTTGGTCGGCCATGTGGGGCAGTTTGCGCCGCACGATCTGGCAAAAAAAGCCGGTGTCGTCAAAGGCGATATTCTGATGGGCTTCGACACCGTCACCAACCCTACCAGCGAGACAGGCCTCATCGCCCATGCCTTGCAAGTCAAGAAACCCGGCGACACGATCCCGCTGACGATTCAGCGCAACGGCCAGACGATCAACACGAGCTTTGTGCTGCCTGCACCCTAGCGAGTTGGAAGCTCCAGAGCCAGCGCATCGTCTCGACGGTCTCGGGCTTGGAGCACCACTCTAGCGGCACGTGAAGGCACTGCTCCACGGAGAGCCTCCAGTCTCGCTGTGCTTGCTCCCAGGAGTAGTCGGGCTGGGCAAAGGCGGTGTACCAGCGCTCCAATATCGCGGCTTCATGGGCGGCGCGGGCTTCCTCGGGCCACCAGAGGATCAGAAAATACGCCAAGTCATAGGCGGCGAGCCCATAGGTGAGCGACCAGTCGAAGGGTTGGCGGTCGAGGAAGTAGACGGGAGTCTCTGTGTCCTTTGGCGTGAGGATATTGGTGGAGTTCAGATCGCCGTGGAGCAGGCTCTGCCCGCTGGGATCGGCCCAGCGCTGACGTAGTGTGTCCGCATGCTCCTCAAAGCGTGTCTCAAACGCCTGCCCGGTTGCCTGCTCCAGGGGCACTACTCCGGGGCGAATCTCGGCAAAGTAGCGCTCCCAAACAGAGTCATCAGGCACGGGCTGTGAGCCTGCGTGGTGCCGGTGCATACGTCCGAGCGCGTCCGCGACGGCGAGGCTGTACTCTAGCGTGCGCTGCCCCCCGAAAACTGGTCCAGTGACTGAGTTGGTATCCTGACCAGAGGCGGGCTTGCCCGCCTCGGGAGAACCAACCGTGAAACAAGGTCAATACAACGACCAACAGATACTCGCAATACTCCAGCAGGCAGAGC
>NZ_JANNYP010000834.1:0-1930 GCF_031410135.1 Armatimonas sp. | reverse complement strand
TGATACCATCTAAGCGCTTAACTTTCTCGATCTTTTTTACTGGAGGTTTTTTTATGCACCGTCGCTCAAGTTTTACGCTCATCGAGCTCCTCGTGGTGATTGCAATTATCGCCATTCTCGCCGCCATTCTCTTTCCCGTCTTCGCTCAGGCACGCGACAAAGCCCGCGCCGCCTCCTGTCTCTCCAACGTGAAGCAGCTCGCGCTCTCTTTCACCATGTACGCTCAGGACTACGACGAGACACTTCCCTTCTGGGCACCGCAGTGCCACTCCATTGGAGCCAGTGCGGTCACCTGTGGGCGTGTGGTCACGGCCAACCTAGCGGCCACTGCTGCCGATGGTGCTCCGTATCTGGCACCAGGCTACTTTGGCTCGCTCTGGACCTACGGACTCCAGCCCTACATTAAAAATGCCCAGATTTTGGGCTGTCCCAGCGATGGCCAAAAGTGGACGGTGCGTGGCCGGGTCGGGACGGAAACCGGGGTTGGTTGGATCAACTACAATCTTCCTTCTGCCGCCGTGCTGCCTGCCGAGATCAACAACGCGACTCTGAGCTACGGTGCCAGTGTCATGCTGACGCGCTACCTGAAGTACACCACCTACGCCGCCATTGATCGCCCCGCCGAGGCACTGATCGTCTCCGATGCCACGCAAGCGCAGCTCGGGGTCGCGGGCTTTAGTGGCACGCTAAGCTCCCCCGGACAGCAGGGCTGGCTGGAGGCGGAGCTGGCAGGCGCTCCTGTCAACGATCCACGCCGCAATACCATGATGAACGTGGCCGCCTTCCCGATGCCAAACCCGCGAACCTGCTTGATCAATGCAGGCGTGGGAAGCGTCCCGAGTAACGCGGACTTCCCCAATATCGGCATCCCCAACACGGCGGCCAATATCCAGCGAGGTATTGAGAGCTGCACGCGCCACCAGCAAGGCAGCAATATCGGCTTCGTGGACGGCCACGCAAAGTACATGAAGAGCACCCAGCTGACAGGCCGCTACCACGGGCTGGATCGCTAGCGTAAAATAGCCCTATGCAAAAACGCCCCCCTCATGTTCTGCTGATCTGCTTCGATGATCTCAATGATTGGATTGGCTGTCTGGGGGGGCACCCTCAGGTAAAGACCCCCCATATAGACCGGCTGGCACGGCGCGGGATGCTCTTTGAGAGTGCGCACTGCCAGTCGCCGCTTTGTGCGTCGAGCCGCACAAGCCTGCTCACGGGAAGGCGGCCCACGAGCACGGGGGTCTACAACCTCCAGCCCTGGATTCGTACGATCCCGGAGTTCCAGTCGGTTACCACCCTACCCCAGCACTTTGCCAAGCACGGCTACAAGACTATGGCAGTGGGCAAGGTCTTCCACGACGGGCACGGAGCTAGTGAGTGGAACGGGCCAACCTTTGTCGGGGGCTACAAGAATATCCCCAAGACCAAGCTCGTCCAGCCCTCCGCCGATCCCAACCCCCTGATCGACTGGGGAGCCTGGCCGGAGCGCGACGAAGACCATGACGACAGCAAGCTGGCTGACTGGGCGATTGAGCAGCTGGAAAACGGGAAAAACTCGGAGCAGCCCTGGTTTCTCGGAGTGGGTTTCCGCAGCCCGCACGTCCCCTGCTACGCCCCGCAAAAGTGGTTCGATATCTACCCCGAAGCCACCCTCAAGCTCCCCGGGATTCGGCGTGGTGACCGTGACGATACGCCCGAGTTCTCCTGGTATCTGCACTGGAAGCTCCCGGAGCCGCGCCTCTCTTGGCTCGAAAAAAATAATCAGTGGAAGTCGCTGGTGCGCAGCTATTTAACGTGAGTTCGGGTTAAGCCGGGGTGAGTCCTTTAGTGTCTCGTAGATGGAGCGAGGGCTTTTTAGGCAAGAAACTATAGGCAATCAAAGCAGAAAGGAGATTCCATAAGAAGCCCGAAGCTGCTCGATGGCGAGTAT
>NZ_JANNYP010000833.1:0-2190 GCF_031410135.1 Armatimonas sp. | reverse complement strand
GTGGACAAGATTCTCACGCGCCTCGACACGGATTACTTGGACATTCTGCTCCTCCACCGTCCCGATGCGCTGGTCGAGCCCGAGGAAGTCGCGGAGGCGTTTGACCAGCTCAAGCAGAGCGGGAAAGTCCTGCACTTTGGGGTCAGTAACCACAACCCTGGCCAGATTGAGCTCCTCCAGGCAAGCCTCCCGATGAAGCTCGAAGCCAACCAGCTCCAGTTCAGCATCACCAACACGGGCATGCTCGACCATGGTCTCAATGTTAATATGGAGATAGACCGCTCGATTGACCGCGACGGTGGGATTTTAGACTACTGCCGTCTTAAGAAGATCACGGTTCAGGCGTGGTCGCCGTTTCAGCACGGCTTCTTTGAGGGGACGTTCTTAGGCAACCCCAAGTTCCCCAAGCTCAACGAGGTTCTGGAGGCGATGGCCAGCGAGTTCGGCGTCACACCGACCACGATGGCCATCGCCTGGATTCTGCGCCACCCGGCCAAGATTCAGCCCGTGGTCGGCACCACCAGCCCGGAGCGCGTGAAACAAGTGGCGCTTGCCTCAGGCGTGGCGCTGACACGGCCTCAGTGGTACGAGATCTACCGCGCGGCGGGCAACACGCTTCCCTAGTCTCTTATCTTGGAGAAGCCAGTGCACGCTGGAGCGCTTCGAGGGTCTCGGGGGAGGGTTTGAAGGAACCACCGCCCCGCTTCCCCTCCGCGATCTGCTGCGGAGGCCAGCCGTACTTGTTGGGGCGGTTCCAGACCTTGCTGTCCGCGCCCTGGCTCGCCAGAAACGCGACCACTTTCGGCGCGTTCTTGTAGGCCGCCCCGTGCATCACCGTCTCGCCGTTTTTGTCCACGGCGTTAATATCGGCACCGAGCTTCAGCAAGTACGTCAGAACCTCGATCATCTCCTCTTCCGTGCCCGCTTCCTCGCCCGGTGCTTGGGTGCCCAGCCCCGCTGCGACGAGGAGCGGTGGGCAACCGTCGGCGTTGGGAATCTTCGGGTCGGCTCCGAGCTCCACCAGCAGGCGCATCAGGCCAAGATCGGCGGTGTGGCAAGCAAAAAGAAACGGCGTTGCCCCCGTCTCGCTGAGCTTGCCGCGTGAGGCTCCGCTCTTGAGGCGTATGTTAACATCGCCGCCATGCTTGACCAGCTCTCGCACAAACTGGAAGTCGCTGAGTCCGCCCGATCCCAGAGGCGGCGGGTCGCCGTCGGGGCCGTCGCCGGTGTTGGTCCGGCGAACCCAGGTCAGGGCGTGCAGAGCCGTGTAGCCCGAGCGCTCATCGTTGGGGTCGGCACCGGCTTTGAGCAAGTCTACAGCGAGGGCAAAATGGGCATTCTCGACGGCAAGCATCAGCGGACTGGTTCCTTTGCGCGGACTCTTTCCCCCCGTTCGCTGGGTCTGCATCACTTCCTTCACGTCAATACCAGACTTAAGCAACACTTGCACAGCGTCCCGATGGCCCTCACGGACGGCAAAAAACAGCGGCGTAAAGCCCGAGGGCAGGGGCGTCTTGAAGTCCGCTCCCGCCTGGATCAGGAGCGATATAACTGTCGCATGGCCCTCCGACGCTGCCCAGTGCAGGGCGCTCTGTCCATGCTTCTCTTTGGCGTTGACACTGGCTTTTTGAGCAAGCAGTGCTTTTACCGGCCCGACTTGGCCCGTACGTGCGGCGGTCATGAGCACCGACTCCCCGCCGGTGAGTGTGGCGTTGGGATCGGCTCCGGCCTGCAAGAGTAGCTCGACCAGCTCTGTGTTGCCCGTGGTGCAGGCCAGGGAGAGCGGCCTGACGCCGTAGCGATTGGCAGCACTCACGTCGGCTTTCGCACCGACCAGCCGCTTTGCCGTCGCCAGGTCGCCGTGATGCGCGGCCCAGTGCAACGCCGTCATGCCATCGGCCTGCGCCGCACGGACCGAAGCGCCTTGCTGAAGCAGTGCGGCGATGCGAGGCTGATCTTGTCGCTCCACAGCATCGACTAGTAACCTCTCCCCAACCCCCGGGTACCCTCTGGGTGCGGGCGTTCGTACCTCACTGGGAAAGGGGCTTTTTTGCTCCCCCTTCCCCAACGAGCTTGCGAGTGCCCGGGGGAGGGGGCTGGGGGGAGAGGTTAGGGGAGAGCGTTTCATACCGCCAGCGGCGCAAAGAGCGCGTCCATCTTACCTGTGCTATCGCCGAACTTATCCAGGCG
>NZ_JANNYP010000832.1:0-4694 GCF_031410135.1 Armatimonas sp. | reverse complement strand
GTGTCGGTGTGAGGCGGGGTGGCCCTCCTCCCCCAGCCCCTCCTCCCAACCCTGCGGAGGCGGGCTGGGGGAGGGGAGCACGAAAAATACCCCCCCACCACCCAGGATTGGGAGGAGGGGGCAGGGGGGAGGAGGGTAGATGCGCGTTCTGTTTATCTCCTGCGACCCGCTTGACGGAGCCGTCACCCGCTACCGCTGCACGCATCTGGCTGAAGCGCTGAAGTCGGCGGGGCACAGCGCCGATGTCGCCACGATCTACGACCCCGTGATTCGTCTGGAGCACGATATTGTGGTGCTGCACCGCATCTGCGCCAATCAAGAAGGCCAGGCGCTTGCGGATGCCGTCCGAAAGAGTGGGGCAACCCTAATCTATGGCGCGGATGATTTAGTCTGGGAAGAGGGGCCACTTGCGCACTTGCATCTCGCGATGCTCAAGCAAGCCGATGGTGTACTCGTCTCGACTAACGCCCTCGCCGAGCTCGCCGAAGAAGTCGGAGCAAAAGAGATTGCTGTCGTTCGGAATATAGCTGATGACTCTAAACTGCTTTCCTCGCGTGGCATTTCGCTAAATCAAAATTTATGGCTGAAGGCCGCCAATGTCAAAATTCTGTATGCAGCAGGAACACCAACGCACGACCGTGACCTCTTGGAGGTTGCTCAGTCACTTCAGCAATGTCTTGCAAAATATCCAACGATGAGTTTGGTTTTTATGGGGCCATTAACGGTGTCTTCTGTATTTCCTGAGGAGAGAGTTTTAAAATTACCTTTGCGGGATTGGGGAACCTATCTCTGTGTTATTCAACATTGTACGATTGTGATCGCGCCGTTAGAAAAGGCCCGATTTAATCGAGGTAAGAGTGAGATCAAGTGGCAAGAGGCTGCACTGTGCGGACGCCCCGTAGTGGCGAGTAATTGGGGAGGATTTGCCGAAGTTATTCAGGATGGTAAAGATGGTTTTTTGGCGGCAAACTCTGAGGAATGGGTAGCGAAGCTAGAACGACTCATCGAGGAAAACGAGACGGGTTACAATCCTCTGCGGGAAGAGATTGGGGGATGTGCTCGGCAGCGGCTGGGCAATCTTCGTGTACAGGAAGCAGAGCGAACCATTCGTTACTTCGTCGAACGTCTGGCTATTGGGGAAAGGCATGCCGGGAATTTTCCCAACCCGCGCGGGTTCGCCAAAGGAATAGTGAAAAAAACACTGCGGAGGCTGAAGGTGTAGATGCAGCTCTCAATCGTGATCGTGACCTATCGCTGCAAGGACGATGTGCTCAAGTGCCTCGCCACACTTCCCGCCGATGCTCAGGTTATCGTCGCAGATAACGCCAGCGGCGACGGTACAGTCGAGGCGATTCGTGCACAGTTCCCCGCCATCTGCCTGCTCGCGCTCGACGAGAACATGGGGTTTGCGCGGGCCAATAATCTTGCAGCGAAGCACGCGACGGGGGAGTTTCTGCTCCTCCTCAACCCGGACACAATTATTCCAGAACCTGGCGCTCTGGAGCGCTGCATTGCCTATCTCGCCGCCCAAGATTCCTACACCTGCGGCATGACGTGCCGCGTGGAGTCTGAAGATGGCTCGCTCCAGTGGGAGTGCGCCCGCCATTTCCCGACCGAATTTTCCGAGTGCGCCAAAGCCTTCTTCCCGTATCGGCGCTGGGACGCCCTCAAACACTTTGACCCGACGAAGGAGGAATCCGTCCCCTGTGTCCTCGGCGCGTTCATTCTTCTGCGCCGCGCTAACTGGGAGCTTATCGGGGGCTTCGATGAGCGCTTCTTTCTCATGTACGAAGACGTAGACCTCTGCCGTCGCCTTTACGAGCGAGGCTGGAAGCTGATGTACTGGCCTGAGGCGCGGATTGTGCACATGGGCGGCCAGTCGTGGAAGAGTGAGAAGCCGCGCACGTACGCCAACACGCATCTCTCGTCTCTGCAATATGTCGCTAAGTACTGGCCCGGCTCCGAGCGTGGTGTGAAGCTCGTCTTCCGGCTCGCACTGGCACTGAAGAAGCTCGCGACTCGGGGAAATGCCGACAAGCAGGCCATGATCGCCGCTGCCCAGGAGGCTCTGCGGTGAAGCTTCTCTACATCTCCACGCTGGATCACATCGTCCGCGTCATGCTCCCACACCTCGACGGCGCAAAGGCGGTGGGCTACGAGACCCACGTTGCCTGCCAGTTCACACGCTTCAGGGACGATGTCGCGGCGCATGCGGATGGTCTGCACCACGTCCCGATCCAGCGCAACCCGCTCGATCCGAGGAATGTGCTGGCGCTCTTTCAGCTCGTTCGACTGATTCGCAAGCTCCAGCCCGACATCGTTCACTGCCACAACCCCAGCGGCGGGTTTTATGGTCGCTTGGCGGCCACAATAGCGCGGACGGGGGCAAAACGGGTGTATACGGCGCATGGTTTTCACTTCCACCCGCTCGGTGGCAAGCTTAGCAATGCGCTCTACCGCGCTATTGAGAGCTTCGCCGGGCGTTTTCTCTCCGATGCGGTGCTCACCATCAATCAGTGGGACTTTGAAGAAGCCAAGAAGCTCATGCCCCCCGAGCGCGTCCACTTCACCCACGGCGTCGGCGTCTCCACCGATGAGTTTGATCCTATGACAGTTACGGCTGGAGAACGTCAGGCAATTCGTGACGAGTTTGGCGTCCCCGAAGAGGGTATCCTGCTTACTTGCATTGGGGAGCTCGTGCCGCGCAAAAATCAAGAGCTTTTACTGTGGGCGATGGCAGATCAAGAGACGGGAACTCTGGCAGATAAATTACGATTGGTGATTGTGGGAGATGGGATGGGATTGGAGAGTCTGCGTGCCCTAGCGCAAAAACTTCATGTGGAGAACGTAGTGCACTTTACGGGGTTCCGCCGCGATACAAAAGCAATCCTTGCCGCCGCCAATCTCTTTGTCTTCCCTTCCCTCCAAGAAGGATTACCCTGTGCCGTTCAAGAAGCTCTTTGTATGGAAGTTCCGGTACTCTGTTTCCAGATTCGTGGTGCGGAAGACCTTGTGGATACACAGTGTGGTGTACAGGTAAACCATATAAACTCCTGTCGTGTTTTTACAAATGCTCTGGTAGATTTTCTATTAAAGGGGAGCCCCGATGTGCGCAAGGCTCTAGGCCGTGCTGGACGCCAGAAAATGATCGAGCACTACTCCCGCTCGGTCTGTGTCGCGGAGTGGCTTGCCATTTACAACAAAATCTCCCCAACTCTCCCCTCCCTTTCCCGTTATCGGGAGGGAGGGGCCGGGGGAGGGAGGGGAACCGATAAGTGATCGCACTCGTCACCGGAGCCAATGGCTGCGTCGGCCACGCACTCTGTGAAGCGCTACTAGCCGACGAGGGCTTTCGTGAAGTCCGTGGCCTCGTTCGCCGAGCCGACGCCGAGCTTCCCGAGGGCGTCGTGCGCTTTGTAGACGATCTTTCCTGCTGTGCTGATGCCGACGTGATCTTCCACTGCGCTGCGCTGGTACACCAGCCCACGGCGACGAAAGACGACTACCAGAAGATCAATGTGGGCTTTACGGGCCAGCTCCTCGATGCCTGCAACCCCGAGCGCCCGCCGCGCTTTGTGTTCTTCTCAACGGTCGCGGTCTACGGCGAGAGCACGCCGCGACCGGGGATTGCCGAGGACGTGCCGCCTGCACCGGCGACGCCCTACGCTGCCTCGAAGCTCGCGGCGGAGAAGCTTATTGACCGCTGGGCCGATGATGTGGGTGCGATTGCCGTGCACCTGCGGCTGGCGACGGTCTACGGGCCGCGCGACCGAGGCAATATCGCAAAACTTGAGGCGGCGATCAAGGTGGGACGATTTTTTATTCCCGGCGATGGGAAGAACAAGAAGACCCTGTGCGCGGTCGAGAACGCGGCAGTGGCGGCGATTACTCTCTCGCGAGCAGGCTCGATGGCCGTTGCCGGGAAGCGCTTCGTCATCGCCGATGCGGCACCGTACACACTCCGAGAGATCGTCACGGCGCTGGGCGGGAAGTCGCTGTGCTTGCCCATGCCCTTGGCTCTGGTGGTGGCGCGGGTGCTGAAAGGGCGCGAAGGTGTCGTGCAAGTGCGCAAGCTCGCGGCGGATAATGTGTACAAGAGTAGTGCCCCCCTAACCCCCGCCGAGCGGGGGGGCAATAAGGAAAAAACGTTGTTTTCCCCCCACCGGGCGGGGGTTAGGGGGGAGTAGTGAAGCGCTTCGCGGATTTTATTGCGGCGCTCATCGGGCTATTGCTTAGTGGTCCTCTCTGGCTTGTGATCGCGCTATTCGTTCGGCTCGACTCGCCCGGCCCCGTGCTCTTTCGGCAGCGGCGGGTCGGGAGAGGTGGCAAAGAGTTCGTCTTGCTCAAGTTTCGCTCAATGCGCACTGATACGCCCAATCTCCCGACGGCGGCGCTAATCGCCTCGGGGTTGGAGCCTTACACACCGGTGGGGAAGTGGCTCCGCAAGACCTCGCTGGATGAGCTGCCGCAGCTCTGGAACGTGCTGGTGGGGGAGATGAGCCTGGTGGGGCCGCGCCCGGCGCTGCCTAGCCAAACCGAGCTCAATGCGCAGCGAGAGGCGCTTGGGGTGCAGGCGTTACGCCCCGGGATCACCGGCTGGGCGCAGGTCAATGGGCGCGATAATCTGAGCGACGCGGAGAAAGTGGCGCGGGACGCAGAGTACCTACAGCGGCAGTCGCTCCTGCTGGATGGGC
>NZ_JANNYP010000831.1:0-11566 GCF_031410135.1 Armatimonas sp. | reverse complement strand
TGATGGAATCCTATCGTAGCTTGCGTACAAACTTAAACTTTGCTGCGGTTGGAAACTCATTGCGTACAATGGTGATTACCTCCTCCGTTCCTGCTGAAGGTAAATCCACAACAGCAGCAAATTTAGCAATGGCCATGGCACTTGATGGTAAGCGAGTTATCATTGTAGATGCAGACCTTAGACGACCAAGCTTGCATAAGCTATTCCGGCTTGAGTCCTCTCCTGGCTTAACAGACGTCTTAGTAGGTACCCATGAAGTAGAGGAAGTGATCAAGTCCAGCGGTGTGGATAACGTGAGTGTTATCTCAGCGGGTTCGCCTCCTCCAAACCCAGCAGAACTTCTGGGTTCAAGTAAAATGATAGATCTTATCGAGAAACTGAAGTCGCTTGCAGATGTCGTACTGTTTGACTCTCCTCCCGCCCTAGCCGTTGCGGATAGCATTGTGCTTGCAGGGCGAACGGACGGAGTTCTCCTTGTTATTGGTTACGGAGAAACAAAGAAAGCCAACTCACGTAAAGCCGTGGAACTTCTTAATCGTGCAAACGCTCGGGTACTCGGAACTGTTCTGAATCGTATAGAAGGGCCAAGTTCAGGATATTACTACGGGAAATACTACGTACCTGCGACTGTTGAAGCAGGACGGACAAGTCGGAATGTCAGTGATGTGAATGTTCGTGAGATCGAAGCAGTTACTGATGCAGATACTACTAGCCAGATAGGAAAAGGTCAAGATTCATGAAAATAGATCGTACACATACATCGGCTTGGTTTTGTTTGCTTGGCCTAGGCATAAGTCTTGTCCTTACAAATGTTGGAAAATGCGCTGAGCCCCTAAAACAAGAGAAGATTACTGAAACTTATCGAGTGGAAATTGATGATGTTCTTGCAATTACTGTCCTAAATCATCCTGAATTTAGCCTTGCTGCCCAAGTATTGCCTGATGGAACAATTACATTCCCAATTTTAGGAAAGCTTACAGTAGTTGGTCGGACACGCGAGCAAATCAGTAATGAGATTGCTACAGGCTTGAAAAATAAAAAACAACTTGTAAAGCCTTATGTGACTATCAATGTTACTCAACGGGCACAACGTGAAATTACGATATTAGGTGCTGTACGAGGTGCAGGAAAGTTACCCCTGAAAGATAACTGGACAGTTCTAGACGCACTAGGTGCTGCGGGAGGCGTTGGCTCTGGGACAGGGCCAACAACCGACAGATACGAATTTTATTCTGCACAACTCTTCCGTGAAACTCAAGTGATTGCTCTAGATCTTGCCAAGGTATATGCAAATGATCCTGTGCAAAATATTGCTTTGAAAAATGGAGACAAGATCTATATTGTTGTTAAACCACGGGATCAAATAACCGTTACAGTTATTGGAGAAGTTGCAAATGGGCGTGGAGGAACGATTGAACTCCCAAAAGATAAGTCAATCTTAACTATTTTAAACGACTTAGGAGGGGTGACTGAAGCCGCTGCTTTATCAAAAGCCACACTTCTACGTAATGGAACTATTATGAAGTTGGACCTTCGTGGATTTAAAAAAGGAAAGATTGAAAACACCATTTCACTTGCGGGTGGTGATGTCTTGACAATTCCAAGACTTGAAGATCGTTATAAAATTAATGGCGTTGTTAGTCGTCCTGGCGAATTATATTACCCAGATGACCGAAAGCTGACTCTCTTTGATGTCTTAACTCAAGCTGGCATCCCTCCTACTGGTGCAGAACTTAAAAAAGTAAGTCTAACTCGCTTCGAAAAAGGAGTTGCAACGACTCAGAAGCATGATATTGATAAAATGCTGAAAGGTGATCGCTCTCAAGATGTTGAAATACAACCGGGTGATGAAATTTTTGTTCCTGCCAGTGATCCCAATAAAAGAAAATTAGGAATACAAGATTATGTCGGTATTTTGGGTGGTATAGTTGGCTTACTATTTTTCTTTAGGCGCTAATTTTAGTTTTTATTTATGAAAAATATTTTTATAAAAATAAATAATTTCATCAAACTATTTCTAATAGATAGAAATAGTTCCAGCATTCTATTGCTTTATATCCTAGCTCCTATTTTAATGGGTAGTTTTACTGATTTGGCTCGTGCTGGTGACGCTTTTAGTTTGCCTATACACTATGTGATCACGATATTTGTAGCGATTATTATTTATATCTCATTACAATTTTCAATTACTATTGGTGTAATTGGAATGTTTATATATTTAATTTTTTTAGGGTGGCTAAGGAGATTACTCATTCCTACAACCGGTTTTATATCTAATGATCCGATCACACTAGTAAGTTTAATTGTTAGTGGTGTATCATTTATTAGAATGCTCACTCAAAGAAAAATACCTAGATTTACTATTGTATCAAAATATATAAATATATTGTCGATGATAATGTTTGCGGAGGTCTTAAATCCATTTCAAGGTGGTATAGCTGTTGGTTTTGGAGGTATTATTTTTAGATTAGTACCGATATTCTGGTATTTAATCGGTTTGAGTTATGGTAATAGGGATGTTCTATCTAAAATAGGAGTTACTGTTGTTATTTGTGGTGTAGCTCAGGCTTTTTTTGGTCTAAATCAAACTTACTATGGATTCTCGGAAGTCGAAAAGTTTTGGATTGCCTCTGGAGGAGGTACTCAGATTCTTGGAGCAGTAAAAAATATTGGTGTGCTATATCGTTCTGTTGGTACCCTATTATCATTCTCTGAATATGTTTATGTGTTACTTTTAAGTGCTGCTGTCAGTTGGTGCTTCGTAATCAATAAAAAATATATTTATATCCTCCCATTAACTGTAATCGTTGCTTCATTAGTTTTGTCTTCGTCACGTGGATCTATTATTAGTTTGATTGTAATGTTCGTTACAACGATGGCAGTTCAAGGTAAAAATTATCGTAGTTGGATACCACGGCTTTTTCTTGCCGTTATTCTAGCTTTTTGGGGACTTACATTTAGTATTGAAAAAGCTAAAAATATAGAAAAGACTGATCAGACGGAGGCTATTATTGGGCATCAAATTAAAGGTTTGAGTGATCCCTTTGGAAAGGAATCGACGGGTGGAGGTCATGTAACATTGATAGTCAATGCAATGCTAACAGGCTTCACAAATCCCATAGGCTTTGGATTAGGATACGGGACGCTTGCTGGTAAACTTGGTGAAGGTTCAGGAGGATCTGAAACTGACTATTCAGACATGTTTCTCGCTCTTGGGTTTCCAGGAGGGATTTTATATATAGTTATTTGTCTTCGTATATTAATTAATATATGTAAATATTGGCATGATAGTAGAGATTTTTTGGCTCTGATGTCTATCGCCATACTTATTGTATGTCAAGGACAATGGATATCAGGTGCACATTATTCGCAATCAATGATTCTTTGGTTTATAGTAGGAGGTATGGATAGAATTATTTGGTTTTATAGAAAAAAAGAAAAAGAAATTTTTATTCATGAAAATAAATGATTACAAAACAAAAAATATTCTTTATTTAAATCATACTGCTAAATGGTCTGGAGGTGAAATTGCACTGTTTAGATCATTAAGTGCAATCAATAAGCAGACCTTATCCCCAAATATTTTTCTTGCTGAGGATGGTATATTAGCAGATAAAATGAGATCGATTGGTGTCAATACTGAAGTTTTAGTTTTGGGTGAAAAGGCTATTGAATTACGTAAAGATCAATTGGACAAAAAAACTGTTTTGAATATGGAATCATTGATTGAATACATTAAATATTCAATAATGTTATCAAAACGAATGAGTGATATGAAAACTGATTTAGTACATTGCAATTCTTTGAAATCAGATATATATGGTGGGATTGCAGGTAGGATTTCAAGAATTCCCGTTATATGGCACGTTCGAGATCATATTAGTCATCCTTATTTGCCGAAAAAAATTGTTTCTGTCTTTAAAAAATTAGCTAAAATTTTGCCATCTGGGATAATAACAAATTCTGAAAGCACATTGAACTGTTTATTCGGAAATAGTTATATGAAAAATAAATCTCGTGTTATTTATGATGGTTTAACTAATGAAGAATTGAATTCACTACCACGGAACGCTTTTTGCTCTTGGAACGAAATACCGAAAATTGGTATTTTAGGTAGGATTGTTGAATGGAAAGGTCAGCATGTGTTTTTAGATGCTGCTGAAATTCTTCTGCAGCGTGGTGTCGTAGCCAAATATCAAGTAATCGGCGCTTCACTTTTTGGAGAAGATGGTTATGAATCAATAATAGTTAGCAAGGCTGAAAAATTAAAATCTAGTGTTGAATTTTTAGGTTTTAGGTCAGATGTGAAAAATATATTACAAAATTTAGATATCTTAGTTCATTGTAGTATATTACCTGAGCCATTCGGTCAAGTCATTATTGAGGGTATGGCGGAAGGTTTGCCTGTGATCGCAACGAATGCTGGTGGAGTGAAAGAGATTATTACACATAACGTAGATGGCATATTGAGTCCCTTGGGAGATGAAATTGCCTTGGCAAATGATTTGGAAAATCTATTAGCTCAACCTGGATATGCCAGTAAACTTGGTCAAAAAGCATACTTTAAAATTAGAGAAAAATTTACGGCAGAAAATTCGGCACGTGCGATAGAATCTTTCTATCATGAGCTCTTATAATGAAAGACAAATCGTGCGAATCGCAATAGTTCATGATGATTTAACACAACGTGGTGGTGCTGAGCGTGTTGTAGAAGCTATGCATAATATCTGGCCCGATGCACCGATTTATACATCAGTATATGATGCGAAAAATACTTTCTCTACATTTACTAAATGTGAGATTTGTACTTCTTATATGCAGAAAATTCCCTTTGCTGCATCAGCAAAATACAACAAATTTTTTTTAATATTTTATCCAACTGCATTTGAAATGCTTGACTTACGTGGATTTGATGTAGTTTTATCCAGCACTACAAGATTTTCTCACGGAGTAATAACCTCTCCTGAAACATGTCATGTCTCATATTGCCACTCTCCTTCACGTTTCGCTTGGAGATATCATGAATATATATCTGAAGGAAAGATTGGGAAAATTTTTGAAGGGATTATTCCTTTACTTGTTCATTATTTGCGTCTATGGGACTATATGGCATCAAGACGGGTCGATTATTATATTGCAAACTCAAGAAATACCGCTCGGAGATTGCTAAAATTTTATGGTGTAAACTCTAATGTTGTTTATCCACCTGTTGAGACGCATCGTTTTTTTATCGAGGAAAATCCATCACTTGATTATTATCTAGTTGTCTCACGGCTGGTATCGTATAAAAAAGTCGATCTTGCAATACAGGCTTGTAATCATTTAAGGATTCCTTTAAAGGTCGTTGGTAATGGGCCTGATCTAAAACGACTTAAATCAATTGCTGGATCAACGGTTGAAATTCTGGGACGTGTTCCTGACGGCGAAGTCGAAAAGCTCTTTGCGAATTGTAAAGGTTTTTTCTTTCCTGGTGAAGAAGATTTTGGTATTGCACCGTTAGAAGCGATGGCATCGGGTCGGCCCGTTATTGCGTATCGTGCAGGAGGAGCTATTGAGACTGTTGTCGATGGAGAAACTGGAGTATTTTTTGATAAACCTACTATTGAGTCATTAGTGGATGCAATACAACGTTTTGAGAAACTTGTATTTGATCCTGCTAAACTTCGTCTGCATGCTGAAAAATTTAGCGCTGAGGTATTTCAAAAACAACTCTCCATATTGCTTGAACGTTGTTTTTCTGAATATAACTATAAGTACCGAAATATCTCTTGAACGGTGGTGAATTATGGATAGAATTGATCCTTGGCATAAACGTGAAGTTGAACGAAGAAATTTTGAAAAACACAATGTGAGAAAAACTGACTTTATTAATGAAGTCAAGAAAAAATTAAATGCGATACTCTTTTTAATTTGCATTTCTGTATTTTTAACTTCAGAAGTGCCAAGTATATTATCGTATACTCGCTTATGGTTGTCTGTATTTGGTGTTCTTGCTTTGTCCCTTTTAATTTTGATAAATAGAGATTATTCAGAAAAGATCTTAATTTATATAAAAAAACCTTCTGATTTACTAATTATATTTTCGTTTATATATTATTTATGTACTGTTTTTGTTTATCAAAATAAAAATGTAGGTATTGGAGAAATAATACGATTGTTATCTGGCATGATGTCTTTTTTTGTTTCTTCTTGTGTGTTAAAAAATAAAAAAAATATTTCTTTTGTTATTTATGGTATTGTATTTATCTGTTCTGCTATTTCGATTTATGATATATCTCATTATGCACGTAAAGTTGGGCTCGGTAGTCACTTTTCGGCAGATGTTAGCTTGTTGGGTACTCATGAGAGTATTGGTTCCCTGCTTGCTATGGTATTGCCATTGTCGTTGATTTTATGTTTTAGGAAATTATCATCCGAAAACATAAAATTATTTGCTTACTCAACATCAATAATAATTTCTTTTGCTTGGATTATGGTGCGTTGTCGCTCTGCCTGGCTGGGAGGTATTATTGGATTAATTGTGATGGCACTTTTGATGATGAAATTTACTGGGGAAAGGGAAACGAAACAACGTATAAATCGTAAGAATATTGTGAGTCAGGTTGTCGCCTCACCTTTGTTGTGGATTGTTGGAGGACTCATTGTCATTGCTATATTCGGAGGCTTAGGACCCGCTTTAGCAGGACGTGCATCTTCACTCGGAAGTATTCTTGAAGATAATTCGTCACTTGATGGACGATTCATTATGTGGGAGGGAGCACTTCGAATGCTCTCAGAGAAGCCGATCTTTGGATGGGGATTGGGTGGCTATCTCTTACTTCAAGGGCGCTGGACGAACCTTGGGGATAGTCCTGAACAAGTTATTCTTTATGGGACTGGACATCAAAATATTGCCCATAACTATTATGTACAGTGGTTCGCAGATACCGGTGTTGTTGGGGGAGGATTGTTACTTCTCTCCGTCTGTGTACTTTTAGCTTTTGGTTTGAAAGCGTTGAGGTTGGCGCGGCACACGGAAGATCGCACTCTTTTAATTGCTTGTAGTGCTGCATTGATTGGAGCGCTTGCCGAAGTGAATGGCTCTCCTGCTTTTCAGTTCTGTGGGGTGTGGGTGATATTCTGGGCGATCGCTGGGGCCTTAATGTCTGGTGTACGGGAGGTAGATCAAGATACTCCTGTAAGGTTAGCTCCTAGTACCTACGCGATAATTTTTATCTTCGTCGCTTCTGTGTGCGGTAGCTTAGTCTGGTATGGAAATCGGTTGTGGGATCCGCATGGAACGCCACGTGGGATATTTCAGATTGTTGAAGAGACGAAAGGACCTTATTATCCTGGTGATAGGGTACGCTGGCGTGCCCTCTATCGTGATGGGAAAGGTAAGGAGCAAGGGAGCCACCCGGGGACGAAGTGGATTGCTCCTCTCTGGGTAGACTTTAAGCCTACTACTGAGCCAAGGCCTGTCAAAACACAAGACATTTTCTTGTTGCGTGCCGTTTTCTCAACGAGTGATCTTTTGAGGGGATTTTCTGAGTTGTCATTACGTCTCCCTCCTGGTGAGACAGGGATGGTTCAGATCCAAGCTACTTTTTCTGATCAGTTTGGACGTAACTATGATGCCTCCCGAGTTATTGAGGTTGTCAAAAAATAAGCGGGCCAAAATGGCCCGCTTACTAAATACGTAAAAGAGGAATTAGTCCTCTTCTTCAAGTGGTGCTTGTATTGGGTGAATGTAACCATTACTGGCAAGGATATCACTCTGGCCTACTAGGATGTTATTAATCCTAAGCTCTCCATTTCGATTGGTGATAACGGCATTCTCACCTGTTAGGGTTTTTAGTGTCGTACCATCCTTCAATCCGAGCAACTGACTGATTGTGTAGCGTCCCTGTATCGTATGCCGCTTAATGAGTTTGATAAGAGTCGATTTATTCTGAGGGCTTTTGATGTCACCTTGAATAAGGCTGGTGGCCGCATTTGTGGGGGCAAAAAAGGTATAGGGACTATCTTCTCGCAAGAACGCTACCAGCTCTGCGGAGTCAATCAGCTTAACCGTTTCAGAGAACTCTGATTGCATACCCATAAGAACATCATAGATAGGCTTGTTACCGGCACCATTTAGAATCGCTCCCGTGATTGGGCCACCACCACTCGCGGCACCTGCTCCCGCGGAGCGTGAGTCTAGGACGGTCGAGTAAGCACCAAGGCCCACAAGACCAAGGGCAACACCGGTTATGGCATTGCGGTTGGTTAGACCCTTAATCCCTAGGAACGAGCCACTGTTGTCTCCACCTTTAAGGTAGCTATCTGTGGGGGGTTGTACGGAACCGAGTGCGATTTGGTTGCGTGTGGGAATTTGACTTGCGACAAGCCCTGCGATGCTGAGGGCTACAATAACACGAAGAGCCCGTTCTTGATACTTCATTTCCTTCTCCCGTTAATACTGTAGGAGCAGACGTTCCTCGGTTGAGGAAACGTGAGATCCTTACGATATATCTTCGGAAAGAATATATGCAAATTTCAGGCCAAAACAAAAAAACCAGCAATTTAGATTGCTGGTTTTTTCAAGGCAGGAACTTTTAGGATTGTTCTTTAACAACCACACCTTTCGCTGCAAGCACCCAACCATTGCTGGTAGGATACTCAGCACCTAGCATCTCAACACCGTTGGCTGTGAGCTTGCCATTTGTAATTTTTAGTTCTATAGTGTCGCCAGAGATTGTTTTCAATGAACCGCCGGACTTCGCCATAGTTGTCAGCGTGCTTAGACTATATTTTCCCTCAACGGTGATTCTATTTAGAAACTCTATGGCCGGTTGTTTGTTGCCCGCTTGCTGAAGTCTCAGAACTTCACCCTCACCCACATCATTTTTCAGGGCGTCATTCGTTGGCCAGAAGACGGTGAGTTCTTTGGTACGATACATTTCTATCTCACCTGCATTGTTAATAATGCTGGCAATATCGGTGAAATCATCATTTGACTTGGTCAAATCAAAAATGGGCTTATTACCACCAAGAAGCCCACCCCCACCACCACCACCACCAAAGACACCACCACCACACGTGCCAGGTTTGATAACGGAGTAAAGACCGCCAACAACAAAGCCACCCACAAGAACATTCGTAAGACTACTTTGCAGTAGCCCGTTACTTTCTGGATAACCATCCGCAGCCAAACTAACTGAAGAACGGCTTGGTATCTGAGACGCAACAATACCTACAATTGTAAGAGCGGATACGATACGAAAAACACGACTTTTATTCATAACTATTCCTGACTTGCTTCCGAACCTGGGAGTAGGCCGTTCGTCGACACGATAAAACCATTATTTGCGGGAAATTCGGAAATGACCGGGACTCCATTGACTGTTAGCTTGTCACCTTCCAGCTTTAAAGACAAAGATTCATTAGAAATCGTAGTGACAAAACCATTGGCGTTCGCTCTATCTTTTAGCTTGCTGATACTAAGCCTATCCTCTGCTACAGTGAGGCGATTTAGTAAGGTCACAGCATCTGCCACTCCAGCAGCGCTGGTAAGGCGATCTACTTCAGCTTGACCAAGTGCTTTAAGAAGAGCTTCATCCGTCGGCCAGAAGACAGTGTAAGAACCTTGGGAATATTTTTCGAAGAGGCCCGAATTATTCAGGATTCTACCTATCAGTTTGAACTCCGAGTGATCGCGCGTGATCATCGCAATGGGAGAGTTTCCACCAAGAGCTATGTTCGTTTTCATCGATCCTGAACCAATGCGGGGGGCATTTTTAGCCAAAAGGAAAACACCCGCAGCTCCTAAAGCAATCGCCCCGCCATTATTATTACTCTTCGGGCAACCATCATCCGCAGCTAAACTAACCGAAGAACGAGTTGGGATCTGCGCGGCGATGATACCAACAATTGTTAGGGCTGATGCCATACGGAAAATGCGATTTTTAAAATTCATCTTTTGCTCCTGAAACCTACACTACTATAGGATTCTGATTCTTGCTTTAGAGAAGGGGACTCACTCCACTCCCTGAAAATCTTTAAGTCAGGTACCTCAACCTAAGTCTACAATACACCTAACACGCAGGTATTATACCCGGATTTTAGAGTTTTGACGCGCTTTGAGGAAAAAAAGTAATCTAGCACAAAGCATGCCAGAGTGCCTCTTTTGTGACGGGGTATCATAGATCCTATGCCTGATCGAATACAGACCGCCCAGATTGTGGGGGTTGACCCGGAGACGTTAGAAGTAAGCGATGCCTTCCCCGGCACTTACGGTTTCTATGTGCGCCTCTCACGAGACCCTGGTACGGAGTGGGCGGCGGAGTTTGAGAGCCTCTACCTGCAATCTTCCCGTCCCTCACGCCCCCCGGTGATCTTTCGAGGGGATACGCTCTGTGTTCACTATCTGCCCGTCTATGTGCATGAGCTGCCGGAGTACCTTGTCTTTCTCACGGAGATTGTTACCCAGACCAATGCCGCCGTCGAGCGTCGCAATGCCGTTCTGCCCGACGATAGTGGCCAGCGTGAGGCGTTTCGTGAGGAGCTACGCCAGCTTGCCCAAACCTATCGTATGACGCGGTAAAATGCGTCTGGAGGAACCCAACGAATGTTATTTCTGATTCCGATGCTCCTGCTGGCTCAGGAGCCCCCCGCGAAGGCGACTATAGCGCCTCAGGAGCCGCCTGCTGCTGCAAAGCCGACGGATCCCGCGCTGGAGCTAATTGGCAAGAAAGCGCCTGATTTTACCCTGCCCGACCAGAACGATAAGCTCGTCGCTCTCAAAGAGGCGAAGAGGGCAAAGAAGTGGGTGGTGCTGGCCTTCTATCCCTCAGACGGAACTCCTGGCTGAACGATTCAGAATAAATCTTACTCGGCGAGTAAGGACGAATTTGCAAAGTTGAATGCGGTGGCCTACACCCTTTCGACGCAAGACACTACCAGCAAGAAGAAATTTTGTGAGCGTGATGCGCTGACCCACATACTCCTCTCCGATGTCGGGGCGAAAGTGGCCGAAGCCTACGGGGTGAAGCTTGGAAATGGAATGGCAAAGCGCGTGACATTTTATATTGATCCCAAGGGTAAGGTTGTGGCAGTGGACACTCCGACAAAGGCACAAAATGCTGCCGCCAATGCCGTGGCGATGCTTAAGAAACTACAGGAGGCGAAACCCTAATGCCGGGACCCACTCCGATTGATCCGACGGGCCTGAAGGCTGTCGTTGCCAAAAACAAAGGCAAGGTTGTCGTGGTGAACTTCTGGGCGTCGTGGTGCGTGCCGTGCAAGCAGGAGTTCCCCGACCTGGTCGCGGCGGTAAAAGCCAGTGGTGCGACTCTAATCACCATCGCCTGCGACTCGCCGCAGGACGCTGCGACCAAGTCCGCCAAGTTCCTGACCGCGCAGAACGCGACATCCAATGCGTTTTTTAATAAGGCCAACACGGATATCGCAGCATTTCTGAAGTGGCTGGAGCCCAAAGCCCCGCCCGCGTCGCCGATTCCCCGTACCTATCTTTTCAGCCCCTCAGGCAAGCTGGTCAAAGCCATGGCGGGCAAGCACGATGCGGCGACATTCACCAAAGAGATCA
>NZ_JANNYP010000830.1:0-4741 GCF_031410135.1 Armatimonas sp. | reverse complement strand
CCCAAGGCGGGCGTCTCGCCACGGAGTTCTTACTCACTCTCGGGCATGAGAGAATCACCTACGTGGACTCCGATGAGCCACTCAACGCCCACTACAGCAAGCACGACCGGAAGCAGGGCTACGAGCAGGCGATGGCCGCTGCTGGGAGAGCGCCCCATGTCTATGCGCTTCCCAAGCTCTGGCACCACGAGCCCGGCGACGAGCGCATCGCCGCTGCGAAAGCCTTGCTTCAGAGCCCGGAGCGCCCCACCGCCATTATTGCCTACGAGCTTGCGGAGGCCATGGCGGTTGTCCATGCCAGCCACCAGCTTGGCCTCACGATCCCCGGCGACCTCTCCATCTTGCTCTTCCACTCCCGCACCGACGACCGCTACTTTCTGCCGTTCCACACGATCAGCAACGAGATGGAGCAGGTCGGGCACGGGGCGGTGGAGCTCCTGCTGGAAAAGATGCAGAGCCCCGAAGTCCCCCTGCCCACCCGAGCCGTCGCCATGCAGCTCCGCGAGGGCATGACCTGCCAGAAACCTAACACACTATGAAGAAACAGAACCTGACACTCACGATAGACGCGACAAAAGCGACGGGAAAAGTAAGCCCGCTCCACTACGGCCTGATGACCGAGGAGATCAACTACAGCTACGACGGTGGCCTCTACGCCGAGCTGGTTCGCAATCGTGCTTTTCTTGATGATGCCAAGAATCCTGCTCACTGGTTGAGTGTTGGCGGTGCGACCCTCGCGCTTGACACTGCGCTGCCTGTGAACGCCGTGCTCACTACCAGCCTGCGGGTTGAGGCGACAGCGGCAGGAGCAGGAGTCGCAAACGACGGCTACTGGGGCTTTCCGATCACGCCAAATACGAGCTACAAAGCCAGCCTCTACGCACGTGGAAGTGTCGGGGCGCTGACACTCACGCTCCAGAGCCGCGATGGCAAGACGGTCTATGCGCAAATGCGCGTCTCCGCCGTGGGGGAGAGCTGGAAGAAAATTACGGCGACCCTCAAGACGGGAAAAGTCGCGCCCACCACGGATGCAATCTTCACGATCACCGCAGAGAAGCCAGGGACGCTCTGGCTGAGCCTGGTCTCGCTCTTCCCGCCCACCTGGAACAACCGCCCCAATGGTTTTCGCAAAGACCTGATGCAGCTCATGGTCGATCTGAAGCCTGCGTTTCTGCGCTTCCCCGGTGGCAACTACCTAGAGGGCAACACCATCGCGGAGCGCTTCGACTGGAAAAAGACAATCGGGCCCTTGGAGACGCGTCCTGGTCATCCGTGTCCGTGGGGCTACCGGTCCACAGATGGCATGGGCCTGCTGGAGTTCCTGCTCTGGTGCGAGGACATGGGCGCTGAGCCGGTGCTCGGAGTCTATGCGGGCTACTCCCTGCGCGGCGAGTTCGTCAAGCCCGGCCCAGACCTAGAGCCCTATGTGCAAGAGGCGCTGGAGGAGATCGAGTACATCACGGGCTCTGTCTCAACCAAGTGGGGCGCACAGCGCGCCAAAGATGGCCACCCGAAGCCCTTCAAGCTCCAGTATGTTGAGGTGGGCAACGAGGACTTCTTCGACCGCTCCGGCAGCTACGATGGCCGCTTCGCGCAGTTCTACGATGCGATCAAGGCAAAGTATCCTCACCTAAAAGTGGTCTCGACGGTTGGCAACGAGCAGCCCGCCAGTAAGCGCGTCAAGAGCCGCAAGCCCGATGCCCTCGATGAGCACTACTACCGCAAGGCCGCTGATTTTATCCGCGACTCCCCGACCCACTTCGACCGCTACGACCGCAAGGGGCCGGAGATCTTTGTGGGGGAGTGGGCCGCGCACGAAGAGATCGCGCCGTGGCTCCCGCCCTCGCGTAATCTTCCCGCCACGCCCAGCATGAAGGCCGCTCTGGGAGATGCGGCGTTCATGACAGCAATGGAGCGCCACTCGGACTTTGTGACCATGCAGTGCTACGCGCCGCTCTTTGTCAATATCAACCCCGGCGGGCGACAGTGGCGCCCCGACCTCATCGGCTATGATGCGCTGCGCTCCTACGGTGCGCCCAGCTACTACGCCCTAAAACTATTCTCGACCAGTGTCGGCGATGAGCTCCTCAAAGTCAGCCTGACCGGCGCACCGCTCCTGGCTTCCGTCACACGCCAGAGCAAGACCGGCAAGGTCTTCGTTAAGTACGTCAACCCCGGCGAGACGCCACAGGCCGTCACCATTCAGCTCACGGGAGTCAAGTCAGTCAAGCCCGAGGCCACGGTCACTACGCTCGCCTCCCCGCCCGACGAAACCAACTCCATGGAAAAACCGAGTAAAGTGGTTCCCAAAACCATAAAAATTCGTGGCGTAAAGCCTGAGTTTGTCTACACCTTCCCGCCGTACTCGATCACTCTGATCGAACTGGCCTGACGGAAATCCTCGGGCTATGGGGCGTTCCGCCGCGCCTTCGGCGGAATATCTACCGACGAGGCACGAGGAGGCGGCCAAAGGCCCCATTGCCCCACGTTCACCGTGAGGGCATCCGTGAATATTAGGCTTTTGGCTTCAAGTAGCCGTGCATCTTGAGCCAGCTAGAGAACGCGTCGAACCAGCCGGTACTCGTGGTCTCCTTAGGGTACATCCCGAAGCCGTGTCCGCCCTGCTCGTAGTAGTGGAACTCGACGGGCCGCTTGGCCTTGCGCCAGTTCTCGATCAAGCCCACATTGAAGCCAAACAACGGATCGTCGGCGGCGATGGCCGCAAAGAGCGGCGGCGCATCTGCGGGAACTTCTACGGCTCCGAGGGGGCCGTAGATATTGCCCAGAAACGCCGGTTTCGCTTCTTTGCTATTTAGCCCTGTGGTCATGGTCAGCGCTGCGCCTGCCGAGAAGCCGATCATGCCGATGCGGTCGGGATCGACATGCCACTTCGCCGCGTTGGCACGCACCAGCGCAAAAGCCGCGTTGGCATCGGCGAGTTGTGGCGCGATTCGGGACGCCATATCGCCGCCTACGGTTCGAGGTGGAGCGGCAGGCGTGCCCGCCGGGGGAGGAGTGCCTGTGGGGCGTGGAGCCGGCGGACGCGCGAACTCCTCAAGGTCTGCCGGGGTTTGGTTAAGCCGGTACTTGAGCACGAAGGCCGCGACACCCTTGGCGGCAAGCGCACGGGCGACTTGCCAGCCCTCGTTCTCCATTGAGAGTGTCCGGAAGCCACCACCAGGTGCGACAATCACCGCAGCGCCAGTCGCCTTTGCAGGGTCAGGGAGGAAAGGGCGGAGGGTGGCGACGGTGACATTGCGGGCAAACATACTGCCGTACTGTTTGTGCCAGGACTCGGTTGCAGTCGCACCAGGCAGTGGACCGGTGCTAAGCTCGATGACGTCGGGCTGGGTGGGGATTGGAATGGCCACCATCTTGTCGTTTTGTGCCATAGCGGGTTGAATAAACGGGAAAACCGTAATCAGTGCGACGCAGGTCAGTTTGCTTGCGATGCAAGCGAGGCGTTGGGTTGTTGTCATTTCAATACTCCTTGTTTTTGTTTTTCTATCTCACTTTTAAGAACTTGCGGGGAACATAAGCTGGGCCGTCTGCCAGAGGTAGCGCCGCCAGTTGCCCCACTCGTGGCCGCCTGTGCTCAGCACCCAGAAGGCGCGGATGTGGTTTTTAAAGAGCAACGACATAAAGTGCTGCCCGTTATTGAGCGCGATATCGGTCTCGCCCTGGCCCATGTAGAGCGGAACGCGTAGCTTCTCATTAATCTTGGGGTCGGTAAGGATCGCCGAAAAGCGCTCCTCGGCGAGCTTCTGGTTCTCCCCGATGTAGCCTGAGCTGAAGATATAGAGCTCCGCGAATGTCTCAAGGTGTGTCAGGCCGGTGTTAGTCACGACAAAGCCGCCCATCGAGAGGCCCGCGATCGTGCGACCTTCACGGCTTACCTGGGTTCGGTAGCGCGAGTCAATGAGCGGGATAATGTCCTTGAGGTACTCCTGTGTGCAGAGGTCGTCTTTCCCCGGCTCTGGTGGCGTGAACGAGGCGAGCCCGCCCGTGTTGGGCATGACGATAATCATCGGCTTGGCTTTCCCTGCCGCGATCAGGTTGTCTAGGATATCCGGCGCACAGCCGCCTGTCGGGCTGGACCACCGCGCATCGTCCTCGCCGCCGCCGTGGTTGAGGTAGAGCACGGGGTAGCGCGTGTCTTTGCTAGCGGCGTAGCCCGGCGGTAGGTAGACGTGGAGCCGCTTCTCCTTGCCCGCGAGATTGGTGTAGCGCACCTGCTCCAGTGTCCCGTGTGGCACCGCCGTGTGCGCATAGAAGCTCTGATCGGTCAGGGTCGGGAGCGCGGCAAGTGTGGGGAGCGGGGTAGGGCCGGGCTTGGGAGCGGCAAGTCTTCCTTGTGACATCGTTGTTTCCTCCTTCGTTGGAATGGGATATTTCGTAAAGCTCCTATGGTATACTCTAGCTACGACGAAATAGCAAGGGCTTTTTTCAAAAAAAACGCGATGAAGACACCACAGACACAAACCTGGCATGCCGACAATGGGAACGGCACGTTCTCCAATCCGCTGTTCTACGATGAGTTCTCCGACCCTGATCTCATCCGGGTAGGCAGCGACTTCTATCTCACGGGCACGACGATGCACGCCATGCCTGGCCTCCCCGTGCTCCACTCCAAAGACCTGGTCAACTGGAAATTTCTCAGCTATGCCTGCGAAAAGCTCGACTTTGGCCCGGAGTACCGGCTAGAAGACGGCAAGGCGATCTACGGCCAGGGCATCTGGGC
>NZ_JANNYP010000829.1:0-2155 GCF_031410135.1 Armatimonas sp. | reverse complement strand
CTGGCGTTTTATGGAGCGTACTCTCTGATGGAGTTCAGAGAACAACCAAGACAGCGATGACAGTTCGCTGTAAGTCTGTAGAACAGCCGGGCTGGCTTGCCCTAAGTGCAACACTTCTATGAACCAAATGCTCAAGAAAAGACTAATGTGCGCTTTCCAGCTCACGCACGAGCTGGTGACGCACTTGGAGGAGCCGTCCCTGCGCCTGGACTTGCCGGAGCTGCCGTCCAACCGTATCTCGGGACAGCTCTGGTGTATTATCGGGGCGCGAGAGAGCTACCTTACGGCGATACAAAACGGCGGCTGGCAAGGATTTGGGTGCAGTCTCCAGGAGCCGCAGGTGAAACAAGCCGTACTGGCCGCGCTGGAGGCGACGCAACAGCAGCTTGGCGAGCTGGACTTTGTGGACTTCACTGAGGCGCAACTAGAGCTCGCTTTTGCGCTCCTGGAGCACGAGGTGCAGCACCACGGACAGCTCATTCGCTTTGTCTACGGCAATGGGCTGACGTTTCCTGCGAGCTGGAACAAGCGCTACACCGTATGACAATCCGTCGAACACACCTCCTCTGGATTGACTGCACGGGTGGCTTTCTGGTGGGGGTGGCCGTCTTGCTTGCCCGAGGCTGGCTGGCCAGACTCTATGCCCTCCCCGATAACCTCCTGCTGGTAATGGGAGCTTGCAATCTGGCATACGCCTGCTTCTCGTACTTGCTCGCCGTGGCACCGCGCTACCGGACAAAATCTCGAATCGGCGCACTGGCCCTCGCCAATCTCTGCTGGGCGGTCGGCTGTTTTGTTATGGGCGCTATCTACCTGCGGGTAGCCAGCGTCTTTGGGCTGGTGCATCTGATAGGCGAGGGAATCTATGTGGGAGCGCTGGGCATACTAGAGTGGCGCACGCGGGAGGCGCTGGCAATGCGGTAAAATCCAACGGAGGATTTTAAGAACTATGTCTGGCCATAGCAAGTGGCATAATATTCGGTTGCGTAAGGGCAAGCAAGACGCGGTGCGCGGCAAGCTCTTCACCAAGCTGGCAAAAGAGATCATCATGGCGGCCAAGGGCGGCGGCAACCCGGACACCAATATCCGGCTACGCATGGCGGTTCAGACGGCCAAGCAGAGCTCGGTGCCTGCCGATACGATCAAGCGAGCGATCCAGCGGGGAACCGGGGAGCTAGATGGCGGCAACTTAGACGAGCGCACGTTCGAAGGCTACGGCCCCGGCGGGGTTGCGATTATCGTGGAGTGCCTCACCGACAACATCAACCGCACGTTCCCCGAGATTCGAAGCGCCTTTGCCAAGAATGGCGGGCGTATCGGCGAGTCGGGGAGCGTGGGGTATATGTTCGAGCGCAAGGGCATTATGGTGATTGATCCTGGCGTGACGACCGAAGAGACGCTGATGGAAGTGGCCATCGAGGCGGGTGCGGAAGATGTCCAGCCCACCGACGATGGCGGCTTTGAGATCACGACGGAGTTCACGGACTTCGCCACAGTGCGCGACGCCTTAGACGCTGCCAAGATCGCCACGTCCTCGGCAGAGATCCAGCAGATCCCCACCACGATGGCCGAGCTGGATGTGGCCGAGCAGAAGAAAGTCCTCAAGCTTCTGGATGCACTTGAGGACAACGACGACGTGCAGAATGTCTACCACAACCTGGAGTTTAGCGACGAAGCCCTCGAAGACTGACCTCTCTGTCACCCCAGAAACGAGCGAGGATTTCTCCTCGCTCGTTTTAGTTTGCCCCAGCGTCAGAGTTTTAAGAATCCGAAGGAGCAGCTTCTCGATACGCTCCGCCGAAAGCTCCGCCGTAGCCGGGGCACGCAACAACAGCGCCATGAGAGCATCCGCTTCCTGTCGGGTCAGTGTGATGGTCACCTCAGAGATCATCGTGTGAGTTTCTGATTCCATAAGACAATAGGAACCTTACGCCTCCTGCTTACGCCCACGCCGCCGCACTAGCACCAGCGTGCCACCGAGAGCAAGAAACGCAAGCGTACCAGGTTCTGGAGCGGAGGAAAAGGCCATACCTGTAGGGCCGTTCAGGTTTGTGCTAATGCTACTCTGGAAGACACCTGCGGAGCTGAAGAGGCTAACTGTGTTATTGCTATAATTTGAGACAGCGAGGTTCCCCACAGAATTAAATGCGAGGCC
>NZ_JANNYP010000828.1:0-2566 GCF_031410135.1 Armatimonas sp. | reverse complement strand
GTGGACAATACGGGCGCGGGCAACTACGGCCCCACCGTAATTCTGTCGCACCAAGCCGGAGAAACGCACCTGACTTTCTTTACGCTCTACGGACATCTCGATCCGGCGTGCCTGACGACGCTTCATGTAGGGCAGCGCATTGAGAGAGAGCAGTGTTTCGCGGCGCTGGGCCGACGCGAGCACAACGGGGGCTGGCCGCCGCACCTGCACTTTCAGGTTCTGCTGGACTTGCTGGGCTACGAGGGCGATTTTCCTGGGGTCGCCCGGCACGCCGAGAAGGCGCTCTACGCTGGTGTCTGCCCCGATCCTAATTTAATTTTTGGGGTGCCTGGCGGAATCAACGGCGAGCCTGAGCCCAATGCGTCGCTGCTCACTCGCCGCCATCAGAGTATCGGACCATCGCTCTCGATCAGCTACCAAGAGCCGCTGCAGATTGTCCGGGGGTATGGGCAATACCTCTACACCGCCGACGGGCAGGCGTTTCTGGACATGGTCAACAATGTCCCGCACGTGGGGCACAGCAACCCGCGCGTGGTGCAGGCGGCGCTGCGCCAGCTGGCGGTGCTCAACACTAACAGCCGCTACCTACACCCCCTGATGGAGGCCTACGCCGATGCGCTCACCGCGACTCTTCCTGCGCCGCTCTCGGTGTGCTACTTTGTCAATAGCGGAAGCGAGGCCAATGAGCTAGCCCTGCGCCTAGCGCGCGCGGCCACGGGGCGACAGGGGGCGCTAGTCGTGGACGCGGCCTACCACGGCAATACCAGTCTCTTAGTGGACCTGAGCCCTTACAAGAACGAGGGCAAGGGCGGCCGAGGTGCGCCCGACTGGGTGCTGAAACTCCCCCTCCCCGACCCGTACCGAGGGGCTTTCCGTGGTGAGGGCTGCGGCCCGCGCTACGCCGCCCTCACCGACGAAGCCCTTGACGCTCTGGAGGCGGCGGGCCACCCGGTCGGGATGTTTATCGCGGAGAGCATCCTAGGCTGTGGCGGCCAGCTTGTCCTGCCCGAGGGCTACCTAAGAGAGGTCTACCGCCGGGTGCGTGCCCGAGGTGGTGTGTGCGTCGCCGATGAGGTTCAGGTGGGTTTTGGGCGTGCGGGGACGCACTTCTGGGCCTTTGAGCACCAGGGCGTCGTCCCGGATATCGTCACGCTGGGCAAGCCCATCGGCAATGGCTGGCCGCTCGGTGCCGTCATCACAACGCCAGAGATCGCGGCGGCGTTCAACAACGGTATGGAGTACTTCAACACCTTTGGCGGCAACCCCGCCTCGCTCGCCGCCGGGCAGGCCGTCCTCCAAGAGATCCAGGAAAAACAGCTCCAGGCCAACGCGCTCACGGTGGGCAATCGAATTCTAGACGGGCTGCGGGCGCTCCAGACGCGCTACCCGGTGATCGGGGATGTGCGTGGGCTGGGGCTCTATATCGGCACAGAGCTGGTCAAAGATCGCGCCACCCAGGAGCCGTTTGCCGCTGCCGCATCGCATGTCGCCAACCGCCTCAAGGACTTCAGGGTGCTGATCTCCACCGACGGTCCCCACCACAATGTCCTCAAGATCAAGCCGCCGCTGATTGTTACCCCAGACGATGCAGATCAGCTCCTCGCCGCCCTCGACCGTGCCTTCTCCGAGGATGCCGCGCAGTCCTAGAGCGATGGGCGCAGGCCCTCGGTCTGAACCTGCCAGCCTTTCTGAGGAAAGCCGGTCTGGGCCAGTAGAGCAACGGCGTAGAGCAGGCCGCCGTTGCCCGGAAGATAGAGCGGGATATTGGGACGCTGGTAGTTGTGGCCGTTGGCAAGATAGCGGTTCTTGGGGGTCTCCAGTAGCAGGAAATCTAGGGCCTTCTCAGGCATTCCCAGGCGAGCGGCGGTCATGGCCAGCATCGGGTAGTCCCAGCCCCAGGTGGCGGGCCAGTCCCAGGTCTTCTCGATCTGCAGGAGTGTCGCTTTCATCCGCTCTTTCTCAATCAGGGGCGTGGGCGGAAGCATCCCCAGTGCGGCGACATGCGACGGGTGATCGCGCGTTATGGTGTAGGGCGGCGACCCGATTCCGGGGTACACGCCGTCACGGACGAGCGGCTTGGGCAGGGCATTTTGCACCCGCTCCCACTCGGGCTCGCGAGGCATTCCCAGTCGCTCGCGCCAGAGCTGCGCGGTCTCCAGCGCCCACCAGACATAGGCCAGCTCGAACGTTGGGTTTATGGTAGTGGCGGGCTTGTAGCTCTCTTGGGCCGGGATGAGCATAGGGCCGAGCTGGCCTTTTGCCGCATAGCTCGCCAGAAACTCCGCCGTCTCCCCAACCAGCGTTTTATATTTTTTAAGCGTGCTCACCGTCGGCTTGCTCTTGTAGAGTAGCTCGGCATAAAAAATCGGGTGCGGCTGCTGCCAGAGCAGAAAAACGCCGACCGGGCTGGGGCTCTCGCGGCCATCGGGGCCGACCATCTTAGGCCAGCGTGCCCCGCGAAACCCTTGTCGCCGCGCCGTGGCCTGCGCCTGGGGAAGAATCTCGGTGTAGTAGGGCAGGCTACGCTCCAGTAGTGCCTCGCGGCCCCAGAGGACAAAGTGCGCCG
>NZ_JANNYP010000827.1:0-2310 GCF_031410135.1 Armatimonas sp. | reverse complement strand
GCCTCTGCTCGGACGTGCCCTCCTCGAATCGCTGTTTTACGCTCCTACAAAAGGAAAATGCCCCCTCGATCTCTTCCAGCCACTGGTTCGAGCGAGTGGTATGACGACTGAGGCTCTCTGCTAAAATCTGGCTCTCCCGTGTCAGCTCGGCACGCCGCTCGTCGTAGTCGTTTTCATCGATTCACCCCGCGATCAGCATGTCCGTCATGCGCTTACGAGCCCCTTGATTTCTCTGCTGCGAGTCTTGAAGTTGCTTCAATATCTGGTGCTGAGCCTTTTGCTCCGCACTGTTTTCTTCCCGAAGCTGACGCAGCACCCAGTCCGATATGGCATCGGGTAGTGTTAGTGTTTCCAGGAATTCTGCCGCTTGTTTTTCAAACTCCGTGAGAGAGAGATACCGCTCGGGACAGGGGCCCTTCTTCTTCGTACAGCGCAAGTACACAAAGTGGCGCACTTCTCCAGCCTTGTTAGTTTTGATGTGTGTCTCCGCTGTTATCGAACTGCCACAGGTTCCACAAGCTACCAGTCCACCCATGTAGGGTACGACCTCAGCTGCTGGTCTGCGCAGGTGTGCCTTGGGGGCGGACGGCTTGGCGATAAGTTTCTGGACGCGTTCGAATTCTGCAACTGTCACCATAGGCACATGGCTACCCTGGTGGATTTCGCTACCCCACTGGTAGAGTCCACAGTAGAACGGATTACAGAACATGGCATGGATCGCCGAGTAGGTCACAGGGCCACCTCCTACCTTGCCGTAGCGCCTATAGGTGAGTCCCATGGCCCCTGCCTCTCGATAAAGCTGCTTGGCTGTGTATGCCCCCGTAAGCATCTTTTGCCAGAGTCTTTGAACCGTCTCAAAGCGCTCTGGATCTGGCAGAATACTTCGGTCACCCTTGATGCCGAAAAGGTCGTTCATGTAGCCAATGGGGGCTTTGCCCGGAAATTGCCCTTTGGCGTGTTTATTGGCTACGCTACTTTCCATGCGGCGGATGAGGTTGCGTATTTCCTCGGTCGAGACGCATGCCTCTATCGCGATAATAATCGTGTTGTCTTCAGGAAGGTACATACGGTACGGAGTCACCACACGCCGAATTTTGCCCTTCTGGAGGGCATGGATGATGCGTCCGCCATCGATCATGTTGCGGCAGAGACGACTGATCTCGTGGGTGTAGATAATGTTGAGTTCCCCTGCCTCGATCCGATCCATCATTTCATTGAAGAGGGGACGACCCGGATCTTTAGCGCTTTTGCTCTCCTGATAACTTGCGATCTCGTCTATCTGAAAGCCATCCTGTGCAATGATGGTTGCTAGGTCGCGTACTTGTCGCTCGTGGCTGGCGGCTTGCTGATCGTCGGCTTCGCTGCTCTTTCTTGCATAAAGCACCGGGCGATCTGGTGCGGGTGGGACATCTTTGTTGAACTTGGCTCGTGTGGCAGGTCGAGTCCTGTTGGTGCGAACCATCAGAGCCGTGGGGTGCTTAGTCGTGGTGGAGTGCTTAGTTGTAGTGGAGTGCTTAGTCGTGCCGGGGTTATCTACAATCATCGAGAGAAAGTTAGAATGTTAGAAAGAGTGCTGGAGCATCTTTGGGATCACTTGATACCTATTTAGCATCACTAAGCATGCTCTCGCTGCTCCAGCGCCTGGAGGATGGGCTGGGCGACGTAGAGCTTGCCCCAGGAGCGGCCCGTCGTCTCAACCAGAATCCCCTGAGCTACCAGGTGCGCAATAGCCTGCCGAGCGGTGGGGGCCGTCACTCCCAGCAGCTCCTCAACACGCGACGCGGTTAGGTAGGGGTTGGCAAAGAGCGGATCAATGAGAGCAAGCGCTTTGGGGCGCTCTGCAAGACGGCGACGGTACTCCTCACGTAGCTCCATGAGTACTCTAGCCTGCTGGACTCCTTGGCGGCTCGTGATGGTGACTCCCTCGAGGAAGTAGTGTAGCCAGCCATTCCAGTCACCTTGGGTTCGCACTTGCTGAAGGGCAGAGTAGTAGCCCTGCCGGTTCTTCTCAATGTAGTCTGAGAGGTACAGAAGCGGCTGATCTAATCGCCCCCGCTCAATGAGAAAGAGGGTGATGAGTAAACGGCCCACACGTCCGTTGCCATCTAGAAACGGGTGGATGGCTTCGAACTGCTCGTGCAAGAGAGCGCACTGAATCAGCTCGGGCATGGTCTCGCGCTCGTGGACGAAGCGCTCCCAGTCAGAGAGGCAGTCCATGAGCACATCAGGTGTTGGGGGGACGTAGGCGGCGGTCATGAGGGTGCTGCCTGGTGCTCCAATCCAGTTCTGTGAGCGGCGGAACTCGCCCGG
>NZ_JANNYP010000826.1:0-1978 GCF_031410135.1 Armatimonas sp. | reverse complement strand
CCTCTACAACGCCGCCATGCGCGTCGACAAGCTCCCCCGCAAGCCGACCACACCTGCTGGGCATTAGAACCCCCTTCCCTCCCCCTTCCTTCGTAGAGGGAAGGGGGCCAGGGGGATGGGTTCAAACTTTCTCCAGCCGCGCGTAACCCGCCACGAGTTTCTTAATTCCCACATTGGGAATTAAGAAACTCGTGGCGGGTTACGCGCGGCTGGAGAAAGTTTGAACCCATCCCCCCGGCCCCCATCCCTCTACGAAGGAAGGGGGTGGGGGGAGGGTTTTTTATTGCCCCGCGGGGGTGGTCGGTTTGCGCGGGAGCTTGTCGTCGCGCATGGCGGCGTTGTAGAGGAAGGCGGCGAGAACTGTGGCCGCCTGCTTCATGTCGTCGAGCTGCACGCGATCAAACGTGTCCATGTTCGAGTGGTGCGTCCGAGCATCGTACTCGATCGTGTCCTGGATGAACTGGAAGCCGGGAAGCCCTGCGGAGTTAAAGGGCAGGTGGTCGGTGCCGCCGGTGTTGCGTGCTGTCACGGTCGCTGCGCCCAGATCGGCAAAGGGCTTGAGCCACTCGGCGAAGATGGGCATGATGGCCGTGTTGCCCTGGCAGTAGACCCCGCGAATCTTGCCCGTGCCATTGTCTAAGTTAAAGTAGCTGGAGAACTTGGCGTGCTCCGCGCCTGGAGCACTGGGGCTACCGAAGTGCGCTTTGACGTACGCGGAGGAACCAAAGATTCCTTGCTCCTCGCCGCTCCAGCACGCCACCCGGATCGTGCGGCGCGGCTTGACCCCGATGGCTTTCAAAATCCGCACCGCCTCCATCGCGACACTTACCCCACAGGCATTGTCGGTTGCGCCCGTGCCCGTGTGCCAGGAGTCTAAGTGGCCGCCTGCCATCACGATCTCGTCGGCTTTATCCGTGCCCTTCCACTCCCCGATGGTGTTGTTGACCATGGACGTATCGTCGCCGTTGAAGCGCACTTTCAGATCCAGTGTGACACTGACTTTCTCGCCCGCCTGCACCATGCGCACGATCCGGTTGTAGTGCTCCGCTCCGACGGCGATCTGGGGCACCATGAGCTTCTCGGCGGCAACCGAGTAGACACTCATTCGAGGAGCACGCTGGCCACCGCCCAAACCACCACGTCCGCCACCTGCCCCGGGAGCACCTGCACCACCCGCGGGTGGCGTCGGCGGAGCTGCGGGTGCTTGCTGCGGGACACTTGCCTGCTCCACAAAGATCGTTCCGCCATCGCCGGAGCGTGCCTGTGAAAGCGTCGCGACGGCTCCCTCAGCCTTGCAGAACGCCAGGATCTGTCCCGCCATCTGTGCCTGGCGCATGCGTGCCTGAAGGGCCGCACGCTGCTCCTCAGTCATGTCCGCACCTAATCCGCCGCCACCGCCACCGCCCTGACGCGGACGGCCACTGCCTGCAAGGGAACCTGAGGCCATGGCGGCGAGCTGCTCGTCGGTGTAGCGGGAGCCTTGGGGCGTGAAGTGCGCGGGAAGCTCCTTGGTCGGGCTGATCAGTGCGATCTTGCCTTTGAGCTTGCCCTTAAACTTCGCCAGTGCCTCGGGGCTATCGGCATCCACGTAGACAACCTCTGTGGTTCCCGACCAGCCCGTGGACCAGGCGCGGGGGGCTGCGATGAGGTTAAAAGCCGTCGGGCCCACTACGCTCGCGGCGAACCTATCGCAGGTCCAGCCCCGGCCAAATGGCCCCCAAGGCTCTAGTTTGGCCTCTAAGCCCCACTCGATCATTTTATTTTTGGTGTACTCGTTGGCACGCAGCAGGCCCGGTGAGCCAGTGAGTCGTGGGCCAATCACCTCGGTCAAGTACGAGAGGTTCTGTGGCAGCTGGGAGCGCTTGAGGCCCTCCTCACGAATCTTTGCCATGACCGCCGCATCCGGCGTATCAGTCTGAAAGCGTGGGGCAGGCGCACTGAGCGCCAAAAGCGGAAGTAAAAAGAGCGTTGGAGACAT
>NZ_JANNYP010000825.1:0-5205 GCF_031410135.1 Armatimonas sp. | reverse complement strand
ATTTATGGGTCTTGCCGCAACAGCGGGCTGCTTTAGCCGCCCGAAACTGAATATACCGAAAGGCACGCGGCGAAGTTGGCGCGGGCATCGGTGGCGGTCCAGGGAATCTCCGTGTTTTGGGTGAGCGCGTTCGCGAGGGTGTCCAGCGGGAAGAAGGGGGAGGAGTCTGGCGTGTGGTGGATCTCTTCTCCGTTTGCGCTCACTACCCAGTCGTTGCCTTCGGGACGGATCGTGCCGTGGGTGCCGATAAAGAGGACTCGGTGCGCACCGCCGCCCGGAGCCGCTGCCCAGGTATCTTCTAGCATCAGCGAGACCGGAGAGCCGCCGGAATCGGGCTGGAGCTTCAGGAGCGCGATGCCATAGTCCTCTAAGGCAAGCTCGGTGTGGACGCGGTTCTCGATTAGGCCCGCACTCCAGACGACCTCGCCGCCGAAGACAAAGCGTGCCAGGTCAATGGCATAGATCGCGTGATCTGTCCAGGCTCCTGTGGGAGCCTTGGTGGCATCAATCCACCAGCTGTGAGCGCCTCCGGGCTGGCCGGGCCAGGGTGAGGGGAGGCCGCCGTGGCCGATCTGATGGTAGGAGAGCGGTGTGCCAATCGCGCCCGACTGGATCAGCTCACGGAGCTTTACGATGCGGGGGGTAAGGCGCTGCATGCCCTCAAACGAGCCAAAGAACTTGCCTGCTGTTTCGGCTGCCGCGATGACATCGTCGAGCTCTGTGAGGGTGGTCGCAGAGGGCTTGACCGCAACGACATGCTTTCCTGCGGCAAGGGCTTGCTTGGCGAGCGCGGGGGCATCGGCGGTGGGGGCACAGATCGCGACTAGGTGAACGTCGTTGCGGGAGAGAACCGCGGCGGGATCGTCGGTAACCGAAATACTCGGGTATTTTTCTTGTGCCCAAGCGCGGTGTAGCTCATGCGGCGACTGAATTCCTATCAGCGCCACGTTCTCTGACTTACTGGCAATCTCACAGACGCCGTGGGCGGTGTACCAGTGATCTAGCCCTAGCAGGGCAACTCCAAAACGCATTTCCGAACAACCTTCCTATTCTAGCTCCGCTGCTGCCTCAATCATCTCCTCAACATCGTCGGTGCTCATGTCATCACCCATGCCACCGGCCACTTCTTTCATCAGCCCACGAACGGATTTTAGGCTTTTATCATCTACTCGGTCTGCCATGTCCGCCAGGTTCTCCAGTGACTCATCTAAAGAGCGAATCCGTGCGAAGCGGGAGACAAGCTTGCGAATATTCTGGCTGCCGCACTGGGGGCACTGAATTGGGGAGGTCTGGGCAAGTACCCCCACAAGCTCGGAGAAACGCTTGGAGCTGCACTCGTTGCAAGCAAACTCAAAGATTGGCATAAGGCTAACGGGTGCTGAAGCTGGCCTGAAAGAAAAATGCCCGACGTACAGGGGCAGGGGTTGGCGTGACGTAGAGTGTTCCGCAGTAGATCGCGGGTTGCATGACACTATTGCTATTGGGTACTGAGACACAGGTCTCGACGGACTCTGCACTATTGGTGTGCATAGGAAACATCGAAAAGACCCTATTGCTTGAGGAGGAGCTGGGTTCCATCAGAAGATACGCACCCTCGGGGAGGGGCGCTCCACGGCGGCTCTCACGGGTTGCGACTCGCGCGGTTGCCACACAGAGAGCGATCACCGAAAAAATCGCAGCAGTGACCGTGCGTGGGCTGACTGGCATGCTCGCATAGCGCCGAACTGCCTCTCCCACATCGGTCTGGAGCAGGCGCTCGATCTCTTCACGTGAGACGCGGGCTCCCAGAGAGGCAAGGGCTTGTTTAGTCTCACGGAGGGCACGGTACTCAACCTGGCAGGCGGCGCAGCACTCCAGGTGGCTCTGCACTTCCCCTTTTTCTTGGTCGCAGAGCTCAGAGTCTAAGTAGGCGGAGAGCCGTTCCCGGCAGAAGCGACACGACACAATGCTACCTCAGCGTGAACCCTTCCAGCCGTGCACGGAGCAGCTTTCGGCCACGGTGCAGGCGGGAGCGGACAGTGCCAATCGTACAGCCGGTGAGCTTGCTAATCTCCTCGTAGGAGAGCTGCTCAATATCGGCCAAGATAACGGTGCGGCGGAAGTCTACGGGGAGGGCAGCGAGGGCGTTCTGAATCTGCTCATCGAGCTCTTCGTGAAGCGTGACACGCTCCGGCTCGGTGCGGGCATCGGGGATATCGAGGTAGAGGTTGCTCTCTGAGCCACTGGGGAGCGGAGCATCAAGACTGGTCACCCGCATCTTGTTCTTCTTACGGACGCCGTCCACAAAGAGATTGGACATGATCCGAAAGAGCCACTTCTCGAAGGGAAGATCACGGCGGTAGTTATCGAAGAAGCGGAAGGCACGCACGAAGGCTTCTTGCAACAGATCCTCGGCATCGGCATGATTGCCCGTCATTCGGTAGGCAACATGGTAGGCTTGCTTCCGGTGGCGCTGCATCAGGCGCTCAAAGACACCACCACCTGCCTCAACACTTATCGCTTCGCTTTCGCCCATTTCACCTTACTCTACGCTGCAATGCCCATGCCGCGTTCCCGATTTTAACAAATTTTCGAAAAAATTGTAGGATCTGGTGAATTAGACAGGGGAGCACAGGAAAAAGTTCGCTCTTGAATGACTATGCTTTGCCGTTGTCTAAAACATGCATATTGGCGATCTCAAACTCACCTACCTCTAAGCCTGCCTTGATACAGAAATTGGCATGGGTGTCTGTGTGATCTTTAGTCGTGCGGAACGGAAACTGGTACTGTCGCCACTCCGGGGTAAAGCGAACATTTTTCTGAAGCTCTGCCGTGTGGGGTGAGAGTCCTTCCTCAAAGACCACGTAGACCGCTGTTTTCTTCTTAGAGCGTCCCCAGAACTGAACCGTGAGGTTATGGTTGCCCTCCACGGCCTGCGGGACTTTCTTCAGAAGCTGTGCACACCAGTATTTATTGGCATCCACTGCGGTGACCTCAAGGTGGAGCGAGTGCTGCGAGCCTGCGGGGAGCTCGGGGCTGACCTGGAGCTTCATTGTTGCGGCAGCGGGCTTCTGGGTTGCGAGGCTCCACTCTTGCCGAGTGGGGTCAATCAGAGAAGCACCTGTCAGAGGCTTCTGGCCTGCGGCACTCACGGTGGACTTGGCCACTAGTTTCTCCGAAGGCGTAGAGGGATTGAGGCGGGGAGAGAGAAATTTGACGGCACCAAAAACACCAAGGACGACCAGGGTTCCGACGACCACGAATCCACCAGGCTTTAAGATGACTTTCATACTCTTGTTATCGGTGCAATCTGAGCCGAACATAAGGGAGTATGTCACGATTTGTTTCTCTTGCAGCACTTGGTGTGTTAAGTCTGGGCTGTCAGCGCCGTCCAAGTTCTCCCAAGCCGCCAAGTGCCCTCGATAAAGTTACGGAGGAGGGGGTGCCGCTAAGCCAAGTGCCCTTACCAAAACCTGTGCTCGTACAATCTCAAGCGCCTGTGTTAATCCCACAGCCCAAGGAGATACGCTTCGAGTCGCATGCTGGGTTTACGCTCACCCCGGAGACCCCCATCGTTCTCCCGTCGGGCTTGAACTCAGAAGAGCAGCGGGCTGTCCGTGCGCTTCAAGAAGGTCTCGCAAAGCGCCTCGGAAAGCCGCTCCGCCTCGTCAGCGCGCCTGGACCAAGACAGGCGATCCATCTGGAGCGGGCCGACTCGCAGACGCCCGAGAAGCCAGAAGGGTACACGCTTACCATCCAGCCAGAGAGCATACGCCTGACCGGGCGAGACGCTCGTGGACTCTTTTGGGGCGTTCAGACACTGCTTCAGCTCCTAGTCAAAAGTACGAGCACGACACTGCCACGAATCGCCATCCGAGACTGGCCGACGCTCTCGCTTCGCGCTGTACATCTCTTTCATGGCAACCGTGCCCTCCCCTTTCACCAGAAACTCATCCAGCGTATCTTGACACCGCTCAAGCTCAACGCCCTCTTTCTGGAGGTCGAGCAGGTGCGCTGGGATGCCGACCCGAGTGTTGCACCACTGTGGGCAGGCACGAAAGCCCAGCTCAAGGAAGAGCTTGCCTTTGCGCGTGAGCGAAGTATCACGGTCTACCCACTGCTCCAGAGCTTGGGGCATATGGGCTGGCTCCTGGGCAAGGGAAATAATGCTCGGTTTGCCGAAGACCCCGCCACGCCCTATGCGCTCTGCCTGAATGACCCGGCGGCGGTGAAGTATCTGGAGCGCTTTGTCGCCGAGGCAGATGAGCTCTTTCAAGCTCCCGCCTTTCATGTCGGCCTAGATGAAGTGGCGATGCGGGGACGCTTTCCCTACCGCTCTCGCCCTACCGCGGCACCCGAGCTGTTTTTAAAAGGCGTACGGCACTGGCACGACTTCTTTGCTGCCCGTGGCAAGCCGATCTCGGTCTGGGCGGATATGGCGCTTCACGCTCCCGAGGTTAATCCTGCCTTTGGCACCGCCCCACGCGCCGCAGATGCTGCTCGGATACGCGCTGGCATTCCGAAAGACGTGATCCTTGCGGACTGGCAGTACGGTACCCATGAGGAGTTCCCGTCACTTCGACAGCTAAAAAACGCGGGATTTCCGAAGCTCTTGGCCGCAAGCTGGTACCGACCCAAAAATATCCAGACCCTCAGCCGTGCGGCAGCGCAGGTGGGCGCCCAGGGGCTGATCCAGACCACTTGGTGCGGCTATGAGTCCCATGAGGATGTCTTGAAAACGCAAGAAAAGCGCCAGTTCACCGCCATGGTGCTGGCCGCCGAGTATTTCTGGAATGGTGGTGGTCCCGCCCCCGAAGAGCTTCCTTTCTCCCCGGAGGCGGTCTTTGACCAGCACTGGAGTGCCTAGCGCCGGTTGTCTTCGGGCTTGGCGTGGCCGACTTTCGGGCGACGGCCCCGGAGCTTGGTGTTGCTGAGCGCCTCGATCACCTGATCGGCATGGGCAGCTGGCACCTCGAAGAATGAGACACGGTCCAGGACATCAATGGTGCCCACCGACTTGGGCGGCAGGCCCGTCTCGTTGAGAATCGCGCCGACCAAGTCGGAGGGGCGTAGCTTGTCCGCGCGGCCCATGCTCACAAAGAGGCGTACCATCCCGACTTCAGGCTGCTCACGCTGTGCAGCCCGCTCCTCGTCCATCTCCTCCTCACGCGAGTTGCCTGCGGAGGTGGCTTCCCACAGAAGCTGGAGCGCAGCGGCGGCGATATC
>NZ_JANNYP010000824.1:0-4931 GCF_031410135.1 Armatimonas sp. | reverse complement strand
GATAGAGCTGTTGTGCACACGACTTCGCAAGGCAACGGAGGCCATCGCCCAGACTCAGGCACTAGATCTCAAAGAGCGTCTCTCCTCTTTCCTTTTGTCACAGAGCTTCCAAGATCGCTCTGGTGCCTGGGTCTATCGCCGCACCCGTGATAGCGACATTGCCCGCAGTATCGGAGCCAAGCGTGAGTCGGTCAGCCGCAAGCTCAAAGAGATGCATGCCGAGGGCTGGATTGAGCGCACGACAAACACTATCGTCCTGAAAGATCGCGAGCAGCTTCAGCAGTTCGCCTCAGGAATGGACATTCTCCCCTAAAAGAAAGAAAAACTAAATTTTCATGAAACAACATTCCCTTCCCTTTTTCTTATTGGCCACGCTTGTCGTCGCCTCTCCTCTTGCACTAGCGCAGCGTAGCAAGACAGCCGCGAAACCAAAACCAGATCGTTTGAAGGCAATGCTGCAAGGGCTCAATGCACCTGCCCTACGCGTTGATGTCCTAAACAAGGTTGGTCTTCCCAAGTCTGCTCCGAAGTGTAGTTTTGGCGAAGCCTTCCGCCTCCGTGTCCGCGCTCAGTCACCAGGGGATGTCTATATTCTCGCCCTCGATGCAAAAGGGACTGCGTCCCTTGTCAAGGCAGCCGCAAAGCCTTTTTCTGCATCGCCTAAAACGCCGTTGGATCTGCCGGTCTTTACAGCGCCTAAAGCCAAAGGAGCACTGGAGTACCTGATCCTCCAGCGCCGCTATGCGTTTCTAGGCTCTAGCGGTACGAACACCGATGTCCCCGGCACAGACACCAATGTCCCTGGTACAGATACGGATGTCCCCGCTCTGGAGAATATCAGTGAGCTTATCTCCCTCTTTGAGAGCGATCCCAAAGGTACCTGGGTTTCCACCCGTATCAAGGTTGAGATTACTAAATAAATATCCGCGTGCCTGCCTCCTCAAAATATTGAGGAGGCACCAAATTTTTAGAATGAATCCCTATGCCTATCCTTCTGCTCACCTACCAACAAGCTCCTGTCAAAGAAATCCCGCCTCCCGCTCGTGTCGCCAAGGCCATCAAAGCTGCCAAAGCTCTCGTCAAGGCGAGCAAGTTCGCTGAAGCCATCGCCTTGCTGGAGAAGCGCCAGAAAGAACTAGGTGAGAAAATCACCTCGACCGAGAAACGTTTTTTGCAAATCACAATAGCGGATTCCTACTATGAGCGCGGTCAAAACGCAGAAGAACGTTGTTATGCAGAAAGAGGTATAGATTACAAAATACTAGAAGAAGCAATTGAATACTATAAATCGGCCTATACATTAGATATAATTCACCGAAAACAATTAGCCGCCCGAGATTCTCGAGAATTAGGAAAAGTCTACGGATACTACGATGTAATGGCGAGGGATGGAAATACTGCAATCCGAGCAAGAAATAAATCTTTAGAATATTATGAAATGTCACTTAGTATATCAAAATTAATAAAAGACAATAATGGGTACGCTGACACTTTAAATCAAAAAGGCATGTCATTTACTTACAATTCCATGAGTATAGAAGCATTGCCTTTATGTAAAGAAGCATTGTCCATTTATATGAAAATAGGAAATAAAGTAAGCTCGGCAGTAACACTTAATAATATCGGTAGCATTTATGATGATCTTGGCGAGAAGAGAAATGCTATTGACTTCTATAAACAGGAATTAACAATCCAAAGACAGCTAAAAGATAATAACAGTGAAGTAAGCGTGCTATCAAACATTGCTAATCTCTATTATACTCTTGATGAGCAATCAGAGGCACTCATTTTCTGTAATCAGGCATTGCCGATTTACAGACAACAACAAGACATTGAAGGAGAGGCCTATATGCTTACCATGATAGGCAGTATCTATAATGCATTTGGTAAAAATACAAAAGCACTAGATTTTTTAAATAAGGCGCTACCACTTTCTAAAACTACTCGTTTTTTTGAATATACACTAATCTGTTTAGGAGATACTTATTCTGATATCAATAACAAAGTAAAATCTTTAGAATTTTACGATAAAGCTCAACGCTCATATTTGCTCCGATACGTAGATGGTTATAGATTAGGCTATAATAACCCTATAGAAAATAAAATTGGTGATGCATATTTCAATTTTGGCGATATTTCCGATGCGCTAAACCATTATAAAAAAGCCCTATATGAAGGTGTCGGAATTCAGATAAGCATTGCCATCCGAAATATCGGAAAAACATACTCTTTTCTCGGCGAGAAAAATAAAGCCCTGGAATTTTATAGCTCATCACTACAAGCATTAAGAAACATAAAGAAAGAAAACATCAAATATCAAGAGTCAATAACCCTATATTATATAGGAAATACATATTATGATATTAAAGAATATCATAAATCATTGGATTTTCATAATAATGCACTATCTATACAGAATCAGCTTGGATACAGGCATGATGAGGCTTATACTCTTATCAGTATTGGCAGAGCTAACAATGATCTTGGGGAAAGGACAAAAGCACTAGAGTTTTTAAACCAGGCACGTCTTATACTAAGGCAAACAGGAGACATACGAGGAGAGGCAATAGTAACTACCGATATTGGATCAGTGTACTCTTCTCTTGGAGAAAACACTAAAGCACTTGAATACTATAACCGTTCACTACCTATTCAAAGACAGATTGGAGATAAGCGAGGGGAGGCACAAACCCTGAACAAATTGATGTCTCTATGGAGCAATTTGGCGTTCTCACGGCGAAACCTGGGAATGGCCACGTTCTATGGAAAGCAATGCGTCAACCGCTATCAGGCACTCAGAGAGGATGCCAAGAAAATCGGAAAGAGGGCTCTGGAATCCTTTACAAATTCGGTCGAAAAGGCGTACCGAGATCAAGCCGATATCCTCATCGAACAGGGACGCATTCTTGAAGGGCAACAAGTACTCGACCTTCTCAAGCAACAGGAACTCTTTGACCTACTCCGCCGAGATGCGAAAGAGTTCAATACGGCAAAACTCACCGAACTCAACGAAGTCGAAGCGGAAGCTGACAGGCGCATCAAGGCGCAAGGTGACAGGATTCTTACGCTTGCACGGGAGGAAGAGACGCTCCTCGCCAAACCCGAAGCCCTACGAGCCGATGCAGACAAGCGGCGGCTCCTAGAGGTTAAGCGACTTCTCGACGAAGCGCAGGCGCAGTTCCAGAAGGTACTAGAATCGCTCGTTGCACTCTTTGAGCAGAGTGCAGCGCGCCTCGCCGCTAAGCCCTTCACGCCCGCCGATGCAGAGGCGTTCACCACCACGCTCAAAGACCTAAGAGAGCAGAGCGGCAAGAAGCCCGTGGCAGTCTACACCCTCATGGGCGAGAACAAGCTGCGCTTTATCATCCTCAGTGACCTGGGAAACCCCGTCGCAAGAGAGTTCCCCATCACCGCAGCAGAACTCAACAAGAAAATCGCCGCCTTTCGAATCGCGCTCCAGAACCCAAGCGTAGACCCACGGCCTCTTGGAAAGCAGCTCTACGACATTCTCATCAAGCCCATAGAAGCCGATCTCAGCGGCGCACAGGCACAGACGCTGCTCTGGAGTTTAGATGGCCCCTTGCGCTACATTCCCCTCGCCGCTCTCTCCCCGGATGGTGTGCACTATCTGATTGAGACAGAGCGTGCCAACACGATCTTCACCCCAGCCGCCATGAACTCAGGGGCGCTCACCCGTGCTCCCAAACCTCAGTGGCAAGCGCTGGCGCTCGGGGTGACCCAGGGCTTCGCGTCGGTCGAGAACCAGGGCACGACCTTAGGATTCCCGGCTCTCACGGGCGTGCGCCAGGAAGTCGGAACCGTCACGGGCTTGCTCACCGGCAGCACGACACTGCTCGACGCCGACTTCACCAAGGAGCGCTTGGAGGCAACTCTGGCGGAGAAGGCGGGTAAGTTCAGCGTGGTGCACATCGCCAGTCACTTTCACTTCCAGCCCACTGGCGACGAGACACGCTCGTTTCTGCTGACCGGCGATGGCAAGGCGCTCACCCTGGCACAGCTCAAGAGCCTGCGCTCCAACGTGTTCTCCGGCGTGGACTTGCTCACGCTCTCGGCGTGCGCGACGGGCTTGGGAACCGTGGGTGCCAGCGGGACAGGCGCAGAAGTGGAAGGCTTTGGGGCACTGGCACAGCGCAAGGGTGCAGGTGCAGTTCTAGCGAGCCTGTGGTCGGTCAGTGACGCGTCCACGTCCGCGCTGATGCAGGCGTTCTATGCGATCCACCAAAAAGAGCCCGGTCTAGGCAAGGCCGAGTGCCTCCGCCGCGCCCAGCTAGGGCTGTTAACCGGCAGCCTGCCTATAGAAGCACGTCAGCTCGGACGTGGCCCCGTCGCCGCAACGGGCAACAAAGACACTACCGGACTCCCCCGCTTCGTCGCGCCTGCCAGCGCGCCCGCCGCCCACCCGTTCTACTGGGCACCGTTTATTCTGATCGGAAACACGAGATAGTGATCAATCCTCTTACTTTTTCTAGTATTGTTCCGTTGCATAATTCGGAACAGGAACCTTCTCCACCACCTCGGATTGCGAAGGCAGTCATTCAAGCGGACAAGTTTGCAACAGCAGGTCAGTTCTCAGAAGCTGTATCTGTACTTGAAAAACAACAGCTAGCACTAGGAAGCAACATTAGCAGAGAAGAAAAGCTATATTTGTTATCGATGATAGCGGATTTACAGTTTGCCTGGGGTAGCTACTTTTACAGCGAGAAATCTGAACCCAAAAACGCAATCATACACTTTCAAAAATCCTACTTAATTAATAACATATACAGTCTTCATGAAGATGCTTCACCACCGAGCATGAAAATCTGAGTTTGGCAAGGTAGCATAGGCAGGGCGCACTGACACAAAGGTCGTTTTTTCCTTGGTGATGCGATCCCGATATACAGTCAGACCAGGGCACTTTTAAGCACCAC
>NZ_JANNYP010000823.1:0-2543 GCF_031410135.1 Armatimonas sp. | reverse complement strand
CCCAGGTTGAAGGCTCCTTGATTCTTCCGGATAAGAGAGAGCTACCCTGGTATGGGCTGACGGATATTGCAGTGCTCTTTGATCCTCAGCAGCTGATTACCCCTGTCATCCCCAATCTGGGACTCTGGAGAGAGCGAGTTGTTGTACTGGCCCCCCATACGGTTGAGGAAGCGAAAGAGGCGGTTATCTTGGCTCAAAAGGCACACCAGACGGCGATCTGGTTGGCGGTTCCTGCACGTACCGAGCTGGCTCGTCCGTTACTTGACGCGGCAATAGCGGAAGGAAAAAGACTGAAGTTCCCTGTCGGTGCTCTCATGCGTCCTCTCTGGGGGCCTAAAAATGAGCTAGTGGCCAATGCTCCCGAAGACCGAAATCTACTTGGTGAGACAATCCCTGAGCTACAAAAACGTCACCCTGAGGTTCCGTCAGCACACTCATTCTTTTTCCCTCTACGACCTGATGAGACTTGCCTAGTCCCCACGATAAGCATACAAAAAGCAACCGCGCAGTCACTAATAGAGCTTGCCAAGATGGAAGGACTCGCTACACTTGCCGTTCATAACTTAGCTCCTCCCTACTATCTCCATCAGGTAATGGCCAGCAATATCACCACCTACAAGTTTGGCTATAACTTGCACAATCGGCTTGCCTTTCTTAATCAGACAGGTTGCGACCCTGTCGATTTGATTGGCAAAGGATTCTCTTTACCCGATGCTCCTGCTGAATTTGGTTTTCAATTACAAATAAAACAGCGAGGCATTCAAAGTCAGTGGGAGCGCTTTCTGTATTCTACAGGCGAAGGCTTTCTGAAAATGCTCCATCCCATACTCAAGTCGGTTGCTCCTGCACTGCCTCTATACCTCAAAGGAATGAATGTAATGCTTTTATGGACGAAACCCTCTCCCAGCCTACGTAGCTTTGACTCATTAGGATTGCGCTGGATGGATCCATTTCCTTACCAAGCTCCCAACCGTTCGAACGAGGACTTCTGGCGGATATTCCAGACAAATTTAATCCCTGGCGCTGGCCCCACACTAGAATACCAAGGTTACATTGCTTACTTTGCGGATATTTCCTGGAGGGATGCGAAGGCCTACTTGCAAATGATGGAGAAGTTTTCAGATTCCAAAAAGCTGCCGTAGCTCGTCGTCACTGGGCTGGCGACCGTACTCACAGATACGGAAGGCTTCGGCGTGCTGGCAGGGGCCGCCGTTGATTCGGGCTCCTGCGGACTTCTCCGCACGGTAGGCACCACGTCGCTCGACGATGCCGCGCACGCGTGCTTGGCGGCCTGCTTCGTCTGTGGGGACTTCAGCAAGCAAGCCCGCGTTGTAGGGGAGCCACTCAAAAAACTGCGAGGCGTGGGCGCAGACCATGCGGGTCTTCTTGTCGAGGCAGTTGTCTATCGGGACTTGAACCTCGGCGACGAAGGGCTGGATGTCTTTGAAATCATCGTACCAGTAGGCAAAGACGGGCATGCGATCTAAGTGGCGCGTCTCCGGGCACATCAGCGGAACGGTGAGCATGTAGGTGGCATCCAAGATCAGCTGCGCGGTGTACCGATGATCGCGGTGGTAGTCGAGGGGGCGGTTGAAGAGCACGAGATCGGGCCCCTTGCCAGGCTCGCCGAAGCTGCGGATACAGCGCACCATGGCCTCGGTGCTGGGTTTGTCCACGTAGACCTCGCCGTCGTGCGTGCCCAGAGTCTCGTAGCTTGCCCCAATTACCGCCGCAGCGCTCTCTGCCTCGATCAAGCGCCGAGCGGCGAGGCTTTCGGGATCGGCTTTGTATTCTTCCGCGAAGTGTCCCTTGTCGCCATTGGTTACGGAGACGAACTTAACCAAGTCGCCCTGCCGTCGTAGCCGTGTGGCGAGCCCGCCGCAGTTCAGCTCGTTGTCGTCGGGGTGTGCGCCGATACAGAGAATGTGATGCATCCGCTATTTTAGCACAGCACAGGAGCCGGATTCTGCTAAGACCGGTGCGAGAAAGTGCTGCGTTTTCTCTATCGGCTCGCCACGCAGCAATCGCCCAATGCTCTGACCGAGCTCCGTCACGATTTCATGCTGACGGATTTGGATCGTGCTGACCCCGGGGAGAGTGCGGCGCATGAACCGAGCATTTAGGCCCGTCAGAAGCGAGACATCCTCTGGGACACGCTTGCCCATGTCTTTGAGAGCACGAAGCGCCCCCAGTGCGGCTAGCTCATCTGCGGTAAAGATGGCTGTGGGGGCGTCTGGCTGAGAGAAACGCTCACGCACGAGGGCATAGACTCCCTCCTCACCCCAGACGGTGTCTTCGTAGTGCAGGGTGTCTTCCAGACCGAGCTCTTCACAAGCCGCTTGGCAGCCTTGGTAGCGCCCCTCGCCTGACATTAAGTCGCGGCCAATGTTCTGAAACAGTCCTCATGAAGATGCTTCACCACCGAGCATGAAAATCTGAGTTTGGCAAGGTAGCATAGGCAGGGCGCACTGACACAAAGGTCGTTTTTTCCTTGGTGATGCGATCCCGATATACAGTCAGACCAGGGCACTTTTAAGCACCAC
>NZ_JANNYP010000822.1:0-3639 GCF_031410135.1 Armatimonas sp. | reverse complement strand
CCACAAAGAAGCGCCCTGGCTGCGTGAGCGCGGCGACGCACCAGACCACACTGCCACACTGGTCAAAGTTCACCACGACCCGGCGCTTCTCCGCATCCCAGACCTTGAACATCTTATCCGCCCCGCCCGTGGCAAAGAGCGCTCCCCCGTCTTGAGGCGTCGTGCGGCTAGGAACCGCCACGGCGAGACACCGTCCGACATGCTCCGAGAGCGTCCCGAGTGTCTGCCCACTCATGGCATCTGTCACGCAGACTTTCTCATCGTTGGCAGCCGAGAGAATCTGGCTTCCCAGAAACGCAACGGATTCCACGGTATCGTAGTGGGGCTTGAGGGTCTTGATGAGCTGTCCATTGGTTGAGTTCAGAAGCAGAATCGCCCCGCTCATTCCCGGCACGCCCGTCCCTGCTGCGATCACCGCACCATCGGGGGAGAATGCGACGCTCCGAATAGCATCACTGGAGACGCTCCAGTCCGAGAGCTTGTTGCCTGTCGCCACCTCGTAGACCAGCACCCGCCGATACGTTCCCACGGCAAGGCGCACGCCATCAGGCGAGAAGGCCACCGCCCAGCACGGCGGCAGCTTGGTGGCGATGGCAATGCCCCCCCCACCCGGTGTAGGGGCTTTGGGCGTTGGTTTAGCCGCAGGCTTTTTTTGCCGCCCCATGGAATGAGGCGTCATGGTAGCCTCCGGCTGCAAAGCCCGTTCCGGGCTGGAGGCATTGGTTTGTAGCCCGGAACGGGCTTTGCGGCGCTTGCGCCACTGCAGACGCCGATTTCAATCGGCGGCTTCAATCGTGTCACCCACATGGATTTCGCCTTCCTCAAGCACCCGCGCTCGAATCCCCGCCTGGTTCACCAGCCGACGGGCGAGGCCGGGGCGCTGTGTGTGCGCTTCGAGCTTGGCACAGGGCTGGCACAGCTCCGTGCCTTCGCAAAGCACGCCGCCCACACGGAAGCGCTTTCCGACAAGAGGATTGAGCGCGATACCCGTGACCGTGATATTGCGCCGCGACTCCCCAGGAGCAAAGCCCTCGGTATCCACAACCTCCGCCTCAATAAGCGTGATGTTCTCGGTCTCCCGATCCCCCGCAATGCCACTGTCTTTTAGCAGCCGCGCTGAAGCAACAGACTCCATGGGAGCCCAAGACGCAGAAGCGATATGTATCGTTCGTATCATAAGTGTTACCTCTCCCACCCGGCTGGCTCCCCTTGCCTTTAGATGAGGGGCCTAGGGAGAGGTGGCCGAGACCTACTAGACCAGCTCGCCGATGTGGCGACCGCCGCGGGAGAGCGTGATGCGGACGCCTTCGGGGGAGGTGATGGACTGGGTGTAGTCAATGCCAAGGCACTGGTAGATCGTCGCCGCTAAGTCTTCGGGCTTGACGGGGCGCTCGGCGGGCTCGAAGCCCTTGGTGTCGGATGACCCAACAACCACGCCGCCTTTGACGCCACCACCGGCCACTAGGACGGAGAAGCAGCGCGCGTGGTGGTCCCGGCCCCCGTCGCGGTTGATAATCGGCGTACGGCCAAACTCGCTCATCACGATCACCATCGTGGTCTTGAGGAGGCCCCGCTGCTGCAGGTCATCAATAAAAGCGGCGACGCCTTTATCGAGCGTGGGCAAGAGGTTGCGGGAAAGGTTGTTAAAGCCGTTGTTGTGCGTGTCCCAGCCGCCCGACGAGACAGTCACAAAGCGCACACCGCCCTCGACTAAGCGCCGCGCAAGCAAGAGGCTCTGCCCGAGCTGGGTGCGACCGTAGGCATCGCGGACTTTGGCGGGCTCTTTGCTCACATCAAACGAGGCACGTGCCTCTGCGGAGCTGAGCAGGCCGTAGGCGCGGTTATAGAACGAGTTGACGGCCTTGGCGCGATCCGAGCCTTTCTCAAACCGAGAGAATGCCGCATCCACCGACTCACGCAGGGTCTTGCGACGGTCCATGCGCTCCAGGGTCATGCCTTGAGGGAGGTCAAGATCACGGACTTTAAAGCCGCCGTTGTTGGGATCACCGCCCGGTGCAAACGGGTCGAGCGCCGCGCCGAGAAAGCCCGCACCGCCGTATTGGAGCTGACCAGGAACCGCGATATAGGGTGGGAGGGCAGACTTGGTGGGCAGGAACTTGGCCGCCACGGAGCCGAAGCTAGGAACGCCAAAGCCAGGCAGCGGCTGGAACCCGGTGAGCATGTAGTGGGTGCCACGCTCGTGGGCAGCCTCGCCGGTGGTCATGGAGCGGATCAGAGAGAACTTATCGGCCTGCGCGGCAAGGAGTGGCAAGTGCTCGGAGATCTGCATCCCGTTTGCCTTGGTATTGATCGGGTTGAACTGTCCGCGAATCTCAGCGGGCGCGTCGGGCTTGAGATCGAAGGTATCTAGGTGGCTTGCACCGCCGCCCAGCCAGATCACGACGGCAGACTGTGCCGTCGCGTTTTGCAGACCCGCCGCCTGGGCCTCTTCGGCCTCAAACAGATCGGTCATACTCAGGCCCAGCAGGGCTCCGGCTTTGAGGCCGGTACTCAGAAAACTACGTCGCGAGAGCGCATTGTACTCGGTACAGGCGTTCGGGTCGGTTTGCTCCGTCATGTTCATCTTGTCCTCTACTTTGAAACTTGGCTCTATTGTAACACAAAATCCAGGATCAGCGGTAGGTGATCCGAGCCCGTCGCGCGGCCTGCACGGCGGCGGAGTACCTGAAGCTCTGGGGAGACCAGGCAGTGGTCAATCGGAATGCGAATGGGGAGCGGCGCAGGCCACGTAAAGGCAATTCCGCCGTCGCGCTCCGTGTCACGCAGCCCCGAGTCGTGCTCCAGCTTGCGAAAGAGAGCGCTCCATGGCGTCGCGTTCAGATCCCCCAGCAGCAGCTTCGGCCCTGGCTCAGCTCTGATGCACTCCGCCACTGCCGCCAGCTGCCGTTTTTGCTCCACTACCCACGCGGCCTTCGACGGCGGCCAGGGGTGGGTGTAGAGAAGCGTCAGTTTTTTCCCCGTTGGCAAATCCACCTTCGCTAGCACCGAGCAGCGTGCTCCTGCCCCTAAGTACTGTGCCTCGCCGGTCATCGGGAACTTGCTCCAGATCCCAAGCCCAAACCGATCTCCCGCATCGTTGCGCACAAAGTACGGGTAGGTTTTCTTCAGAGGCTCCAGCGCCGCAAACCAGCCTGGCGTCAACTCAGCCAGCGCCACGATATCGGGACTCTCGGCTTTGATCTGCTCCTGCACCGCCGCATAGTTCGTATTGAGCACGAGCAGGTTGGCATGAAAGACCTTGAGGCGCGGCGAGCTTGCCGGTGGAAGAGGGATCCTCGGAAGAAAAAGATAGGGCCAGAGTGTGACAAAATTCACTACACAGAAAACCAGCGCGACACCTACCCACGCCCGCTGCTTGCGCCAGAGAAACCAGCCTACAAGTAGCGCTAGCGCCCACACATAGACCACACGGAAGTGAGAGAACAGATCAAGAACCCAGCTCCAGCGCCCACAAAAGCCAAAGAGCGTCGCTATGCAGAGACAAGCAAGAAACGCTCTGGGGAGGCTGAGAAAAAATCGTTTTCGCTTCACAGACTACGGTATTCTGCGCCACTCTTTGGGGAAGAAGTGATGAATAAACTGATCTCCCGCAAAGCGATCCGTCATTCCGGCGATATA
>NZ_JANNYP010000821.1:0-2381 GCF_031410135.1 Armatimonas sp. | reverse complement strand
TTTGGGCGGCACGCCCTTTGTAGCGGAGCCTGCGACGCTCTTAAGTCCTGCCCCTCCAACGGGCGGGACTTACGCTCTCTAGCTGTACTGGCGCATGGTCAGCACGACCTTGCCCAGAATGCTGGCGTTCTTGGTAATAATCGGCTTCATGTACTTGTTCTCCGGCTGGAGCCGAACTCCATTGTCACCGGCGGGGTAGAACGTCTTCACCGTCGCTTCGTCGTCAATCAGCGCGACCACGATCTCACCGGCGTTGGCCGTCTCCTGCTTGCGCACCACCACAAAGTCGCCATCGAAGATGCCGGCATCCATCATCGAGTCGCCCTTGATCTTGAGCATGAAACAGTCGGTCTCGCGGGGGACAAATGCCTCGGGGAGCGGGTAGCTTTCCTCGATATTCTCGGTGGCAAAGATCGGCGCACCGGCAGCAACACGGCCCAGAAGGGGAACCGTGACCGTGCGGCGGCGAGTCATAGGAGCGCCATCCATGAGTAGCTCTACCGAGCGATACTTGTACGGGTCGCGCTTGATGTAGCCCTTCTCCTGAAGCGAGTTGAGGTGCTTCTGAACAGAGCATGACGAGCGCAGGCCCGTGAGTTTTCCAATCTCTCGAACGGTTGGAGCTTGACCATCGCGCATCAGTGCTTGACGGATCACCTCTAAGATTTCTTGTTGTTTCGCCGATATCATGACATCACATCCTCTCAGGTAAAAGTTTGTTTGTGTGAGTATACAGGCGTTTGCCTGTTTTCGCCACGCGATACAATAGACGCCATGCTGGTCGAGTTTGGATTTCTCTTTAGCAAAGTACTTGCGCCAATTTTGCTGCTTGTGGCGCTGGGAGCACTGCTACAGAAAAGACACCCCGTGGAGATGCAGACTCTCTCCAATCTCCAGCTCTATCTCTTTATTCCCGCGTTTTTGTTTGTCCATATAGCCGACTCTAAGCTCAGCATGGGGCAGATCGCGGGGATCGCGGGGACGATTCTATTGATCCAGGCGCTGCTCGCCATTCCTCTCTATGGATTTCTGCGCTGGCGGAAAGTTCCGCGTGAGACACTGGCCGTGGTGCTGCTGGCATCGGTGATCTTCAATGCGGGCAACTTTGGGATTCCCGTGGCCCTGCGCGCCTTTGGCAAGCCCGGCGGTGAGATTCAGGCGCTGGTGATCATGACGGCCAATCTCTCGCTCTGGGTGCTGGGCTACGGCCTCTCGGCGGCGATCACGGGCGGTGGCTGGAAGCAGGGCGCTGTCGAAATCCTGAAGCTTCCCATCCTCTACATCATGGTGGCTGGCCTAATGGTTCGGGCGACAGGCTGGCACTTGCCCGAGCCGATGGACTACGCCCTCCACCTCGTCTCCGATGGCCTCGTTCCCCTTGCCCTGGTCACGCTAGGTGTTCAGCTCGCGACCCAGTGGCGTCTCCCACGCTGGCGTTTGATCCTCCCCGTGGCGTTTTTCAAGCTCCTTGCTCTACCCGCTATCGCTGCGCTTGTTGTCTGGAAGCTTGGTCTCTGGCCCTGGCCCGGTGCTCAGCTGATTGTCGCCTCAGCAGGCCCCACCGCCGTGAACTCAATCTTTCTCGCCATCGAGCAAAAAGGCGATGTCGAGCTCGCCGCCGAGTGTGTCTTCTGGAACACGCTTCTGGCCGCGATTACCGTCACCGTGATTCTAGCGATTGTCATCCGCCTCGGCGGCGTCCCACCAGGCAGTTAGCTCACAACCACACGGACGGTAGAGCCATAGCGTGCAAGCTTTGTGTCCGCAGTGAGGAGGATGGTGGGTTCGGTGAGGCTCTGCGCTACTAAAAGGCGATCAAAAGGGTCTTTGTGATCGTCGAAGAGGGGCAGTGTTGCCACTTGTAAGATGTGCCTGTTTTCGACAGGGAGCCATTGGAAACCATCGTTGGCGATATTGCGGCAAAAATCATCTAAATCTACCTGGAGCTTTTTCTGGCTAACTTTAATTGCCATCTCCCAGAGGGATACTCGGCTGACATAAACAACATCTGAGCTCTCTTCGATCAGAGTCTGCAGGGTAGAGGGGACTCGTTGACGATCTCCTTGCCACCATATAATTAGATGTGTATCTAGGAGTAGGCTCATGCCTCTGGCTCTTCTTTGAAGACATCGAAAAGCTCATCTAGAGGATCGTCGAAATCGGGCGACATCCATATCTGCCCTTCCATACTGCCGGGCGGGGCGATCTTGCGGCGCGGCGGTTTGTAGGCACTCAGGGTGGCGATGGGATGTCCCGCCCGTGCAATGACAACTTCTTCGCCCCGCTCGACGGCTTCGAGTAAGCGGGAAAGATTCGTTTTGGCTTCGTGAATATTGACGGTTTGCATGGTTATTTCTAAGTTAGCTAAGGCTTAGTCTATC
>NZ_JANNYP010000820.1:0-5186 GCF_031410135.1 Armatimonas sp. | reverse complement strand
GATCAATCCTCCTGTATTGGCACTCGTGCTGGACTCCGCTTTGCCCGCCGTGACAGATGATAAATGCAGGGTAAGTCTGGAGGCAAAAAGAGTCTAAATTAAAAAAGAAAAGTGTCTCAAAATCATTGACATATTCCGGTACTCTCTTTTCATCGGGAGAGAAAACCGCGGATTCGAGTCTGTCTGAATGCCCTGTGAATGTCTGAATCACTTTTCCCGTTGACACATCCCAGAGTCTTGCGGTCTTGTCACCACTTGCGGTTAGGATTCGCTTTCCATCCGGTGAAAACACAGCAGATCTGACTACATCCGAATGTCCCTTGAAAATCTGTATAGATTTACCTGTTTCCACATCCCAGAGTTGCACAGGTTTTACCTGATTCTCTGTAAGCCGATGCATGCTAATAAGAAAGTGATCATAACTTGCTGTAAGCACTTGCTTTCCGTCAGGAGAGAAAACGGCGGACATGACCCTAAATGAGTGTCCTTTGAATGTCTGTATTGTTCTTCCTGTCTCAACATCCCAGAGTTTCGCAGTGTGATCTAAACTTGCAGATAATACTTGTTTTCCATCTGGCGAGAAAATGGCGGAGGTGACAGAATTGGAATGTCCTTTGAGTACTTGTATCACCTTGCCCGTTGATACATCCCAGATCTTTGCGGTTTTATCTCCACTTGCGGTAAGGACTCGCTTTTCGTCTGGAGAGAAAACGGCAGAGAATATGAAGCGAGAATGACCTAGCTGAGGCATCAGCCTTGGTTTTGTCGGATCCACATTCACAACCACACTTGGTGCTGTTGGACTTAGCGACGTTGTTCCCAATCTGGGCTTCCCTTGGCTCCCTTGTTCCCTATACCCCTGTGCCAATCCTGGCAGCAGGGTGGTGAGCGCGGTTCCGGCGGCGAGGTTTAGGGCGTCGCGGCGGGTTAGAAGCAACGAGGCTTGGATGTGGGGATCAGGGTGGGTTGACATAAGTGTTTATCTTTACGGCAGGATTCGTGTACGCAGTGTCCCTATAAAATACCAGAAATTGCTAAGTTGCGTCTCGCCGTTGCTTGGCGTATCCTTCGAGGCTCGGACATTCTTGTGGCTCGGGCAGATGCGTGCAAGTTTTCCCCTCCTGCTCTTGACATATAACAAAAAGCTCCCCGGTTTGCGCGGTACGCGTTCCGGGGAGAGGGAGGGAGACGAAACCGAAAATACGAGGGAGGCTCGCATTAGCGAGGCGCAATCACGAACACGACAGCACAGCGCTCCAGAAAATGATCCTTGGCATTGGCCTCGCGCAGGCGCTTGGCATCCTCTTGCGAGATCACCGGCTCGCTACGTGTCTCCTTATCGAGACGAAGCGCCTTAATAATCATGGGCTTGCGTCCGATGCGTGCATGGTTGATGGCGGCCTCCAGAGAGCGCGGGTAGGCAACCACACCGTAGTCGAAGAGATACTCCAGTGTTACAGTAATAGTTCCGTAGACCTCGATGCCTTCTTCGTCATAGAGCTTGGGGCAGGGGGAGCTTGTCAGACCCATTCCGGTGCAGTCAATGACCACGCCGGTATAGTTGGCGTCTTCGGGTGCAGGGGCTCCCGGTACATAGAGTGGTACTGCTTTGTTCTCTTTGGTTTCTTTTAAAACGGCTACATTAGAAGGTTTTACCGGGGGAGCAACGGTAGGCTTGGCTGAAGCTTTCTTCTCAACGCGAAACGGGTTGGGTTGAGAAGGCGCGGTATTCTGTGGGGTTGCAAGGGCAGGCAGTGCGGTCATCGTAATCAAGGCAGTTGCCATAAAGTGAGCAAATCGAGCTGTCGTTTTCATTGTTTCTGTCTCCAAACTGGTGATGTGTAGATAGTATCGAAGACAGATGACTACAGCAGTAACAACGGTTACACTGCTAAAATAACGGGTTTCAACGCGTGTTTCCGATGAGAATAAACGGTGCCCAGTAGTAGGGGTGGGCACAGGGAGCACCAGGGTCAGGGACGAAGGCGGGGACAGTGGCAGGAGCCTTGCCTCCCGTCGCCGCCACAGGACCACGTGTTGTCACCTCTGGCTTAATTGTCCCCTTTAACAGCCCAAGCTGTGCTTGTCGCAGACACTCCGACTTACTCAGGGTGGGGCTGGCTTTACGTGTGGCATAGAACGCCTGCATGAGCTGTTGCGTGCTACTATCGGAGACGGGCCATAGGCTTGCCATAACCGCCCCTGCCCCCTTGAGCTGCATCAGAAGTGCGAAGCTCTCCACCTCGGCTCCGGCACTGTCTCCACCCCCCATCGCCGTGTTACAGGCTGAGAGAGTGAGGAGCTCGACTCCATTGAAGTAGGTGTTAGGAAGCTGGCGCAGCTCGGTGAGGGGAAGCGTGGCCCCATTGCCTAGGAGCAAGTACGAGCGGGTCTCGTTGCCCGGCTGAAACTGAAAGTGGCTGGCGATATGGACGACGGGGAAACTGCCATCTAGGGCTTTGAGCATGGCACTCTTGGTGAACGCCTCATCCAGGAGTGCTTTACCCTCCAGCGCTTTCGTGATCTCCTGCACTTCTGTGGCGGCAGCGGGAAGAGGCGAAAAGCTCACTCCATCAATGGTTGCTCCCTTGCTCACGCCGAGTCCCAGAGCGTACCAGGGGTCTTTGAAAAAGGGAACAAGCCGCTCCTTGACGCGAGGGGAGAACAGCGAGTGGAATTCTTCGCGTTCGATAAGATAGTGGATGCCGTCGGGTGAGAGTGCGGCAAGGGGCAGATAGCGCAGCGTTCCATCAAGCGACCAGTACACCCGCGTCGCGTCCGCACCCTTCAGGTCATTCTCGATGGGAGCAATGAGAATATCGTAGAGCTTTTTTCCCAGGGGCCGGGGATCGAGGCGTGGGTCCTCCAGTGCAGTGCGAAACTGGGCAACGAGTTTGTTGAGCGCAACGGCGGTGATGGGATACTCGCGTGCCACCTGAACATTTCCCGTGACCACGATAAAGCTCAGCTTCTCCTCTCCCACCAGTGTGTAAATAGCCAGAGTGCTCTGCTTGGTATCTTTTGTCAGATCACTGAGCGTCCGACTGAGAGTCTGGGCATCCTTCACCGCGACTAGCTGCTGCTGTGCCAGCGGCACTCGTGCAAACTCTGCTTCCAAGCCCACGAGATAGTTCTGGAAGGTGATGGTCGCCACCTGAAGATCTTCTCCTAGCTGCTCGCGTTCTCTCTCTTCTTCTGCTGTCCGTTGCCGTTTGGCACTAAGTGCCGCTTGACGTGCCCCAAGCTTCGTCAGCTTTTCCGAGATCTCCTGATAGCGCTTGTTCATTTCCGCCTCTTTAGGGGTCAGCGCCACGCCCGCCGCCTCGCCCGAAACTTTGGCATCGCGTTGGACAAACTCACTCAGCTCCTGATCTTTGAGCAGTCCCAGCACCTGCTGCGCCTCCGCCAGCCGCCCTTGCTCAATCAGCAAATCCGCCAGCTGTCGGTAGGTCACCGAAACCGACTTCGTGTAGCTGTCCTGTAGGCTTTTATCCAGGCTCTTAATCTCATTGCGCATAAACTGATAGAGATTGATCGCCTGTTTTCCGTAGAGTACTGCCATTCCTAAGCTCTGCTTCTGGAAAGCTTTATTATTCCAGAGCATCATCAGATTCTTGAGTGTTATTGCTTCTCCTCTCTTGTCGCCTACCTGCCTTTGCAGTGATAGTGCTTGGTTGTAGAGTTCTAGAGCTTTTGTTTTATCACCCTGTTTGGAGTAAGAATCGCCAATATTGAAGAGTGAATAAGCTTCTCCTTCCTTGTTATGGATTGATTGATGTATTAATAGTGCCTTTTTATGAGATTCTAAAGATTTTTCTTTATTACCAAGAGCTGAATAAATCGCGCCAATATTATTTAATGTAGTTGCTTCTCTGTTTTTAAGTCCTTTTTGGGTAAATATATGAAGCGCTTGATTTAACGCTTCAAGTGCTTTTTCATTTTCGCCAAGATCTCTGTAGACCGTACTGATATTATTGAGAGTTGTTGCCTCATCTGATTTGTTCTCTATTTGCCTTTGGATAAGCAGTGCCTTGTTATAGAATTCTATAGATTTTTCTTTATTACCAAGGTTATAGTGACACTTTCCTATATTGCTGAGAAGTACGGCTCTTTCTCGTTTCGTTTCTGTTTGAGTTAGTAATAGTAAGGCTTTATTATAAAAATCTAGTGCTTTAGCATTATCACCAATAGATTCATGTAAAACGCCAATATTGTTTGTGGTAATTAACTCTCCTCCCTTATCTCCAATTTCTTTTTGTATTGATAGACTCTTTTTGAAAAAATCAAGTGCTTTATTTTTATCTCCGATAGAGTTATAAAATGAACCGAAATCGCCTAGTAGGGAAGCTTCTGCATCTTTACTTTTTGTAATTTCGAATAATTGGAGAGCTTTGTTATAGAATTCTAATACTTTTGATTTATTGCCTATGTCATCATATATTGCTCCAATGCTATGGAGTTCAATGCCTGCTGAAACTTTCCTGTAGGTTTTGTCTATCTCATAAGCGGCTTGATAATGTAGAATTGCTTCTTTATGTTCTGAATGGCTCTCCGCTTCTTCTCCTCTGGCAAAGTGTATTTCAGCCGTCGCGATTAATAGCGCACGTTTCTCCGCCTCTGTGATCTTTTTGCCAAGCTCTTTTTGCCGTGCTTCCAGAATCGTGATGGCCTCGGCGAATTTCTCGGCTTTGACCAGCGCTTCGGCTTTTTTGATTGCTTCCATGACACTGGCAGGCGGTGGCGTTTCTTTTACTGGAGCAGGGGATTGCTGGTAGGCAACGAGAGCGAGAGGCGTAAGGAGGGCATAATAGTTCATGATTTTTTCTGATTATCTCGTGTTACCGATGAGAATGAAGGGTGCCCAGTAGTAGGGGTGGGCACACGGAGCGCTGGGGTCGGGGATGTAGGCGGGGACAGTGGCAGGAGGCTTGCCCCCCGTCGCCGCCACAGGGCCACGGGCAGCCCCTACGCTACTGGCTTTTCCACTAAGCAGCTCGCGCTGGGCACGGCGAAGGCACTCGCCTCGCCCTAGGCCGGGCTCGTCCTTGAGGAGCGTGTAGAAGCGCTGCATCAGCACGGAGGTGGAGCTGTCGTTGACGGGCCACAGGCTCGCCAGCACCGAGCGTGCTCCGAGCAGCTCCGCGACCTTAGCCAGGCTGTCCACTTCCCGCCCTGAGCCCTCGCCC
>NZ_JANNYP010000819.1:0-18348 GCF_031410135.1 Armatimonas sp. | reverse complement strand
GCGGTACTGCGCTCGCCACAGCCGATGATCGTAAAGACCAGGATAAGAAGCGCCAGGAGCGTAAAGAGAGTGCGCATCTTAGTAGACCCTGTATCCACCGTTGTTATCTGGATAGAAAGGGAACATCCAGATTGAGCGCCGTCCATCAATCACGATGGTGTTTGCGCGCACAGCGGAGTCTTCTCGCTTTAGCTCGTACCACTTTGCATGGCCATCTGCGAAAGCAATATTGTCGCCGTTTTTATGTTTCACACGGGGACGGATCTTATTGTAGAAGTCTGGGAGCTCAATGGTGGTGTAGACACAGCCCCAGCCGGTGCCGTAGGGCGGAACGGAGCCTGAGTGAAAGTGCATGATGACGCTGGCTGGTTGAGCAAGTGCGGCCTGCGAGAGTGGCTGTGCGAATCTATAGGAGCCGTTGGGAGCCGTTAAGTAGTCACCGAAGGGGTAGGTATCGTCACCACCGAGCCAGTAGTTGTAGGCATAGTGGTTGGTCATACGACTACCATTGAAGCCTGCGCAGTCGCCGTTGCCGGCGAAGTTACGGTCCATCGAGGGGCACTGGAACATCTCGCGATTCTTGGTGTAGGGCAGTAGGTTGAGTGACCAGCCGTTAACTGCTTTCTGTGAGCTTACGAAGGTGACGGGGTCGGTGGTGTTGCGTGTCATCTGTGCGGGGGCGGTGCCTGCGGGCCAAACTTTTTCACTCGTTCCCCCCACAGGGACAAAGGTCTCGTCGTAGTCCTGAAGATACATCATGTCTGCCATGGCAATCTGCTTCAGGTTGGACAAGCAGCTTGTCTGCCGTGCGGACTCACGTGCTTGTGCAAAGACGGGGAAGAGAATGGCGGCTAGAATGGCAATAATAGCAATCACAACGAGGAGTTCGATGAGCGTGAAGCCAGTTGATTTATGGTTCGGTTTCATAGAGAGAATTCCTTTCGTGGTCATTGTCCCTGTCTAGGTTCAGGTCTTGATTAACGGGAGGTTATTTTCACGTTAAGAGAGTGCAAAGGGAAAGAGAACTGGAGTATCCTAGGGATGATGAACGAGCTCGCTCAGACGCCACAGAGCGTCGTTGCCAAGATTATGGAGTGCTTTGCCCTGCGGGGAGACCAGCACTACGGTGAAGAGGTTACCGAGCGGGAGCATGCACTACAGTGTGCTTACTTTGCGGCGCAAGCCGGAGAGCCCGAGGGCTTGGTGGTGGCGTGTCTGCTCCATGATATTGGGCACTTGCTCCATGACTTGGGAGAGGACATTGCCGAGAAAGGCACAGATGCCCAGCACGAGGAGCACGGCGCACGCTGGCTTGCGAGGCACTTTCCCCCCGAAATCGTCGAACCCGTGCGTCTTCATGTCGCGGCCAAGCGCTATCTCTGTGCCCGCCAGCCTGGGTACCACGACTCTCTCTCGGAAGCGTCACAGCGTAGCCTGACACTTCAGGGCGGGGTCATGAGCGAGAGGGAGGCACAGGAGTTTGAGGGAAATCCTCATGCTGACTGGGCCGTGCGCCTCCGTCGCTATGATGACGAAGGAAAAGTGACGGCGCTGGTAACTCCCTCTTTGGAGAGCTACCGAGCGCTGCTTGAAGCCCAGATTTAGGATGTTTTGGTGGCGGTTTTCCGTCGCGTGGTGGGAGCCTTCACGGGAGCTGCTGTTGCGCTCTCCAAGCTAGCCTCTGTGGGAGCGGGCGGGATGGGCTTGGACTTTACCACGGCGGGCTTTTTGGCAGCAATTGGCTTGCCGTGAACCACTTTCTGGAGAACCTCGTAGGCTTTTTTGTTGCGCTCCTTAAGCTGGCGGGTCTCTTTTCGAACCTCGGGCAGGAGCGTGGCAATAGCGGCGAGGTGCTCTTCCAGTGCCTTGGTCTTGGTCTCCAGGGTCTCCATCGCGTCGCGGTAGGCATCGAGCTCGACTTGTGCGGCGTCCAGTAGCTCGGGTGCAACACCGCTGAGCACGGACAGGGTTCCGCCTGCGCGGGTTAAGATGGCACCGGTTTCCGAGAGAGTGTCTTTTGATGACAAGAGTGAGTTCCTCCAATTAGGATGAGATTGTGTTGGATTCAGTATCTCGGTCTCTTGGGGAAAAAGCAAGGATTTGCCAAAAGATTTAACATTTAGTTTACATAAGCGCTTTTGGGTCGTGGTAATAATGCCTGGAAACCGCTGGGGGAGCCTTTGTAAGATGAGGCTGAGAGGGCAAGTTTGCCGACCCCAGAACCTGATCCGGTTCGTACCGGCGTAGGGAAGCGGAAACGTGCTGGCTTGTTTTCTTCCCTGCTGGCACGTCTCTTTCTTCTCGATGCCGAGGAGAAAACTATGAAACACGCGTTTACGCTAATCGAGCTCCTCGTTGTCATCGCGATCATTGCGACTCTGGCAGCGATTCTATTTCCTGTCTTTGCCCAAGCACGCGAGAGTGCCCGACAGACAACTTGCCTCTCGAACATGCGCCAGATTGGCCTAGCGCTCCAGATGTACCGGCAAGACTACGACGAGACCCTCCCGATCTTCTATGCCTACAACACCCAGCCTGCCGCCGATATTGCGGGGCATCTTGGGGTCGAGGTGCTCTTGCAACCCTACACCAAAAGTCGCGACATCTTCCGCTGTCCCGACGACGCGGGTGGCCCGGTGCCGCAGAACACGCCGAGCAATGTGGAGTACGGTGGCTGCTCGGATCTGCCGGGGAAAAACCGCTCGTACCGAGACTGCTACGGCAGCTCCTATCGCTTCACGCGTGGGGCGCTCTCGGTGATCTCGGGGGTCTCCAAACAAAACAACGTGCTCTGCGAGCCAAGCAACGACTACTGTCTGCCCTCCGGCCCGATCTCCGATGCAGCGTTCCAGGCTCCTGCCGAGACGTATATTATGCGCGAGGAGATGCTCCCCTGGTTTGGCGGCGACCGCGACCCTAACGGCGCAAAGTACGGCTACTTCCCCGACTACTACAAGCAGTGGCACCCGCGTGGGGGCAGCTTTGTCTTCGCGGACGGCCACGCGAAATTTGTGGTGAGCGCGGGGCAGTTTGACAAGCTCTTCTGCTCGCCCGATGCCACGCGCAACTTTGGCAACAGTGGCTGGGCCTGTGACTAGCCTGCACTTCGCTCTTGCGGACTACGCGGTGCTGGCGCTCTACGCGCTGGCACTGATCTTTGTGGGGCTTCGTCAGCGCAAGCTCGTTCGTGAGAGTGAGACCGCGAGTGCGTTTCTGGTGGCGGGGCGGGGGCTGACACTCCCCGCCTTTGTCGCCACGCTCGTGGCCACGTGGTACGGCGGAATCTTGGGAGTGGGGGAGCTCTCCTACACCACGGGACTGGGCGCGTGGACGGTTTTTGGGCTGCCGTACTATCTCTTCGCGCTGGTCTACGCCCTCTGGCTTGCGCCGAAAGTGCGCACGGCGGCCCGCTTCACCATCCCCGACACGCTGGAGGCGGCACACGGGAGGCCCGTGGCGCTCGTCGGGGCGGCACTGGTCTTCTTCCTGGTCGCCCCCGCCCCCTATGCCCTCATGACCGGGACACTGCTCCAGGCGATCTTTGGTGGCCCTCTCTGGCTCTGCGTCACGATTGGGACGCTGCTCTCCGTGGTCTTTGTGGTGCGCGGGGGCCTTGAGACCGATGTGCGCACCAATCTCGTCCAGTTTCTCTTGATGTTTTTAGGCTTTGGCCTGCTTATCGGCTTCTGTTTTGCCAAAGTCGGGGGGCTGCCCACGCTGGCCGCGCAGCTTCCCGCAACCCATAAGAGCCTCGCAGGTGGCAACCCACCCGCCTATATTCTTGTCTGGTACTGCATCGCGCTCTGGACCCTTGCCGATCCGGGCTTTCACCAGCGCTGTAGCGCCGCGCAGAGTCCTAAAGTGGCACAACGCGGGATTCTGGCCTCGATTCTGTGCTGGGCGCTCTTTGACTTTCTCACGGTCAGTGCGGGCTGCTACGCTCGTGTACTCCTGCCAAGTTTAGAGAAACCCATAGATGCCTACCCTGCGCTCGCCGAGGCACTCCTGCCGCCGGTTGCAAAAGGCCTCTTCTGGGTGGGGATGCTGGCTACGGTGATGAGCACCCTGATCTCCTACACGTTTCTTGCTGCCACCACGATTGGCCGTGATCTTGCCTGGCGTGCCAAAAAAGCCGACGAGGTGCGCTGGACCCGCATCGGGGTGCTGATCGCCGCTGTCCTCGCTATCATCGCCGCACTCTTGCTTCCCTCGGTGGTGGGCCTCTGGTACACCATTGGCACCGCGTTTGTCCCTGGTCTACTGATTCCACTACTCACTGCTTACGCCCCGGAGCGCTTTCGGGCTCGCCCGGCGTTCACGCTCGCGGGCATGCTGCTGGGAACGGGCCTGCCGCTGGTCTGGATGGTAGTTGGGCAACGCAACGGTGGCATGGACGCGGCACACTATCCGTTTGGTATCGAGGCGATCTATGTCGGGCTAGGAGCCTCGCTGCTGTGCTGGGCACTGGGGCAGAAAAAAGAAAAGCTGCGAGCAAGCTAGCCCGCAGCTCCTCACTTTCGCAAGGGTAGTTATGTCTCATCATACGCCTCATCACAAACGTCTCTAGTCCAGCTGGGGGTAGGAGTCATGGCTACCCTGGCCGCCAGTCGCAGATCGCAACGTTTCGTACGAAGACCAGCATAGGACACCGGAGTGAGGTGCGTATCAAGACAAGGTTAAATTCCCCAGAGTGCGGGGAGCTTGGTGATATTGGAAAGTAGATGGGTGTGTGGATGTTGGGCAAGCTCCGCCTCGGTGTGGGAGCCTTCACAGACCCCGATGACCCAGCCGCAGTTCGCCGCCGTGCCCTCTAAAAGATCCGAGGGCGTATCCCCGACTTTGGCGACGGCACTTGCGGAGGTGATTCCAAAGCGTGCCATCAGGGCCAGCACCATGTCCGGGTGCGGGCGGCCACGGGGCACTTCGTCGCTGGTGACCGAGCCATCCAGTAGCAAGCGCCAGCCGAGGCGCTCGATGATCACCTGGGCGATGTCGCGTGAGAAGCCCGTGTCCAGCGCGACTTTGATTCCTGCTTCCCGTAGCTTCACAAAGACCAGTGACGTGCCCTCGATCTCGCGGACTTTGGAGTTGGTTTGGTAGTGCGCGATCATGCGCTCCACAAAGTAGGCATGGATCTCGGCGACGCGGCTCTCGCTACCGCTAATGAGCAGCTGGCGGATGGCATCGGGCTTGGGGTAGCCCATGACGGCATTGACTTGCTCGTGCGTGACCGCCACACCCGCGCTGGAGAGCGCCTCACGCAAGCAGCGATGCACGGGGCTGCCCTCATCGTGTACCGTGGTTCCGGCCATGTCGAAAATGACGAGTTCGGGGCGCTTGACGCTCATCCGAGTTCCTCCACTACTTTTTCTGCCAGCCCAAAGCTTAGCGTCATCCCCGCACCACCGACTCCCGTGACGAGGGTGACATGCTCGTCGGGGCGAGCGATCCACCAGGGCTGCGTCTTGTGTTTGAGATAGAAACCGTGCCAGCGCGAGGCGATCTGGCAGTCGGGGGCTTCTAGGAAAGTGGCTAGGTACTTCAGCACCAGCGCATCAATGTGCTCGTTGTTGAAGATTGAGATTTCATCGTCGTACTCGTGGCTATCACCGAGAGTGAGCTCGCCATGGCCGTTCTGCGAGACGAGGACATGGATGCCGTAGCGCTCGTACTCGGCGAACTCTGCGTGGAGGCGTTGCTTCAGCGCGGGCAAGCTGGGGCAGCTCTTAAACGACTCGTAGTGTGCCAGCGTGAGCCCCGCCGCCAGCATCGGACCAAGTCGCCAGCTCCCTGGCTGTGGGCTCGTGCGCATCATCTGGAGCTTGCAGACCGTGAGGTCTTGCTCGGCGGCTAGTGCCTCGGGGTAGAGTGTAGCCAGCTCGTGGCCGGAGCAGACAATCAGCTGTGCGGTCTGAAACGCCCCTGCCGATGTGCTGAGATGGGGCGAGGCATAACCAAAGACCGTGGTGCCAAAGTGAAACGTCACTCCGTAACGCTCGGTGAGAAACGCAGGGAGGTGGGCGATGACCTCGCGCGGGTCTACGCAAATCTCGGTCGTGCTCCACAAGCCACCGCGCAGGTTCTCGCCACGGATGCCCTGCGCCTTCTCGTGTACTTGCACGGGCTCAAGCCACTGCGTGCTGGGGAAGTCAATTTCTTGCAATACAGTGGCTTCGTCGTCGGCGTAGGCCAGGTGCAGCGAGCCGGTCTGCTCGTGCCAGAGCTTGGCCTCCGTAAGGACGTGAAGCCAGTGCTCGCGGCTTCGTAGCGCTGTCTCGTAGCGCTCACCCAGCGGCTGACCGATGGGCCAGAGCATTCCAAAGTTACGGATGCTGGCGCCCTCTGCCCTGCGGCTGCGCTCAAAGACCGCGACTTTCTTTCCAGCACGGGCCAGGTGGTAGGCATGGGCCAGCCCTAAAACGCCCGCCCCGACAATTGCGACATCAAACATCATACACTCCGTCAAACATCGCGTTTTTTCTGTTCCTTCCAGAAGTAGAGAGCGGGGATCAGCGAGATCAGGAGCACGCCCGCGAGCGTGAAGAACGCGCCTTTCCACCCTAGCGCCACCGAGAGGCGCGCCATGCTCTCGCCTGCCAGCACGCCACCCAGATAGCCCACTCCATCAATAATCCCACTTGCCGTCGCGCCCGACTTCTTCCCGCCAAAGTCTAGCGAGAGCGCTCCTGCCAGAAACGAGTAGGGCCCGATCAGAAAGAACCCAATCGCCGAGATCGCGAAGATAATCAGGGGGCTTCCCGCAGGCAGGAGCGCCAGGCTTGAGAGAAGCACGGCGATCACTGGCAGGCTGAGCAGGAGAATAAAAGCCCGCCCCGAGCGACCCAGCCCATCGGAGAGCTTGCCTGCGAGAATCACCGCAAAGCCCCCAAAGAGCGGAAAGTAGGAACTCTGCGTCGCGGCATTGGCCTTAGTGAGCTTCCCAAACTCCACCAGATAGGTCGGGGACCACTCGTTAAATGTCTCGCGCGCCAGGGTGAACGCCAGGGAGATCAGGCAGACGCACCAGAAGCTTGGGGAGCGCAGAAACGCCTTTGCGTCTAGCTCGGGCTCCTCGTCCGCCGCGTCGATCTCACTTGTCGTGGCGGGTTTGGCAGTGACATTCTCGCGGAGAAAGAGAGCATTGGCGACAAGAAGAAGCGTGAGGACGCCCGCGCCGCCGAAGAACAGCGCCTGCCACCCTAGCCCTGCCCCGATCAGCGCCCCATGAAAGAGCCGTGCGGCAAAGTCGCCAAAGAGATAGGAGAGGCTCAGGATTCCCACCGCCGTTCCGTAGCTGCTAGCCGGGTACCAACTTGCGGTCACTTTTACCGCGCCCGGCCAGCCCAGTGCCTGGATCAAGCGGTTGAGCACCCAGGCCAGCGTGAAGAGCGGCAACGTCCCCGAGAGTGCAAACAATATATTAAAGACAATCGCGCCGACCATCCCCATTAAAAAGTTGCGCCGCCCACTCCAGAAGTCCGCTAGGGCCCCTGAGGCGAACTTTCCACAGGCATACGCCAGTGTCGCCGCTGAGGCAACCCCGCCCAGTGCGATCTTGGCCGCTGCTGCATCCATCGCGCCCCCTGCGGAGAGAAACTCAATCAGCTGAGGCTTGGCCACGGAGAAGCTCGCGCGGCAGAAATAGTAGCCTGCATAGCCCAGAGTGAGCAAGAGCAGTGCTTTGGCTGGGGGAGAGATAAATTGTCGCACGTCCCCATTATAACTGTCTAGAGTTTGATTAGGTTAATCTACGTTTAAAATATGCGTCCGCTCTTCTATTGGCTTACTAAGCCCTGAGAGTGGTGTAGAATAAGACCATGACGATGCGTGCATGGAAATGCTCTCTGATTGGTCTGGGGCTGTCGGGCTGTGCGGGGACAAGTCCCAATCTCTCCACGCCCCAGATGCAGACTCCCTCGCTGGGGGGAGGACTGGGCGCCCGCGCGGTGGCAAGTCCCTCGCCGGGAGCGGTGGCCGAGGCGGCTCTACCACCGCTGGAGGCAGTGGCTACGCCGGAGAAGACCTTTGTGCAGCCGCCGTACTTGCAGCTGGGGAATCGGCCTGCGCTGGGGGAGAAGACCGAGGGAGTGGATCTGCTCTGGATCGTGCCTGCCGATGCAAAGCTGGACGAGTGGAGCGTCGAGACGCGCTCTGCGGGCTCTACGGGAAGCTGGAAGAAGATCACCGGCAAGCTCAGCGCGAAGCCCGTTGCCGTGGGCGTCATCAAGCCCGAGATCGTGGTGAGTGCGCCTTTAGAGGGGCTGATTCCCGGAAAGCTCTTTGACTACCGCATCTCAAAAGCCGACAAGCCCGTCTTTGCCGCCCGTGCCCGTGCCCGAAAGAGCGCCAAAGAGCCACAGCGCTTTGTGGTCTTTGGAGACTGTGGACAAAATACCGAGGGCCAGAAAAAAGTCGCGGCCCAGACCCTGGCGGCAAAGCCCGACTTTGTCTTTATCACCGGCGATATCGTCTACGGCAAGGGGCTGGCGAGCGAGTACGTGAAGAATTACTGGCCCATCTACAATGCCGAGACCGCCACAGAGAGTGGCGTGCCGCTTCTGCGCTCCACTCTGACGGTGGCGGCACCGGGTAATCATGACATTCGCTCGACGACGCTGGAAAAGACGACCGATGGCTTTGCCTACTTCTACTACTGGAACCAGCCGCTCAATGGCCCCTTAGTCAGCAACACCAAGTTCGCCTCACCGCTGGGGAGTGCCGACACCAAAGCGTTTCTCACGGCTGCGGGGGAGCGCTACCCACGCATGGCGAGCTTTTCCTATGATTATGGCAATGCGCACTGGACGGTGCTGGATGCCAACTACTACATGGACTGGACCGACCCTGCACTCTTGCAGTGGGTCGAGAGTGACCTAAAAGCGGCGCAGAAGTCTACCTGGCGCTTTGTGGCGTTCCACCACCCGCCGTTTAACTCCAATAAAGAGCACTTCAACGACCAGTGGATGCGCTCGCTCGCGCCGCTCTTTGAGAAATACGGCGTCTCTGTAGTCTGGTCGGGGCATGTCCACGACTACCAGCGCACCTATCCTCTGAAGTTTACTCCCGAGAAACCGCGCGGCACAAAGGGCGATGTCGCGGGTAAAATCACGCTGGACAAGACCTACGATGGGGTAAAAAACACCAAGCCCACGGCCCCGATCTATATCGTCACCGGAGCGGGCGGAGCCGGGCTCTATAAAAATATCGAAAAGGGCAAGCTACAGGACTTCACCGCCAAGTACATAGACGACACCCACTCGCTCACCATCGTGGATCTCACGGATAAAAAGCTCGTCGCCCGGCAAGTCGCCGCCGATGGCAAAGAACTCGACAACTGGACCATAACCAAATGACACAACAAACACCCCCCACTGGGCCGTTCTCGCTGCCCGCACTCAGCTACGCTCCTGCCGCTCTGGAGCCGCATATTGATGCGCAGACCATGCAGATCCATCACGACAAGCACCACCAGACCTATATCACGAACTTGAACAATGCTGTTGCGAAACTGCCTGGTGGCAGTAAGCTGACGTCTGCCGAGGCGCTGCTCAAAAACCTAGAGCGTCTCCCCGAAGAGAGCCGTATGGTTGTCCGTAACAACGCAGGAGGCCATGTGAACCACACGATCTTCTGGACATTAATGAAGCCAAACGGCGGCGGGGCTCCCACGGGGGCAATTGCGGATGCGATTAAAGGCAGCTTCGGGGACTTTGAGAAGTTCAAAGCGGCATTCGAAGACGCGGGCCTGAAGCGCTTTGGCAGTGGCTGGGTCTGGCTCTCCGTGAAAAAAGGGAAGATGGAGCTGGCGTCTTACCCCTACCAGGACACCCCAATCTTAGACGGCGGCTTTCCGATTCTGGGCAACGATGTCTGGGAGCACGCCTACTACCTCAAGTACCAGAACAAGCGCGCGGACTACTTAAAAGCCTGGTGGAACGTCGTCAACTGGGATGAGGTCAATAATCGCCTCAAAATGGCACGCTGATGGGCCAGCGCTCTGCCAACGAGACCATTCGCCATGCAGTGATCGGGACGGGGGGCATGGGAAGCAACCATGCCGGCTCGTTTGCGGCGATTCCCAACTGCGAGGTGGCAGCGCTCTGTGATCTCGACCCTACCCGGCTGAGTGGCGTGGCGGCAAAGCTGCCCAACAAAGGCCGGGTCAAGACCTACGACGACTACCGGCGCGTGCTCGACGATAAGAGCATTGACTCGGTGAGCATCGCCACCTGTGACCACTGGCACACCCCGATTGCGCTCGCGGCGCTCATGGCGGGCAAGCATGTCTATGTGGAGAAGCCCTGCGCCCATAATGTCCATGAGGCGAACTTGCTGGTCAAGGCGGCGGCGCAGTATAAGAAATGCGTCCAGCACGGCACCCAGCGGCGGAGCTGGAGCCTGCACAAGGCTCTGGTGAAAGCGCTCCGTGAGGGCGTCATTGGCAAGGTCTACACCGCTAAAGTGATCAACAACCAGCTCCGTGAGCCCATTGGTCGCAAGCCGGTGAGCGCCCCGCCTGCCGGGGTGAACTACGACCGCTGGCTCGGCCCCGCCCCCAAGCACGACTTCACGGAGAACCGCTGGCACTACAACTGGCACTGGTTCTGGGACTACGGCACCGGCGATCTTGGCAACGACGGTGTTCACCATCTCGATGTCGCCCGCTGGGGGCTTGGGGTGGGCTACCCGAAGGCCGTGATCTGCTCCGGGGCGCAGTACTTCTACAACGACGACCACGAGACCCCCGACACACAGACTGTGGTTTATCAGTACGAGAGCTGTCAGATTCTGTATGAGATGCGCCTCTGGACCAACTATGGCATTGAAGGCGGTGAGGAGAACGCGGCGGTCTTCTACGGCACCGAGGGGATGATCGTGGACGGGGCCAAGGGAGTCACGGTTATGCGCATAGATAAAAGGCCCGTCACAATCACCGGAGGCAAAGAGAGCAACTTCGCCGACTTTATCGCCGCTGTGCGCGTGGGTGACCCCAGTAAGCTCAGCGCCCCGATTACTGAGGGGGCGATCTCTGCCGTGCTTTGTCACCTGGGCAATATCGGCACACGGCTGGGCAACCAGCACCTGGAGTATGACCCCGTGGCGCAAAAAATCACCCAGTGCGGGGGGCGTGAAGCCGAGGCCAATCGCCTCCTCACACGCACCTACCGCAAGGGCTATGAGCTACCCTACAAAGGCTAGCGCCGCCGTCTTGGCCCCAGCTTGCCCCGATCGGGATGACCTTCGGGGCGGGCTCCAATGGGCTCTTGAGTGATCGCTTCGACCGCTGAGATCGCGCCCACCGACGTTTCGGCACTCTGGAGGAGGGTGAGCGTGTCGGGGTCAATGGGCTGTTGAAGGGTGCCATTTAGCAAGATGGCATGAGGCACAGGGCGCGAGGGGAGGTCTTTGGCGGTGTGGCCTGTGGCGATAATCTTGCTATCAAAGACGATACTCGTCGAGAAGCCTGAGTCCATCAAAATGGCCTCATGAACCCCGGCGGCGGCGGCACCACGGGCCATCATCTCCGTAGTGATAACGTCCATCGTTGCCCCCAGCACGATCTCGCCTTTATCCGTCACCCCAAAGAAGGCACGCTTGCGCGGGTCGTTGAAGTCGCGCGCGGCGTAGGGAGCGATCTCTTTCTTGGTGCGGGCAACCCCGTTATGGACGATCCATGCGCCGCCCAGAAAGACATCACTCATGTCCATCATCAGGGAGAGCAGGCTGACTTCGTTGTTGTAGGCATAGGGATTGAAAGGGACAATGGCGATCTTTTTCGGTCCCCAGACCACCAGAGGTCGGTTCCAGATGCGTGGCATACGGAGTTTATCCTCATCGGCGAAGAAGGCATTCTCGACTTGGGTGCGACAGGGGCCAATCAGCGCATTGTCCACGGAGCGCAGGTCGGCGTTAACGAAAAATGTCCCATTCATCCCGGCGACGGTTCCCGGCACATCGCGGATAAACTCCCCCACAGACTTACGCCCGGTGTCGGTAGCACGTACCGAGATGGGCTTGCCACCTTTGACCATTGCCAGCCGGATGCCATCAAAAGTGCCGGTCTGAAGCGTAACGGGCGTCGGGGAGAGATTGCGCTCAAAGACCGTTGCAGGGGCATCAATGACAAGCTGCTGGCACTCCTCCCAGGCTTTTTTTAAGCGGGTGTGAATATAGCGATTCACAGCGAGGATATTGGGGGACTGCTCTGCCGCGCCATTTTCTACGGTGAAGCCCAGCGTGTAGCCAATCTGTTGCGCCAGAGAGAACGTCTCCGCATCGCCGCGACCTTCGGGGTAGGCGATATAGGGAATCGGATGGCCGAGTTTGTCTTCGAGAGTCTTCTTGGAGTCGTAGAGCTCCGACTGCTGAACATCGAGCGGCTTTTTCTCAAACTCACCGGGGTGCGTCACGGTATGGGAGGCAATGGTCACCAGCTTTTCGGCATCGAGTTTCTTGAGAGTGTCCCAGTCCATCTTAGGGTGCGGGCCTTTTTTGTTGCCCACAAACGCCGTGTGCACAAACATCACGGAGGGGATCTTCTTGGACTTCAGAAGCGGATAGGCATTGTTGTAGAAGCCCTGGTAGTTATCATCGAAGGTCAGCAGGACGGATTTCTCTGGCACGGTGTCGCCGCGCACGAGGTGGCGGTGGAGCTGCTCCGCGCTGATAAAAGTCGCACCTTGGCTCTCCAAGTAGGCGATCTGATCTTTAAACTCATCGGTGGTGCAGTCGAAAAAGACTGTCTTTTGTCGCTTACTGGCGACGATATCGTGGTACATGATCACCGGGATACGGCGGTCTTGTGCACGAGGCGAGAGCGGGGCAAAGAGGGTTGGATCAAACGGCTGGGGAGTGGCCGGGGTGATGCTTGTTGGACTCCCACTGATGGGATCTTGCCGGGAGGGGCACGACGACCCACCCAGAGCCAGCATCGCAAGAGCCAGGAGGCTAAAGGACTTCTTCATGCAACTTTCAGTATACCCTGTCTTAATTTTCCGATTCGGGCAGACGCTCGATCAGATCCCGAAACTCCTGCGCATCTTCAAACTGCCGGTAGACGGAAGCAAAGCGCACGTAGGCGACCGTGTCCAGCTGGCGGAGCTTCTCCACCACGAGCTCGCCCAAGGCGCGGGACGCCACTTCTCGCTCGGCTTGTTTATAGAGAACACGCTCAATCTCCTCGACGAAAAGGGAGATCGCCTCATCCGTGACGGGGCGTTTCTTGCACGCGAGCTCGATTGCACGCCGGAGCTTGTTGGGCTGAAACGGCTCACGCGCACCATTGCTCTTGATCACGAGGAGCCGGAGCTCTTCTACTTCTTCAAAAGTGGTGAAACGACCCTGGCAAGCTTCGCACTCCCGTCGCCTCCGGATCGCTGCTCCATCGCGAATGGGACGTGAGTCGAGGACATGATCTTTATCTAAAGTGGCACAGTAGGGGCATCGCATCGTTGTTTACAGTTTTCGATTTTACCTGAACTTCCCCCATACTAGTACGTCTTCCAGGTATATTGTCGTGTAACAAGTGCCGATAACAGAGAGGAACTAGGTTAAAGGAAAGCCCGTTGTGGTATAACCTATCATTATTACCAGGGTACTCTCTGAGGGATCATTGCCGTTATGAGTCTTGAAAATGCGCCACAGGACGCGCCACTCACCGATGTGGTTGAGCGAACCCCTTCGCTTCGGCGTGCGTATGTCCTCTTTATGGATATTATTGGGTTTAGTCGTCTGAAAACAGCCCAGCAAGTTGCCGCTCAAAAAGAGCTCTCCCGCATGGTGCAGGAGATGCCGGAAGTCATCGCGGCTCGTGCGGACACCGATAGCTTTATCGCGCGTCCGACCGGAGATGGCATGGCATTGCTCTTCTTTAAGGACTTGCTCTCGCCCTTGCGCTGCGCACTGCAGATCCACCAGCACCTCAAGTACAATGCTACCGAGCTGAAGCAAAATATCGGCGCTGATATTAAGATGCGAATGGGGGTGCATGCGGGGGAAGTCACGCTGGTAGAGGACTTAAACCGGAACCAAGATGCAGCGGGTGAGGGCATTATCACCGCACAACGGGTGATGGACCTGGGTGATGAAGACCATATCCTGCTCTCGTCTGAAGTCGCGAAGGTCTTAAAAGGAATCGAACCCTGGGCCAACTACCTCACCGATCTGGGAGAAGTCCGAGTCAAGCACAAAGTGGTGGTTCATGTCTACAATCTCTATGGGCGTCTAGATGGGCCGTTCTGTGGAAATCCCTCCAAGCCCCGGAGCATCTCGGAGGACTCCCGGAATCGTGCTAAAGAAGCGCGTGCACAGCGCCCCAGCTTCAGCGACATGATCCTACCCTACAAGAAGCCCATTGTTACGTTGTTGGTGTTAGGTGGGTTGGGGTACGGCGGCTATTCCTACAATGAGAAAACGAAGGACGCTAAGAACCCTAAGGGCGGCCTTGTTAAGAAGTTTGAGGAACTCAAAGCACAGCTGACTCCTAAGCCCGGGGCTCCTCCTAAGACCTATCCGAAGTCTACCAAAGACAAGTCCGGTAGTTCGGGTAAGTCGAGTCGAGACGGAAACTCTAACAGCGGTTCTGGCTCTGGAGGAAGTAGTAAGATCACCGTTCCTCGCGTCGTGGGTGATGATATCGGGTCCGCCGAACAGGCCCTGATTGACTCTGGCTTCCGTGTGACAAAAAAGCCAATGACAAGTAAAGCTCCAGCGGATCAAGTGGTTCAGCAATCTCCCAGCTCGGGGAGCAAACTTGCTGCGGGAGCGACCGTGAAAATCTGGTTCTCTAGCGGCGCTAAAGATGAAGAAGAAACAATGAAAGACCCTGGCGAATCTACCAGCGGTGGTGAAGAGACCAAGCCCGAGGAAGGCAGCGAAAAAGAGGGTGGCGCGTCATCCGGCAACGATGGTGGCGAGGAATAGTTGGCCGGCGTTGGTACGATCGAGGGGATGCTACGGCGCATTCCCTTGTTTTCTGGGCTAACCGATGAGGAGCTTACTCCCCTCGCGCTGCGCTGTCGACGGCGAGTTTTTCCTCCACGTGAGGCGCTGTTTCATGAGGGGGATGCTGGCGAGACGCTCTATCTGATTCTCTCGGGCCATGTCAATATCCAGCGTGCCACTCCCGAGGGAGGAAGTGTCCATGTGGCATGGCGCGGCCCCGGTGATCACTTTGGGGAGCTCTCGCTTTTCGATGATCTGCCACGCTCTGCCGATGCCATCACCGATACCACAAGCGATCTATTGATGCTGGATCGGCGTGAGCTCTTGTACTTTTTAGAGACCCATCCGCAGGTTTCGTGGGAGATTATCCGCACGCTCTCTGCACGGTTACGTGAAGCTTCGGATCGTATGGTCACCAGTGAGACTCGTGATGTCTTAGCGCGTCTTGCAGCCTGTTTACTGGAGAGTGCTGAGGCTGCGACACCCGACACACGGGGGCATATCTCTCTCAATAGCCTCTCCGATGGCCGTCTGGCGGTGCGCATTGGAGCCACCCGTGAGACCGTCAATCGCCGCTTGGCTCGGCTAAAGCAGATGGGGATTCTCCGTCGTGATGGTAGCACATTGGTCGTGCTTAGTAAAGATCGCCTCCGTCAGCTCTGCTAATTTTCTTCTGCGCCGGGTTTTCGTTTGAGGCCACTTGACAGCGGATTTACTTTGGCCTATACTCTCTGCCTAGCGATGCAAAAATCTCAAAATTACCGTCGCCGCGTCCGTCGTCCCTCCGAGGTCACGGGCTAGGCGCATAAAAAACGCGATCCGTGACCGGAAGGGAGTGACCTTTCTGGTAAGCGGCTACGTGTTTGAGAACATCGAAAGAATAAGGTTTGGCGTGGCCGCAGGGGAAACCCTGGCGGTTTTTTTTGTTTTTCCCGCCGATTGGAACGGCGGGACTGGAGAGCGCTCCGCGCTACAAAGGCCGTTCCGGCCATACAGATTTTTATGGGCCGGGTACCCTCTGGGTGGCCCTTTGTAGCCAAAGGCTCTCAAGCTCCCCCGCTCTAACCGGGGGAGGAGGAAAGTATGACAGTAGCAATTGTAGGAGTAACTGGATACGGTGGCGGGGAGCTGGCACGGCTCCTGGCGCGGCATTCTGGTGTCGAAGTGACGCAAGTGATCTCAGATAGCTCAGCGGGCAAGCCGCTGGCGAGCGCGTTTCCGGGGCTTGCCGGGACAAAGCTGGGCAGGCTGGTCTGCAAGAAAAAAGGCGGGGAGATTACGGCAGGCGTGGTCTTTTTAGCGCAGGAGAACGGCTACGCCATGACGGTCGCCGGGGCACTTCTGGCGGCGGGCAAGCGCGTGATCGATCTGTCGGCGGACTTTCGGTTGACCAATACGGCGGCCTGGGAGAAATTTTACAAAATGCCCCCCGCACCTGCTGAGTTGCTTGCCGAAGCGGTCTACGGGATGCCCGAGCTGGTTGGGAAAGCGGCTATTGCTAACGCCCGGCTCATCGCCAATCCTGGCTGCTACGTCACGGCAAGTAGCCTCGCGCTCGCGCCGCTGGTCAAGCACCACAGGCTCTCCGGGATTATCATCGATGCCAAGTCTGGGGTCAGTGGCGCGGGGCGCTCCAAGTCCGACACGATCTACCGCTACGCCGAGATGAATGAGACCGTCCGCCCCTACGCAGTTGGCGGCGGCCACCGGCACACGCCGGAGATTGAGCAGAATATCGGCGCAAGCGTGCTCTTCACGCCGCATCTCGTGCCGATGACACGTGGGATTCTGGCGACGTGCTACGGCCAGACAAAAGCAACGGCAGCAGAGTTAACCGAGACGCTACGCACTGCCTACGCGGACTGCCCGTTTGTGGTCGTGCGAGAGCCGGGCGACTGGCCGTCTACCAAAGACGTCGCGGGTTCGAACTTCTGCCATCTCGCCGTCGCTTCTACGGGAGAGCAAGCGATTGTCGTCTCTGTGATTGATAACCTCGTCAAGGGCGCGGCGGGGCAGGCGATTCACAATATGAACATCATGCTCGGCTTCGACGAAACTGCCGGGCTCGAAGGAGGCGGTCTGTGGCCGTAACATTTCCAGTAGGTTTTCGGGCGCATGGGGTCGCCGCAGGCATCAAGAAGAGTGGCGCTCTCGATATGGCATTGCTCTGGGTACTGGGCTTGCCTGATAGAGTGTCTGCCGCCATGGTAGGGACGCAAAACCAAATGTGTGCTCCCTCTGTCACACGAAACCGGCGGGTTTTAGAAGAAACAGGTGGATTTGTCAAAGCGATTATTATAAATGCGGGCTGTGCCAATGTCGCAACAGGCCCTGAAGGTATCGCAGACAATGAACGCATGGCTGAGTTGGTTATCTTAGAAAGCCTGGCTCGCCTGGAGAGTGATGCTCTACCTAATACTATCCTGACTGCATCCACAGGGGTGATCGGGGTACGCCTGCCAATGGATAAAATCGCGGCAGGTATTCACAAGCTTCACGAGGTTGGTCGAACGGAGGGAATAGCAGAGAACTTTGCGGAAGCCATCATGACAACCGATCTTGTCCCCAAAACCGCGCAAATTGCTTTTGAGCTTAACGGATATGAGGTTCGAATTGGTGGGGCGTGCAAAGGGAGCGGGATGATCGCGCCCAACATGGCGACGATGTTGGCGTTTCTGACGACGGATGCAGGCATTTCCCCCGAAGCCCTGGACGTTGCACTGCGCCGCGCGGTGGACGTGAGCTTCAACTGCATGACCGTCGACGGCGATACCTCAACCAGCGATCAGTGCATCTTGCTGGCATCGGGCGCGGCGGGCAACGATTTCATTGAGGAACCCGAGGGGCCAGACTTCGAAGCTTTTGTCGCGGCGCTCTCAGAGGTCTGCATCACGCTCGCCAAGAAAGTGGCACGCGACGGTGAGGGGGCGACCAAACTCGTCGAAGTGCGTGTGACCGGCGCTCCGAGCGACGCCGACGCCAAGAAAGTGGGGCGCACGATTGCGGAGTCGCCGCTCGTGAAGACCGCGCTCTTTGGCAACGACCCGAACTGGGGGCGCCTGATGATGGCCGCCGGTCGCGCGGGCGTCCCGTTCGATCCGGACAACGCGTCTGCGACGCTTGCGGGCATCGAGGTCTTCAAGAACGGTGTCCCAGCAGCCTTTGATAAAGCCGCCGCCTCCGAAGCAATGAAGACCGACGAAGTGCTCGTCACGGTAGATTTAGGTGCAGGAGACGGCAAAGCCACATTCTACACCTGTGATTTCTCCTACGAGTATGTCAAAATCAACGCAGAGTACACGACGTAAATTTTCGGCATCTTTATAAATGCATTGGTTACCCACCGGAGGCTTCAGTTTATCCCGGTTATCATCAATCCATTTCTTTAAATTAAAGGGCGGTGCT